>NZ_JBVHPV010000001.1:0-190231 GCF_055567715.1 Streptomyces sp. NPDC026377
GTTCTCAAGGTACGGACGCTTCCTTTGTTCCCGTTTCCGGGCCCTCCGGGCGCTTCCTTCGTTTCCGACTCTATCAGACTCTTTCGTGTCCGATTCCCTGTCAGCGGGATTCGCTTTCCAGGTTTTCGCTTTCGCGTTTCCCTTTCCGGCGGTTCCGACTCTATCAGAATCATTTCGGCCGAACTAATCGGCATCGTGATTCGAATCCATCGGAATGGCTCTGCGGAAATCGCATTTCCGTTGAGAGCGAGAGAAGACTAGCCAGTGCGTCCGAACTTGTCCAGTCCGTCGCAACCGTTTGAATCTACCTCCCCACGCAGACCGTGTCAACGGTTTTTGTGGGCGAAGAGGACAGTACCAGGTCAGACGGGTCGTACGCACATCAGGCGGCGGTGGGAACGCCCGCGCTGCGGTCCGGTTCATCGACGTCACCCGTCTCGCCCTCGCGTACGGCTCGGCGGCCCAGGACGTACACGTACAGGAGAAAGGCCAGCTCGGCGACGATGCCGATGGCGATGCGAGTCCAGGTCGGGAGGCCGGAGGGGGTGACGAACGCTTCGAGCAGGCCGGAGACGAACAGGACCAGGGCCAGGCCGATGGCCATTCCGAGGGCCGCGCGGCCTTCTTCGGCGAGGGCGTCACGACGGGTGCGCGGCCCGGGGTCGATGACCGTCCAGCCGAGACGCAGCCCTGTGCCCGCGGCTACGAAGACGGCGGTCAGTTCGAGGAGGCCGTGCGGGAGGATCAGGCCGAGGAAGGTGTCCAGGCGGCCGGCCGAGGACATGAGGCCGATGCCCACGCCCAGGTTCAGCATGTTGGAGAAGAGGACCCACAGGACCGGCAGGCCCAAGAACGCGCCCAGGACCAGGCACATCGCCGCTGCCTGTGCGTTGTTCGTCCAGACCTGGGCCGCGAAGGAGGCGGCCGGGTGGCTCGAGTAGTACGTCTCGTACTCGCCGCCCGGTCGCGTCATGTCCTTGAGCGTCTCCGGAGCGGCGATCGACGCCTGGACCTCCGGGTGGGTACCGATCCACCAGCCGATGATCGCGGCCAGTGCCGTCGAGATCAGGGCCGCCGGAATCCACCATCTACGCGCGCGATAGACGGCTGCCGGGAACCCGGCGGTCAGGAAGCGCGCGGCGTCGCGCCAGGATGCCCGGCGCGTGCCGGTCACCGTGGCGCGGGCGCGGGCGACGAGCTGGGTGAGACGGGCCGTGAGCTGCGGGTCGGGCGTCGAGGACTGTATCTGCGACAAGTGCGTCGAGGTGTGCTGGTAGAGGGCGACGAGTTCGTCGATTTCCGCGCCGGTCAGGCGGCGGCCACGGCGCAGCAGGTGGTCGAGTCGGTCCCACTCGTGATGGTGGGCGGTGACGAAGACGTCGAGGTCCATGGTCGGCTGCTGCTCCAGGCACTGGGTGCGTACGGTCCGTCCTACTGCGGCGCGCTGCGGGCCAGCTTGGCAGACTGAGGATTCCGAGGGTCGGGGAAGGTCGCCGCTTCGGCGGCCTCGGTGGAGGTCGTCGTCCCGGCGGCGACCATGAAGGGTGGGGAATCAGTGAGTGCGCTGGTCACGGGGGACGCGGTTGTGCTGGGGCTGCGGCCCGCGCGACTGCCCAGTCGCGCGCTCGCGCTGCTCATCGACATGACCGTGGCCTGGGCCGGCTATCTGATCGTCTCGTTCACGCTGTTGTTGGCCACCGCTTCCCTCGACGACGCGGCACAGGCGGCGATAGCCGTCGCCCTGTTCGTCCTCGTCCTCGTGGGTGTGCCCATAGCCGTCGAGACGCTGACGCACGGGCGCTCGCTGGGGAAGCTCGCATGCGGTCTGCGGGTGGTGCGTGACGACGGCGGGCCCATTCGTTTCCGGCACGCGCTCGTGCGCGGAGCCATGGGTGTCGTGGAGATCCTGCTGACCTTGGGGGTCGTAGCCTGCATCGCGTCGCTGGTTTCGGGTCGGGGGCGGCGGATCGGGGACGTGTTCGCGGGGACCCTGGTCGTACGCGAGAGGGTGCCCGCCGGGCGGCCCGTCGCCGTTCCGCCGCCTCCGCCCTGGCTGATGGGACGTTTCTCCGGACTCGATCTGTCGGCAGTGCCGGATGCGCTGTGGCTGGCCGTACGGCAGTACCTGACCCGGATGGGGCAGCTCGACGCGCAGGTGAGCTGGGCGATGGCGGTCCGGCTGGCCGATGACCTGGTGGCGCGGACGGGGGCGCCGACGCCGGAGGGGGTGCCTCCGGCGGCTTATCTGGCGGCGGTCGTCGCCGAGCGGCAGGCGCGTGACGCGAGGCGGGCGTTCGGGGCGCCCCAGGGCGGGGCGCACTTGCCCGCGCTCACCCCGATGCCCATCCCCCACGCGCCGGTCTGGAGTGCCGCTCCTGCGCGTACGCCCTCGGCGAGCACGCCGCCCGTCTTCGCGCCTCCCGCGCCTCCCGCGACGCCCCCGTCCGTCCCCCTGCCGAGCGCCGGCCCCTCGGCCCCGGTGCAGCAGGCCGAGCCCGGGTCGGGTGCCAAGTCGGCCACCGGCTTCGTACCGCCTGCCTGAGCTGTCCCCTCCGCCTCGCGGGACCCGGGGCCCGCAGATGTCGCCCCGCCCGCAAGGTCACCGGACAGGCTCTACGGGCTCCAGACCGACGGCGGGCTTTCGAGGGATTCGAGCTCGATTCCCGGCGCCGCGAGGACCACGTCGCCGGCGATGTGGACGCTGTGCTGTTCCCCCGTGTCCAGGGCGCTGACCTGGTACTCGTCCACGGTCAGGGGGCCGTTGTCAGTGGCGTGCGCTTCACTGTTCACCAGGGCCCAGGACTGGTCGAGGGTGCGGGGGGCCAGGACCGGGTCGGTGAAGGCGACGAGGCGTACGCGGGTCGCGGGGGAACCGGGGGTGAGGCGGAGCAGACGTGACGTGGCGATGAGGAAGGCCGGGGACGCGCCGGTGAAGGCGTGGGCGGGGACATTGCCTTCGGTGGCGTGGATGCCGGTGGGGTCGGTGCGGACCCAGGTGACGCCGTCGAGGGCGGCACCGCGCACCTGCCAGCTGCTGGCGTGGAGTTCGAGGCGGATGGGGCGGCCGAGGTCGTCGAGGGCGAGATCGACGGAGCCGGCGGGGTCGCCGGAGGGGGTGGTGATCTGCGAGACGTAACGCCAGCCGGAGGGGCCGGGCGCGCAGTGGAAATGTTCTTCACCGAGGGGGGTGTGGTCGTGCGGGTCGTGAAGCGAATACCGGCCGCGGGGCATGGGGTCCTGTGGTCCTCGGGGGCGTAGGGGTGGACCGTTGTACGGAGGCGGGGTACGGGGCAGGCCCCCGGCACGGGGGTCCGGGGGCCTGCCTGGTACCGCTGCGCTCGGCACTGCGTACTGCGTGACGCCTGGCGTCGTCGGTACCGCTTCGGGTCTGCCGGTACCGCGGCTGCCGGGTCCGTGAGGTACGGGCCCGGCGGCGGGATCAGTAGCGGTAGTGGTCCGACTTGTACGGGCCCTCGACCTCGACGCCGATGTAGGCGGCCTGCTCGGGGCGGAGCGTCGTGAGCTTCACGCCGAGCGCGTCGAGGTGGAGGCGGGCGACCTTCTCGTCGAGGTGCTTGGGCAGCACGTAGACGTCGGTCGGGTACTCCTCGGGCTTGGTGAACAGCTCGATCTGGGCCAGGGTCTGGTCCGCGAACGAGTTGGACATCACGAACGACGGGTGGCCGGTCGCGTTGCCCAGGTTCAGCAGGCGGCCCTCGGAGAGGACGATGAGGACCTTGCCGTCGGGGAACGTCCAGGTGTGGACCTGCGGCTTGACCTCGTCCTTGACGATGCCGGGGATCTTCGCGAGACCGGCCATGTCGATCTCGTTGTCGAAGTGGCCGATGTTCCCGACGATGGCCTGGTGCTTCATCTTGGCCATGTCGGCGGCCATGATGATGTCCTTGTTGCCCGTCGTGGTGACGAAGATGTCGGCCTTGTCGACGACCTCGTCGAGCGTGGTGACCTGGTAGCCGTCCATCGCCGCCTGCAGGGCGCAGATCGGGTCGATCTCGGTGATGATCACTCGGGCGCCCTGGCCGCGCAGGGACTCCGCGCAGCCCTTGCCCACGTCGCCGTAGCCGCAGACGACGGCGGTCTTGCCGCCGATGAGGACGTCGGTGGCGCGGTTGATGCCGTCGATCAGGGAGTGGCGGCAGCCGTACTTGTTGTCGAACTTGGACTTGGTGACCGCGTCGTTGACGTTGATCGCCGGGAAGAGGAGGGTGCCGTCGCGGTGCATCTCGTAGAGACGGTGGACACCGGTCGTGGTCTCCTCCGTGACACCGCGGATCTCGGACGCGAGCTGCGTCCACTTCTGCGGGTTCTCGGTGAGGGTGCGGTTCAGCAGGGTGAGGATGTGGGCGTACTCCTCGCTGTCCGCGGTGGACGGGTCCGGGGCCGCGCCGGCCTTCTCGAACTCGACACCCTTGTGGACCAGGAGCGTGGCGTCACCACCGTCGTCCAGGATCATGTTCGGGCCGCCGGTCGGGGAGTTCGGCCACGTGAGGGCCTGCTCCGTGCACCACCAGTACTCCTCCAGGGTCTCGCCCTTCCAGGCGAAGACCGGGACGCCCTGGGGGTTCTCCGGGGTGCCGTTGGGGCCGACCGCGATGGCGGCGGCGGCGTGGTCCTGGGTGGAGAAGATGTTGCAGGAGGCCCAGCGGACCTCGGCGCCGAGCGCGACGAGCGTCTCGATCAGGACGGCGGTCTGCACCGTCATGTGCAGGGAGCCGGTGACCCGGGCGCCGGCGAGCGGCTGGCTGGCGGCGTACTCCTTGCGGATCGACATCAGGCCGGGCATCTCGTGCTCGGCGAGGGTGATCTCCTTGCGCCCGAAGGCGGCGAGAGAGAGGTCGGCGACCTTGAAGTCCTGGCCGGCGTCGACAGTCGTCATGCGAGCTGCTCCTCATGGGTGGGTCGAGGGTGGTTGCGGAAGGTCTGCGGGCGCACCTGGGCAGGGCGAGGGCCGCGCGCACCCGCGGGTGCCCGGCGGACATCGCATGTCCGGGTGGACACCGGAGTGCCCATGGGCACCCAGCGGCGCCCGTCGCGCTCACAGCGCAGTCCGTCGGAGGCCCTCTCTCCCTCGGCCGGTACGCGGGGCGTATCGACCGACCGCCATCAGCAGCGACGTCTGGCTCTGGTCACGAATCTACACCGATCGGCCCAGCCGCCCCCAGCCCGTCCCGGATGACGAACCGCGGGAATCCAGGGGCGGGAGCCCCCCGGGGGCATGCCCGGCCGAGGGGAACCGCCTGCTCAGTGCCCGGTGCCTCCGGGCGTGGCCGCCGGGTCCGGGCCCGCTGCGGCTTCCGTCGCGCTGTAGATGTCCGGTTCCAGATAGATCACGCGGGCGATCGGCACGGCCTCGCGGATACGGGCCTCGGCCTCGTTGATCGCGCGGGCGACCTCGGCCGCCGTGTCGTCGTGCCGGACCGCGATCTTGGCGGCGATCAGCAGCTCCTCCGGGCCCAGGTGCAGGGTCCGCATGTGGATGACGGAGGTGACGGTGTCACCGTCGACGATCGCCGTACGGATCTTGTGCACCTCCTCCAGGCCCGCCGCCTCACCGAGCAGCAGGGACTTCGTCTCCACCGCCAGGATCAGGGCGATCAGGATCAGCAGGATGCCGATGCAGAGGGTGCCGATGCCGTCCCAGACGCCGTCGCCGGTGGCCAGCGCGATTCCGACACCGCCGAGGGCGAGCACGAGTCCGATGAGCGCGCCGAAGTCCTCCAGGAGGACCACGGGCAGCTCGGGCGCCTTCGCCCGGCGCACGAACTGCGACCAGGAGAGCGAGCCGCGCGTCTCGTTCGACTCCTTGATGGCCGTGCGGAAGGAGTAGCCCTCGGCGATGATCGCGAAGACGAGGACGCCGACGGGCCAGTACCAGGCCTCGATCTCGTGCGGGTTCTTGATCTTCTCGTAGCCCTCGTAGACGGCGAACATGCCACCCACCGAGAACAGGACGATGGAGACGAGGAAGGCGTAGATGTAGCGCTCGCGGCCGTAGCCGAAGGGATGCTGCGGTGTCGCCTCACGCTGGGCTTTCTTGCCACCGACCAGCAGCAGGCCCTGATTGCCCGAGTCGGCCAGTGAGTGGACGCTCTCGGCGAGCATCGACGACGAGCCGCTGAAGAGGAACGCCACGAACTTGGCTGCCGCGATCGCGAGGTTGGCGCCCAGCGCCGCCACGATCGCCTTGGTTCCGCCTGACGCACTCATACGTGCACGTGTTCCCTTCGTCGTTGGCGCGGCCGCCCGGGTGCCGCCATTCGGCCGCACATTGTTGCATCAGGCCACGACAGTGGCGCGAAAAACGGTGCCCGCTCCGGACAGCCCGGCCTTTTCACCTGCCCGCAGGAAGGCCGCCTGACCGGGAGTGAGGCGCAGGTCACCGAGGTCCAGGGCACCGGCGGTGCACAGGACGATCTGCGGGGTCGCGGCCGTCAGTTCCGTCGGAGCGGCGCCTTCCGGTCGTACGAAGCGGGAGAGGCGGAACTCCTCGATCGGGGTCCCGTAGACCTCCTCGCCGGTTTCCGACGCCTCGGGGCGCAGCACGCCGGGGTCGCCCGCCTCGAAGCGGACGATCCGCAGGAGTTCGGGGACGTCCACGTGCTTCGGGGTCAGGCCGCAGCGCAGCACGTTGTCCGAATTGGCCATGATCTCCACGCCCATACCGCTCAGATACGCGTGCGGGACGCCGGCGCCGAGGAACAGCGCCTCACCGGGCTGGAGTCGGACGTGGTTGAGGAGCATGGCCGCGATGACGCCCGGGTCACCCGGGAAGTGGTGGGCGAGTGCGGCCCAGACCTGGTGGATGTCGTCGCCCAGGCGCTCGCAGGCCGCGGCGGCCTCGGTCACCGTCGCCGCCATCTCCCGCGGGTCGGCGGTCAGTACGGCCGTGAGGACCTCGCGCAGCGCCGCCTCCTCGGGGTGCGCGCGCAGGAGGTCCACGTACGGCTTGAGGGAGTCCACGTCGAGCGCGGCGAGGAGATCCGCGGATTCCTCCGGAGCCCGGAACCCGCACAGGCCTTCGAACGTTGTCAAGGCACAGATCAGTTCGGGCTTGTGGTTGGCGTCCTTGTAGTTGCGGTGCGGGGCGCCGAGCGGAACGCCCGCGCTCTCCTCGTCCGCGTAACCCCGCTGTGCCTGGGCGAGATCGGGATGCACCTGAAGCGAAAGGGGGGCGCCTGCCGCCAGCACCTTCAGAAGGAAAGGAAGACGGGGACCGAACTTGGCGACGGCCGCGTCACCGAGCTCCGCCGTCGGGTCCGCCGCGATGACGTCGGAGAGCGCTGCCTCGCCCGCGCCCCGGTCGACTCGGGACGGGGCGCCCGGATGCGCGCCCATCCACATCTCCGCCTGCGGTTCGCCGGTGGGGTCGGTGCCGAGCAGCTCCGGGATCAGCGTCGTGGAGCCCCAGGCGTAGGGGCGCACGGTGTTGGCGAGACGGTCCATGGTTCGCGTGGTCACTTTCGCGTGGTCGTGTACGGAATCGGTCGCCGCGTGCCGCCCGTGTGCCCCGGCGGCCGTCCGGCGTCGATCACCCCGGGGTCGTACCGCACGGCACTGCCCTACGCCGGGGGCGGTGTCGAGGCGAGGGTGAGATAGGCGCTCGTGAAGTCCGCGAGGGCGAGGAGTTCCGCAAGGCACTCCAGCTCCGAGCCTTCCTCCGGCTCCAGTTCGCTGATCTGCGCGTCGTGGCCCAGGACGAGTTCGCGTGCCGCCGGAGCGGCGGAGAGCCCGCCGGCCGGGCGGTCGCGGAACAGGACGACGCGGGCGTGCAGCGTCGCGGGCTCCTCCACGCGGTCGCGGAAGAAGTCGTCCGGGTCGGCGCCCTCTCCGAGCGAGCCCGCGAGCAGGATCGAGTGCGACGCCAGCGCCTCGGGCAGCTCGCCGGCGAGCGCGGGGCGGCCCGCGAGCTCGGCCAGTACGGTCGCGAAGCGGCGGCCCGCCGGGGCGGCGCTCTCGCCTTCCGTCCAGATGAGGGGGAAGGAGTCGGCGAGTTCCGCCGCGAGGGTCTTCGCCGGGTTGCTGTACGTGGCGATGGCCGGGCCGCAGCGTTCCGCGGTGCGGTCGAGCCGGTCGGCGACCTTCTCCAGCGTCTCGGCGGGCGCGGAGATCAGTCCCAGGCGGTCGAGCAGGGCGAGGATGGGGGTGAGCAGGGCCCACAGGGCGCTCGGGGAGGCGGCCGGGGTGGACCCGTCCTCGTACAGCTCGTGCGGGGCCGTCGCCAGCGGCACCACCAGGCCGTGCACCCCGTCGACGGCCTCGGAGAGCGGGGAGCCCTTCGGGGCGACGGCCACGACCGTGCAGCCCCGGCGGTAGGCCTGCTCGGCGAGGAGGGCGAGGCCGGGCTCGCTGCCGTCCGTCGTGGTGATGAGCAGGAGGTCGACCGGGCCCGCCCAGCCCGGGAGGTTCCAGCGCAGGGCGCCCGCCGCGGCGGCCACCCCGGTCGGGACCAGCCGGGAGACCGGTGCGGAGGCCCCGGCCAGCGCCGCGACCAGATCGGCCACGCCCGCGGCGGCGGTGCCGGGGCCCGCGACGAGCACGGCGCGGGGGCGGCCCTCGGGGCGCAGCTCCGCGATGCCCGCCTCCGCGGCGTGCCGGGCGGCAGTGCGGACGCGGGCACCGGCGTCGGCCGCTCCGCGCAGCAGGCCGCGGCGGTCCGCGCGGGCCAGGGCTTCCGGTGCGTCGAGCAGTGACTCGTCGAGCATGTGCGGCGGCCTCCGGGGCGATCGGGGTTCCGGGTCACTCGGTTCCGGCGGGGCGCCGGTCGGGGGTCCGCGGGACGGGGTCCACGCGGGGCGGGATCACGCCGGGCGGCGGGCCTCGTCCACGAGGAGTACGGGGATGCCGTCGCGGACCGGGTACGCGAGGCCGCAGTCCGTGCCGGTGCAGACCAGCTCGGGCGTCTCCTCGGCCGTCGCGTCCTTGAGCGGGGCGTGGCACGCGGGGCAGGCCAGGATGGAGAGGAGGCCGGCTTCGAGCGGCATGGGGGTCCTTCCGGAACGTCTTCGTCGTCGCGTATGCGTGGATCGGGTGCCTGGATTCAGTTGCCTGGGCCGGGCCTTGTCACCCTACCGCCGGGGTGCGGTGCGAGCTTCCAGGATGGCCGGGCCGGGCCGGTGGTGGCGGGCGGCCCGGTGACGGACCGGCGGGGCCCCGGATCCCGGGCCCCGGCGGTCCGCCGCGCGGTCACGCCCGTACCAGCGCCAGGACCTCGTCGCGCACCTTCGCCATCGTCGGTTCGTCGCGCGCCTCCACATTCAGCCGGAGGAGGGGCTCGGTGTTGGAGGGGCGCAGGTTGAACCACCAGTCGGCCGAGGAGACCGTCAGACCGTCCAGCTCGTCCAGGGTGACGCCCTCGCGGCTCGCGAAGGCCTCGCGGACGGCCTCTGTACGGGCGGTCTGGTCGGTCACCGTCGAGTTGATCTCGCCGGAGCCCGTGTAGCGGTCGTACTCCGCCAGCAGCCGGGAGAGCGGGGCCTCCTGCGTGCCGAGGGCGGCCAGGACGTGCAGGGCCGCCAGCATGCCGGTGTCGGCGTTCCAGAAGTCCTTGAAGTAGTAGTGCGCGGAGTGCTCGCCGCCGAAGATCGCGCCCGTACGCGCCATCTCCTGCTTGATGAACGAGTGGCCGACGCGGGTGCGGACCGGGGTGCCGCCGTTCTCGCGGACGACCTCCGGGACGGACCAGGAGGTGATCAGGTTGTGGATGACCGTTCCGCCGGGGTGCTTGGCCAGCTCGCGGGCGGCCACCAGCGCGGTCACGGCGGACGGTGAGACGCCCTCGCCGCGCTCGTCCACCACGAAGCAGCGGTCGGCGTCCCCGTCGAAGGCGATGCCCAGGTCGGCGCCCTCGGCGCGGACGCGCTCCTGGAGGTCGACGATGTTGGCGGGGTCGAGGGGGTTGGCCTCGTGGTTGGGGAAGGTGCCGTCGAGCTCGAAGTACATCGGCACCAGCGTCAGCGGCAGACCGGCGAAGACGGTGGGGACGGTGTGGCCGCCCATGCCGTTGCCCGCGTCCACGACGACCTTGAGGGGGCGGATGCCGGAGACGTCGACGAGGGACTTGAGGTGCGCGGCGTAGTCGGCGAGGGTGTCGCGCTCGTCGATCGTGCCGGTGGTCGCGGCCGGTTCCGGCGCGCCCGACTCCGACCAGCTCTCGACGAGGGCCCGGATGTCGGCGAGCCCCGTGTCCTGGCCGACCGGGGCGGCGCCCGCGCGGCAGAGCTTGATGCCGTTGTACTGGGCCGGGTTGTGGGACGCGGTGAACATGGCGCCCGGCAGGTCGAGCCGGCCGGACGCGTAGTACAGCTGGTCCGTGGAGCACAGGCCGATCAGGGTCACGTCCGCGCCCTGGGCCGCCGCGCCGCGCGCGAAGGCCGCCGAGAGGCCCGGCGACGAGGGGCGCATGTCGTGTCCGACCACGATCGCCTCGGCGCCCACCACCCGGACGAAGGCCGCTCCGAACAGCTCGGCCAGGGACTCGTCCCACTGATCCGGCACCACCCCGCGGACGTCGTACGCCTTCACGATCTGCGACAGATCAACAGCCACGGCCCAACCCTTCTGAAAATCACCTGCGGAGACATGCGGCCCCCAGGACCGAGGCTACCGGCTGGGGGTGTCGGGGCTGCGGTGCCTGTGGAGAACGCCGCAGCCGTCGTTCTGCAACGCGGATGCCCCCGAGTGCGGCTGGTCCAACGCGCGCGTGCCGAGATTCCACGCCGCGGGCATTCCACGCGGCGGTCCGCCGTACGCGGCGGTCCGGCGGGCACGCCCGCTTCTCAGGGTTCGGGCGAGCGCAGTACGCGGAGGTGGCCGCGGCGGGCGACCTCCATGGGGTCGGCCGCGCGGGCGCCGCCGGCCTCGGCGGCGCGCTCGTGGGGGCGGGCCGCTTCCCGTACCGCGTTGGCAAGCGCTTCCAGGTCGTCACCGCTGGGGCGGGCCGGGGCGGAGGCGTCGGTGAGGCGGACGACCTCCCAGCCCCGGGGCGCGGTGAGGCGCTCACTGTGCTCGGCGCACAGGTCGTAGCAGTGGGGCTCGGCGTAGGTGGCGAGCGGACCGAGGACTGCGGTCGAGTCCGCGTAGACGTACGTCAGTGTCGCGACGGCAGGGCGGCCGCACGCGGTGCGCGAACAGCGACGTACAGGGCTCACGACGTTGGACGGTACCGCACTCTTGAGCGGGCCGCGACGACTCTCCACCGGGTCACTCCACCGTGTCGCGGTGTGAGCTCGGGCACAGCGGCCCTCTGAGCAACTGGGCTGACCTGCACAGGAGGAGGGGCGCACGGTGTGTGACGAGGGCATTGACGTTCCGTACTTGAGAATCTTCCGGTCAAACGACGTGAAATCCACTGTCCCGTATGGGCCGGTAATCGCTCTCAACCGAGAGAGAAACGGTCATCGCGCGACATGCCGTGGAGGGGGCCGCCGCCGCGATCGCGCGGCGCTCCGGAGGGCTACGCTGCGTCAGTGATGGACACTTCCCGTTCCGGCACCGGCGCCGGACCCGACTCCGTACCGCCCGGCCCGCGGCCCCGCCGCCGCGACCGGCACGGCAGGGGCATGCGCGGCCCGGTCGCCCCGCCGCAGGTGCCGCTCTCGGTGAGCCGCGCGGAGAGCTTCCGCGATCTGGTGCGGGACTCGGTGGAGCGGCTGGAGCGGCGCTGGCCGCAGTTGGCCGACGTCGACTTCCTCGTCTCCGACGTGCCGCTGCCCGAGTCCGACGACGACGGATGGAGCGACGAGGCCGTGCCGCTGGGGCGCGCGCTGCCCGCCTCCAAGGGAACGCCCGCGCGGATCGTCGTCTACCGGCGGCCCGTCGAGATCCGCACCAAGAGCCGCGACGAGCGGGCCCTGCTCGTCCACGAGGTCGTGGTCGAGCAGGTCGCCGAACTCCTCGGCCTCGCACCGGAGTCGGTCGATCCCCGCTACGGACAGGACTGAACCGCACCCGAAAAGGTCCCTCTCGGGCGCGGTCGGCCCGGCTCAGTCGTCCAGGACCGACAGATCCTGCTTCGCGGCCGGGACCGCCACTGTCCCCTTGTCGTCGGGGAGCGTCTGGACGGTGAACATCGGGATGCCGTCCTGCGGCAGCGCCAGGGTGCGGGAGGCGTAGACGGGGCCGCTGCCCGGCTGGGTCTCGACGGTGAGCGCGTACGAGCCCTTGAGCCCGGAGGGGACGGGCGGCTCCACCGCCAGCGTGGTGCCGGGCTTCACGGTGTACGTCTTGGTCTGCGGCTCGCCGCCCTCGGTGCCGGGCGACGCGGTGACCTTGACGGTGGCGGCGGCGGTCGGCGCGGTGAGGGCCAGCGTCGAGCCCTTGGCCCGGTTGTCGGTGACCGTGGACCGGTCGCCGACCGGCGCGGTGGCCGGAATGTAGGCGGTCTCCTGCTTGTCACCCGTGCCGCGCACGACCCGAAGTGCCGCCGCGACAGGCGTTTTTCCGCCATCCGAAGATGGGGTGAGGAACAGGGAACCCGCCTCACCCCTCGTCACGTTCTTCAGATCGAAGGACGCCGTCATCCCCGACTTCACGTGGACGGTGTCCAGACCAGCAGGGGAGAAGCTGCCGCTCGCACCGGCCAGCCTCACCTTGAGATCGGCGTCGTCGGCGCCCTTGGCGTACACCACCAGGCGTACGTCGGTGGCGTCGCCCGGGATGCCCGGGAGGACCTGGCTCGCCGCCGGGTCGGCCGACGCGGACAGCCAGTCCGCGCCCGCCTTCGCGTCCGAGGCCTGCATGACCGCGCCCACCCGCCCGGAGCGGGTCGTGACGTGAACGGTCAGGTCGTCGGCCGCCGCCGAGGTCAACGTTGACAACAGAACAGGGACGCTGGATTTCGCGGGGACCGTGATCCCCTCCCCCACCTCCGACTTGATGGGGCCGTCCTTGCCGAACAGCTCGACGTCGACGACCGCCGCGCCGTCGTCCGGGTTGGTCAGATGGACGTAGTCCTGCCGGGTTTTGGCGGTGGATGCGCCCGGGAACCAGAAGTCGGTGTCGGGCTCGGTGCAGCGGGTGCCGAGCACCGCGCGCGCGTCGCCCGCCGAGACCACCGTGGTCTGCTGCGCCGCCCAGCCCGGCGCCAGCGGGCCGTCGGCGGACCCGGCGAGGGCGGGCGCGTCGGCGCCGTCCGCCGTGGCCGACGCGGGCCTGCCGGGCTCCTTGAGGGTGACGACCGCCTTGCTGGGGTCGGGCTTCTCGGGGGTCTTCCCCTTCTTGCCCTTCTTGTCCTTGTCCGCCTTGGCGGTGGCCCTGGCGGGCGTGCCGTCCGTGAGCGGGGTGACGGCGGGCTTCAGCACGGCGCCGCCGGCCGTGCCCGCCTTGGCGCCCGCGTCACCGCCCTTGGGGGTGTACGTGGTGTACGTGGTCTCCGCCAGGTCGGAGAGGCTGGGCGCCGGGCAGAGCAGGCTGGAGCGCTCGACGGGCAGCCGCGCCGGGCCCTTCGCGTCCGCCTTCACCGAGTCGCCGCCCGGCGCGGTGACGGCCGCGAAGCCGGTGACGGCGGCGAGGGCGACGGCGGCCGCGATCAGGGAGAGAGTGCTGCGGTTCACTGGTTGCTCCCGTCGGGGCGGTGCGGCTGCTCGGTGTCGTGGCCCTGGCCGTCAGGGCTCTGGCCGGGGATGCGGCCGCCGTGGTCCTGCCCCTGGCCCGGAGCCTGCTCCCCGCCGTAGCCATAGCCGTAGGGGTCGTACGCGGGCTCCTGCGGCGGGTACTGCTGCTGGTACGGGTCGTACTGCTGGTACTGCTGCTGGTACGGGTCGTACTGCTGCTGGGGGTACTCGGCGTCGGTGTATCCCGAGCCGTCCCACTGCCCGTAGGGCTGCTGGGGCACCTCGGCGTACGGGGTGCTCGCGTACGGGTCGGCCCCGGGTGCCGTGGGGGCGGAGGACGGCGGGGGCGGGAAGTCCTGGCCGGCCGGGCGGTCGGGCTCGGCCGACGGGTCGGCTGCGGACTCCCCGGCCTCGGCCTGGGCGCGCAGGCGGCGGGCGCGGCGGCCCTCGCCGTCGCGCGCGGGGGGCAGCTCCGGCTGCTCCTCCTCGGGCAGGTCGTCGTCGATCCGGCGGCGACGGCCCGGCAGGGCGAGCACGACGAGCACCAGGGACAGGAGCGACTGGGTCCAGATCCACGCGGTGTGGGTGAAGGGGGCGTCGTAGGTGACATCCAGGCGGCCGCCGGAGGCGGGCAGTTGGAAGCCCTGGGCCCAGCCGTCGACGGTGGTCTTCTTCAGCGGCTTGCCGTCGAGGGTCGCGGTCCAGCCGGGTGCGGCCCGGTCGGCGATGCGCAGGACGCGGCCGTCCGCACCGGCGGGGATCTTGGTGTGGACGCCGACCGGGTCGGCGGCGACGGCCACCGGCTCGGCGACGGGCTGCGCGGAGCCCCCGGCGGTGGCGGTGGCGGCGGTGGCGGGCGGCATGATGACCGCGCGGGCGACCTGCCGGTCGACCCGCCACAGGGCGCTGCCGTCGAGCTGGCTGAGCCGGCTGAGGCCGGGGGTGGTGTCCAGGACCCGTCCGAAGGCGTGGGGGGCGCCGTCGCGTACCAGTACATAGCGCACGGCGAAGCCGCTGAGCTGGGAGGACTGGTCGGCGCCGGAGCCTGCGACCAGATTGGCGACGACCTTGTCCAGACGCGGGTCGCTGCCGCCGGAGGCGGCGAGTTCGGCGTCGCCGAGGCGGCCGCCGGAGCCGCGGACCAGGGTGTAGGAGACCTTGGCGGGCGAGGTGCCGCCCAGGACGAGGGTGCGGGCCTGGTCGCGGGTGCCGCTCTCCTCCGCCACGAAGGCGGGCACCTGCACCGGATCGCGGCGCTCAAGGGGCCCGTCGGCGCCGCGCAGCATCCAGCCGCCCGCGGCGATCAGCGGGGCGAGGGCGGCGGCCAGGGCGATCAGCGCGGCGACCGGCTGGCGCCAGCCGAAGCCGTGGGCGGCGACGCGCTCCTTGGCGCCCTCGGCTCCGAGCACGGCGGCGGCGATCAGGGCCAGGCCGTAGACCAGGGTGGCCGGGCCCGCCCAGCCGTCGTTGTTGGAGAGGGCGGCGAAGAGGAGGCCCATGAGGGCGACGACCCAGGCGGCGCGGATCGCGAACTCCCGCTCCCCGCGCAGCAGTGCGGCGAGCGCGGCCAGCACGAAGCCGACGAGGAGGAGTCCGCCGACCGTCTTGGGTCCGCCGGGGCTCGCGCCGAGCAGGTCGAGCGCGGAGGCCGCGCCCTTGCCGTACTCCAGTCCGGCCTCGCGGAAGAAGCCGGACGGGCCGGTGAGCAGGGTCAGCGACCACGGGGCGAGGATCAGCAGGGGGGTGCCGACGGCGGCTAGGAAGCGCAGGCCGTAGGCGGTGAGGTCGTCGCGGCGCAGCGCCAGGACCGCGAGGCCGAGCAGCACCGCGAGCGGCCAGACGACCGGGGTGAAGGCCATGGCGGCGGTGAGCAGCAGCGCGTACGTCCAGGTGGCGCGCCAGGAGCCGCGGCCCTCGGCGCGCAGACCGGCGGCGGTGATGCCCGCGCGCGCGATCGGCGGCAGGAGGACGGCGAGGACGGCGGTGCCCAGCCGGCCGGTGGCGAGGGCGCCGGTGGCGGCGGGCAGAAGGGCGTAGGCGACGGCCGCCCAGGCGCGCAGCAGGCGCGACTCGACGAGCGGACGGGAGGCGAAGTAGGCGGTGAGCCCGGCCAGCGGGACCGAGCAGACCAGCAGCAGGGTCAGGGCGAAGCCGGTGGAGCCGAAGCAGAGGGCGGCGAGGGCGGCGATGGCCGCGAGGTAGGGCGGGGCGGTCTGGGTGCCGCCGGTGCCGACGGGGTGCCAGGCGTCCGCGTAGCGGCCCCACAGCTCGCCGACGCCCGAGGGCGAGGGCAGCAGGGCGCCCCCGGAGAGGGCGCCGCCGCCGAGGAGTTCGCGGCAGGCGATTAGCGAGATCAGCAGGAGCAGGGCGAACAGGACGGGAGCGGGCTTGCGGGCGATCTTCTTCAGCCGCGCGAACTGCTCGATCTCCAGGAAGTCGGCGTCGTCGCCGCCGGGGCCGGACTCGACGGCGCCGTGCCGGGAGCCGCCGGTGTCCTCGGTGCCCGCGCCGAAGCTGGTGGCGACCTGTTCGACGGTGGCGCGGACGGTGGCGCCGGGCGGCGGGAAGAGCGGACGCAGTTCGCTCGCCTCCACCGCCGCCTTGCCGCGTCTCTTGCGTCCGGCGAGGATCCGGCCGGGCCGCAGCAGGGTCGCGGACAGGCCCATGATCTCGTCGACGGCCTGCCCGGGTGCCTTGCCCAGCAGATAGGCGAGGGTGCGCAGGACGGTGCCCACGACGATGCGCAGGAAGACGTAGGGCAGCGCGGCGGGACGGGAGTTGACGAGCATCGTGTAGACGGCGCCCGCCTTGTCGACGCGGTGCGGGTCGACGGCGGAGCGGCCCGCGCAGTCGACGGTGCGGCGCTCGCGGGCGGCGGCCTCGGCGTGCCGGACGACGGCTTCGGGGGCGACGAGGACGGAGTGGCCGGCGGCGTGCGCGCGCCAGCACAGGTCGACGTCGTCGCGCATCAGCGGCAGCCGCCGGTCGAAGCCGCCGAGCTCCTCCCACACATCGCGGCGGATGAGCATGCCGGCGGAGGAGACGGAGAGCACCGGGCGGACCTGGTCGTGCTGGCCCTGGTCCTGTTCCCGCCGGTCCAGGCCGGTCCAGCGGCGGCCGCTGCGGGCGATGGAGACGCCCACTTCGAGCAGCTGCTTGCGGTCGTACCAGCCGCGGAGCTTGGGGCCGACGATCGCGGCGTGGGCGTCGGAGTCGGCGACGCGCAGCAGTTCGGCGAGGGCGTCGGGCGCGGGGGCGCAGTCGTCGTGCAGCAGCCAGAGCCACTGCACGGGTTCACCGTGCGGCAGTTCGGGCAGGTCGTAGCTGTCGTCGCGCCAGCTGCGGGAGACGGGGTCCCAGCCGCTGGGCCGCTTCAGATAGGTGAGTTCGTCGGGGCCGAGCACCGGCGCGGTGCGGACGGTCTCGTCGACGGCGGCGCCGAAGCCGGTGCGGCGCGCGAGGTGCAGGACGCGTTCGTCCCCCAGGGCCTCGGTGACCAGACGGGCGGAGTCGTCGGCGCTGCCGGTGTCGGCCGCGTACGCGCTCTGTACGGGGCGTTCCTGGCCGAGCAGTCCGGCGAGGGCGTCGGGCAGCCAGCGCGCGCCGTCGTGCGAGACGAGCACTGCGGTGACGACGTGTCTCGGGAACTCGGGTGCGTGGGCGGAAACGAGCGGTGATGCCGCGGCCTCGGAGTACGGGGCCGTCGACTGGCTGTGCACGGACATCGAGGTACGGGCCCCTCCGGCCGGGGTCCGGGGGTTGGGGGCCCCGGAGGCTGCTGTGCTGACTGGCAGCGCCCCACACTAATGGCTGGGGAACACGGCAGTCCGCCGCCCGCGGGAGCCGGGGGGAGCCGGGCGGGTCCCGGAGGGGGACCTCAGGGGGCAAAGGCCCCGAAAAGACTAGACCGCCGCCTTCTTCAGACGACGGCGTTCCCGCTCGGACAGCCCGCCCCAGATGCCGAAGCGTTCGTCATTCGCGAGGGCGTATTCGAGGCACTCGGAGCGGACTTCACAGGCGAGGCAGACCTTCTTCGCCTCTCTGGTGGAGCCGCCCTTCTCGGGGAAGAAGGACTCGGGGTCGGTCTGGGCGCACAGTGCGCGCTCCTGCCAGCCGAGTTCCTCGTCCACATCGTCGACCAGCAGCTCCTGGAACACCTCGGTCATGTGCACCCCTCGTCTGTCTTTGCTGCCCCGTGATGCTGCCGTTACCGATTTCGGCCGAACGACACGAGTGAAATTACAAGTGTGTGGATCCGGGCCAGTCAAGCCGAGATCTGCTATTGGGCCCCGTATTCACTCTGCGGAACCAAGCCTATACGGAAAGTGTTCAAATCGGCAAAAACCATGACACATGCCATTGGCCCAATCGCACTTCCCTCACCTGCCCAGAGAAGACGAATCCAAAATCGATCTTGTTGCATCCGGCCGGAGGGAGCGATGGGGATCACAGTCCGGTCACGACGGCGCCGCGGTGTTTGCCGATGCGGTTGCAGCGCCACATCTCCGGCGCTGCCCGTGCACAAACCTTTCTCCGGGCGCCGTAACCGGATGAGGTGAAACATTGCGGCCAAATCGGGTATTGAGTTGACAGCTCGGCTGTTCTTGGTCACCTTTGACGCATGCCAGCAACCACAGCGCTCTTCGCGACCCACCTCCGTGGGTTCCGCAGCGCTGTCCAGGCGCGCTGTTGCTGTTCCAGCTGTTGATGCCGTAGCGCTCCAGCCTTCCTCCGTGTTCTGTCCGGCCCCCCGGGCCCTCGCGCATCCGCGCGCACACGCCTTCGCGACACCCCGCACTCGTCACCGAGTCCCTGCCGAGGAACCACCGCACCCATGAACAGCGACAGCGACCTGCAGATCGCCGGCGACATCTTCGAGGTCCTGCACCTCCTCCAGCCCGCCCGGGAGCACCCCGCGACCGTCGCCGACTTCGTCGGCCTGGCCCGCTCGATCGCCGCCGACCGCGCGCAGTGGGCCCCGCTCGTCCAGTACGACGCGACCAGCCGCTGGTACCACCGGCTGCGCACCGGGCCCGGCTACGAGGTGTGGCTGCTGTCCTGGGTGCCCGGGCAGCGCAGCGGACTGCACGACCACGGCGCCTCCTCGGGCGTCCTGACCGTTTTGCAGGGCGAGTTGAGCGAGCGCACCGAGCGCGGCACTCGCGCGCTGGCCGCCGGCTCCCAGCGCGTGTTCGCGCCCGGCTATGTCCACGAGGTCGTCAACGACTCGCTGGAACCGGCCGTCAGCCTGCATGTGTACTACCCGGGCCTGACCGACATGCCGATGCACGCGAGCCAGGCCGCTCAGTCCACGGCCGCCGCTCAGTCCACGGTCGCCGGTCTGTCCACAGCCGGCGCTCTGTCCACAGCCGCCGCCCAGGATGTCGTACCCGCCTGACAGACTGCTGTCCATGCGCATTGTGGTTCTGGCCGGCGGCATCGGCGGTGCCCGTTTCCTTCGCGGCCTCAAGCAGGCCGCGCCGGACGCGGACATCACGGTGGTCGGCAACACCGGTGACGACATCCATCTGTTCGGGCTGAAGGTCTGCCCCGATCTCGACACGGTGATGTACACCCTGGGCGGTGGCATCAACGAGGAGCAGGGCTGGGGCAGGAGCGAGGAGTCCTTCCACGTCAAGGAGGAACTCGCGGCGTACGGGGTGGGACCCGGGTGGTTCGGCCTGGGCGACCGCGACTTCGCGACCCACATCGTCCGTACGCAGATGCTCGGCGCGGGTTACCCGCTGAGCGCGGTGACGGAGGCGCTCTGCGCCCGCTGGCAGCCGGGCGTCCGGCTGATCCCGATGTCCGACGACCGCGTCGAGACGCATGTGGCGGTCGAGGCCGACGGGGAGCGGAAGGTCATCCACTTCCAGGAGTACTGGGTGAAGCTGCGGGCGTCCCTCGACGCCACCGCCGTGGTGCCGGTAGGGGCGGAGCAGGCCAAGCCCGCGCCGGGTGTCCTGGAGGCCATCGCCTCCGCCGATGTGATCCTCTTCCCGCCCTCCAACCCGGTCGTCAGCATCGGCACCATCCTGGCCGTGCCCGGCATCCGCGAGGCGATCGCGGATGCGGGGGTCCCGGTGGTCGGGCTCTCTCCGATCGTCGGGGGCGCGCCGGTGCGGGGCATGGCGGACAAGGTGCTGGCCGCCGTCGGCGTGGAGTCGACGGCCGAGGCGGTCGCCGAGCACTACGGGTCGGGCCTGCTCGACGGCTGGCTGGTCGACACCGCCGACGGCGCGGCGGTGGAGCGGATCGAGGCCGCGGGCATCCGCTGCCGCGCGGTCCCGCTGATGATGACGGACCTCGACGCGACGGCCGCGATGGCGCGCGAGGCGCTGACGCTGGCGGAGGAGGTGCGCGCATGACGGCCGAGGCCACCGCAGCCGCCGGGGCCACCGCAGCCGCTGCCCCCAGGGCCGTGGCCGTCCCGCCCTCGTACCGGGTACGGGCCGTGCCCGGGATACCGGAGGTGCGGGCCGGGGACGATCTCGCGCGGCTCATCGCGGCCGCCGCCCCCGACCTCGTGGACGGGGACGTCCTGCTGGTCACCTCGAAGATCGTCTCCAAGGCGGAGGGCCGGGTCGTCGAGGCGGCGGACCGGGAGGCGGCGATCGACGCCGAGACGGTACGGGTGGTGGCCCGGCGCGGCGCCCTGCGCATCGTGGAGAACCGGCAGGGCCTCGTCATGGCCGCGGCCGGGGTCGACGCCTCCAACACCCCCGCCGGGACCGTGCTGCTGCTGCCCGAGGACCCCGACGCCTCCGCCGAGGCGATCCGGTCCGGGATACGGGCGGCGCTCGGGGTCGAGGTGGGCGTCCTGGTGACGGACACCTTCGGGAGGCCCTGGCGCGCGGGGCTCACCGATGTGGCGATCGGCGCCGCGGGCGTGCGCGTCCTCGACGACCTGCGCGGGGGCACGGACACGCACGGCAACGAGCTCAGCGCGACGGTGGTGGCCAGCGCCGACGAGCTGGCGGGCGCGGGCGACCTGGTCAAGGGCAAGGCGGCGGGGTTCCCGGTCGCGGTGGTCAGCGGCCTCGCGCACCTGGTGACGGGGGGCGGCGTGGGTGACACGGGTGGCCCGGTGGGTGCCCGGGCGCTGGTGCGGGACGCGGCCGACGACATGTTCCGCCTCGGCACCTCGGAGGCGATACGGACGGCGGTGACCCAGCGGCGTACGGTCCGGACGTTCACCGACGAGCCCGTGGACCCCGGCGCGGTGCGCCGCGCGGTGACCGCGGCCGTCACGGCGCCCGCGCCGCACCACACCACGCCCTGGCGGTTCGTACTGCTGGAGTCCGAGCGGTCGCGCACCCGGCTGCTGGACGCGATGCGGGACGCGTGGATCGCGGACCTGCGGGGCGACGGGAAATCCGAGGAGTTCATCGCCAAGCGGGTGCGCCGGGGCCAGGTCCTGCGCGACGCGCCGTATCTGGTGGTGCCGTGCCTGGTGATGGACGGCTCGCACACCTACGGCGACCCGCGCCGGGACGCGGCGGAGCGCGAGATGTTCGTGGTCGCCATGGGCGCGGGCGTCCAGAACTTCCTGGTGACGCTGGCGGCCGAGCGGCTCGGCTCGGCGTGGGTGTCCTCCACGATGTTCTGCCGCGAGGTCGTACGGGAGGTCCTCGACCTGCCCGCGCACTGGGACCCGATGGGCGCGGTGGCGGTCGGACATGCGGCCGGGGCGCCCAGGGAGCGGGCTGAGCGGGGGGTGGAGGGGTTTATTGAGGTGCGGTGAGGGGTTTGGTGGTGGGGGGCGGTAGGGGTTTGGTGGGGGGCGGTGAGTGCTTGCCCCGGAGGCGCGTTGCACGCTTCGTCGGCGGGGTGCGGTGAGCGCTTCGCTGGAGGGGACGTGCGTTGAGCTCTTCGCCGTACGGGGTGGGTTCTTTCTGCGCTGACGTGACGCCCTCGTCTACAGCGCGCCGATGTTGCCCGGGGTCATCCGGGGCGCGCGGCGCGGTGGGGTGCGGCCGCTGAGGAGGATCAAGCGCGTGGCTCGGTGGCGCTGGCCGGCATACGGGGCCAGGAGCTCCAGCATCGCGGCGTCGTCGGCGGTGCGGTCGCCCGCCAGGGCGTACCCGACGATGCTCGGCAGGTGGTAGTCCCCGACGCTGACCAGGTCGGTGGCGCCCATCGCGCGTTGCAGCGTCTCGGCGCTGGTCCAGGGGCCGATGCCGGGGACGAGGTGGAGCCTCGCGGCGGCCGCCTCCTGGTCCAGGGCGATGGCCTCCTCCAGTCGGCGGGCCACGCGTACGGCGCGCAGGATCGTCGACGAGCGCTTGGCGTCCACCCCCGCGCGGTGCCACTCCCAGGACGGGATCAGGGCCCAGGTCCTGGCGTCGGGCATCACGTACATCCGGCCGGGGGCCGGGCCGGGGGCGGGCTCGCCGAACCTGCACACCAGCAGCCGCCAGGCGCGGTAGGCCTCGTCCGTGGTGACCTTCTGCTCCAGGATCGACGGGATCAGCGACTCCAGGACCAGCCCGGTCCGGGTCAGGCGCAGGCCCGGGCGGCGGCGGGCGGACTCGGCGAGGAGGCGGTGGCGGGGGGTGAAGCCGGTGGGGTCGTCGGCGTCCCCGAGGAGCGCGGGGAGGTTGTCCAGCAGCCACTCGGCGCCGGGGCCCCATGCCTCGGCCTCGGCGCGGCCGGCGCGGAGGGCTACGCGGAGGGTGCCGGGGCCCTGGGGGGTGCGGGAGGTTCGCCAGACTGAGCCGTCGGGGGTGGTGCGGAAGGTGGGGTCTGCGGGGCCCCTTCGCAGGGGGGCCAGGACCAGGGGGAGGTCCAGGGGGGTGGGGGGAGTGTAGTGGCGGTGGTGGGGGATGTGGGTGGGGGTGGGGGTGGGGGGGTGTGATGGGGGTGGGGGGGTGCGGGTGGGTAGGGGGATGTGGCCGCCTCGCACGGTGGTGCGGGTGGGGGTGCGGGGGGTGAAGCGGCCTGCCACGCTTCTGAGACTACTGGGTTCTTTTCCCCACCCCGCCCCTTCCCGTAAGCCCTGGGCGGGCGGCCGGGTGGGGGTGAGCCCCTGTGCCGGGGCTGCGCCCCGAGACCGCCCTCCTTTTGGGGCTGCGCCCCTGGACCCCCTGTTCGTCTGCGGGTGGGTGGGGCCTGGTCGCGCAGTTCCCCGCGCCCCTTCAGGGCCGGGCCTCGTCTGCGGGTACGTGGACGGCTGCTCGCGCCGTTTCCCCGCGCCCCCCTCAGGGCCGGACCTCATCTGCAGGTACGTGGACGGTTGCTCGCGCCGTGCCCCGCGCCCCTTTGGGGGCTGGGGTGCTGGATTTTTCTGGGCTCGGGCGGCAGTGGCTCGGCGGTCAGCATCCCCGAGGGGCCGCGGGCCCCTTCAGGGGCGCGGGGAACTGCGCGACCGGCCCCCACCCACCCCGCACGGCAAACCGACCACAAGCCCCACCCCGGGGCGCGGGAGGGGGGGGCCGGGGCGTAGCCCAAGGAGGTTATTCGTCCGAGGAGAAGCGGAGCGATGCTCCGGGGATCCTCGCCCCGCACCACACCCGTACCCCGTCCCGGAGTTCGTTGTCCGGGCCCACCCGCGCCCCGTCGCCGATCACCGCGCCCGCCAGCACGCAGCGCTCCCCCACCACCGCACCCGCCCCGACCAGGGAGTCCGTGAGTACCGCTCCGGGCTCGACCACCGCGTCCGCCAGGATCGTGCTGCCCGTGATGCGGGCGCCCGCGCCGATCACCGCGCGCTCGCCGACCACCGTCCCGCCGGTGAGCTTCGCGTCCGGGGCCACCGAGGCGCCGGGCAGGACGATGCGGTCGCCGCAGCGGCCGGGGACTGCGGGGGACGGCGCCCGGCCCAGGACCAGGTCGGCCGAACCCCGGACGAAGGCCTGCGGGGTGCCCAGGTCCAGCCAGTAGGTGGAGTCGACCATGCCCTGGAGGTGCGCTCCCGCCGCCAGCAGGCCGGGGAACGTCTCGCGCTCCACCGAGACCGGCCGCCCCGCCGGGATCGCGTCGATCACCGAGCGGCGGAACACGTACGCCCCCGCGTTGATCTGGTCGGTGACGATCTCCTCCGGCGTCTGCGGCTTCTCCAGGAACGCCGTCACCCGCCCGTCCGCGTCCGTGGGGACGAGGCCGAACGCCCGGGGGTCGGGCACCCGGGTCAGATGGAGGGAGACGTCCGCCCCGGAGGAGGAGTGCGTCCGCACCAGGGCGCCGATGTCCAGGCCGGTGAGGATGTCCCCGTTGAAGATGAGCACCGGCTCGTCCGGCCCCGAGCGCAGCCGCGACGCCACGTTCCTGATGGCGCCGCCGGTGCCCAGCGGCTCCGCCTCCGTCACGTACTCCAGGTGCAGCCCCAGCGCCGAACCGTCGCCGAAGTACGGTTCGAAGACCTCGGCCAGATAAGACGTCGCCAGCACGATGTGCTCCACACCCGCCGCCCGCGCCCGGGCGAGCTGGTGGGTGAGGAACGGAACGCCCGCCGCCGGGATCATCGGCTTGGGCGTGTGCACCGTGAGCGGGCGCAGCCTGGTGCCCTTGCCGCCGACCAGGAGGATCGCTTCAGTCACCTGTCGTCTCTGCTTCCTGCTGGGGCCGGGCGGAATCGTTCGTTCAACTACGGCCGGCCAGTTTATGCAGACGGGGCGCGCCCGGGCGGTACGCCCCCGCCCGGCCGCGCCCCGGTCAGCGCCGGCCCTGGAGCCGGGCCGACGACGACCGTGCCTTGCCGAGCTTCTTGTACAGGCGTGCCCCGGGGCACTCGGTGGCGAAGCCGTCCCGGTGCCCGGAGATGGCGTTGAGCCTGACGCTTCGTCCCTTGCGGTAGAGGTTCCCGCCGCCCGACGTGAGATGCGTGGTGCCAGTGGGATTCACCCCGTACAGACCGAGCTTCCAGGCGGTCAGACGGGCGATCGCGTCGAGGGCGTCGGCGGTCGGGTTGGTGGAGGTGTACGTCCCGATGACGGCGACGCCCATGGAGTTGGTGTTGAAGCCGAGCGTGTGCGCCCCGAGGACCGGCTTGGCCACGCCGCCGGCCCGGCCCTCGTAGATGGTCCCGCACTTGTCGACGGCGAAGTTGTAGCCGATGTCGCGCCAGCCGCTGCTGAGCACGTGGTAGCGGTAGATGCTGCGCAGTACGGACGGCGCCTGCGAGCAGCGGTAGTTGTTCCCCGACGCCGTGTGGTGCACGAAGGCGGCCTTGACCTTGCCGGTGTAGACGTAGCCGCGTTCGCGCAGGCCCTCGTCGGCGCCCCAGCCCCGGCGCGTGATGATGCGCGGGCGCGGCCCGATGTACGGGCGGGCCGCCGCCCCCCGCGCCCCGGCCTGCGGGGTCAGCGCGCGCTCGCGCCCCGGGCCGTCCTCCTGCTCCGCCTCGTCCGCCGCGCCCACCCCGTCCGGGTCCGCGCCCGGGTCGACCAGGTCGACGTGGAGGCCGCGGGGCAGCCTGCCGGGAGTCGTCCGGCCGGGCCCGGACGCCTCCGGCCGTACGCGCACCTGGACGCCGTCCGAATGGCCCACCCACAGCGGGGCGGTGGAGCCGTGGACGCGCGCGGCGTCGTCCTCGGGGCTGCCGGGGTCGGGGGCGTGCTCCTGGTTGTGGGTGTCGACGTCCTGCCAGCCGGACCAGGTACGGGACCCGACGGCCCGGGTGCGCACCTGAACGGTGCCGTGGAGTTGGTCCCTGGCGTCGTCCCAGACCACACCGAGCAGTGAGAAGGGTTCGGTGCCGCGCTCGGGCAGCCCCACGGCGCGGGCGGCGCCCAGCGTCCGGTCGCTCGTGCCCAGTGGGGCGAGCGGCAGCGACTGGGTGGAGCCTGCCGGTTCGGCGGCGGACGAGGACGAGGCAGCACCGGCCGAACGAGTGAGGGATGTGGCGGCAGCGGGCGAGGAAGCGGCAGACGTGGAAACGGCGGGCGAGGACACCGCGGAGGACACCGGTCGGGTCGCCGCGTCGGCGGACGTGGCGAGCGGCAGCGCGAGCGCGGTGGCGCACGCGACCGAGATCGAGGATGCAAGGAGTGCACGCATGCTGACGATCGTGGACATAAGCGTATAAATCTGTCCATCCCAGAAGTCGCCCGGAACTGACGGGTCGTCGGCCGACCGGTCTACGCGGACGGTCGTATCCCCGGGCGCGCCCACCGCCCCCACCCGTACGCTTGCCGCGTGAACGCCAGCGACCGCACCCCCGCCGACCTGCTGCGATCCGCGCTCGCCGCGGACCCGGCCCGCCCCCTGGTCACCTTCTACGACGACGCCACCGGCGAACGCGTGGAACTCTCGGTGGCCACCTTCGCCAATTGGGTGGCCAAGACCGCCAATCTGCTCCAGGGCGACCTCGCCGCCGCGCCCGGTGAACGCCTCGCGCTGCTGCTGCCCGCGCACTGGCAGAGCGCCGTCTGGCTGCTCGCCTGCCACTCGGTCGGCGTGGTCGCCGAGGTGGGCTCCGACCCCGCGGGCGCGGATCTCGTGGTGGCGGGGCCGGACGCGCTGGAGGAGGCCCGCGCCTGTTCCGGAGAGCGGGTGGCGCTCGCGCTGCGCCCGCTCGGCGGCCGCTTCCCGCAGGTCCCCGCCGGGTTCCAGGACTACGCGGTCGAGGTGCCGAGCCAGGGCGACCGGTTCGCGCCGTACGCGCCGGTCGACCCGACGGGGCCCGCGCTCGCCGTGGACGGAACCGAGCTGAGCGCGGCCGAGCTGGTCGAGCGCGCCCGCGCGGAGGCCGGGGCCCTGGGCCTGGAGCCCGGTTCGCGGCTGCTGTCGGCGCTCCCGTACGACAGCTGGGAGGGGCTGGCGCGCGGGCTGTACGCGCCGCTGGCCGCGGGCGCCTCGGTGGTGCTCTGCCGCAACCTGGACCAACTGGCCGACGGCGGGCTGGAGAAGCGGGTCGAGAGCGAACGGGTCACGCACCGCGCGGTGTGACCGGTCGGCGTGACCGCCGGACCCCTTCCGGGCGACCGGCCGGGTGACCGGCCCTGTGACGGGTGCGTGACCGGCCGTGTGACGGGTGCGTGACGGGTTCGCGCCCCGCCGGTACGGCCGCCCCGGCCCGTCCGCGACCGCCAGAACGGTCCTCGGACACCTGTCGCACCTTCGTCGCGCACACCCGGTACGACCATCCCTCCGGCGCCACCCTTGTGGCCCACAGCGGGCCGAGTCCCCGGGGTCCCGGGCTCAACTCCGGTGGATGATCGGCGGTACGCCACACAACCAAGCGCGCGCGACGACCGTCTACCGGGGTGCCCCGGCGGCTTTCCGTACGCCGCCGACCCCGTGAAGGATGGACGCCGACGTGACCGACAGCCCGCCCCGCGAGCCCGACCACCGGGCCGAGGACGAGCCACGACCGGACACGCCGACGCCCCCGGAGCCGTCCGGACCCCCCGTGTCCCCGCACGCCCCGGCCGACGCGGAGAAGTCCGCCGAGCCCGGTGAATCCGACGCCGCGGGCACGCCCGACGCGACCGAACCGCCCGAGGCGACCAGGCCGACAGCCTCGACCGAGCCGGGAACGCCGACCGGGCCGGAAGCCTCGGCCGACACCCCCGGAACAGCCGACGCATCCGGAACACCCGACGCCCCCAGCACCCCCAACCCCCGCCGCCACTGGCTGCGTTGGACCGCCCTCGGGGTCTCGTTCCTCGTGCTGGCCGCCGCCGGTACCGGGTGGTGGATCTACAACAAGCTCGACCACAACATCCGCACCGACACCACGGCCGCCGCCGAGCTGGAGCGCTACGAGAAGGAGCGCCCCCCGCCCGGCACCGGCAACGCCCAGAACCTGCTGCTCATCGGCTCGGACTCGCGCGCGGGCAGCAACAGCGCGTACGGCCGTGACGACGGCGGGAGCCAGCGCTCGGACACCACGATCCTGCTGCACCTGGCGGCGGACCGGAAGTCCGCGACCGCCGTCTCGCTGCCGCGCGACCTGATGACGGACGTACCCGACTGCCTCAAGCAGGACGGCACCCGCTCCAGCCCCCAACTGGCACAGTTCAACTGGGCGTTCGAGTTCGGCGGCGCCGCCTGCACCATCCGTACGGTGGAGAAGCTCACCGGGATCCGGGTCGACCACCACATGATCGTCGACTTCAGCGGTTTCAAGGACATGGTGGACGCGGTCGACGGTGTCGAGGTCTGCCTCAAGGAGCCGGTGGACGACCGGCAGGCGCATCTGAAGCTCCCCGCGGGCCGCCAGACGCTCCACGGCGAGCAGGCGCTGGGCTTCGTCCGCGCCCGGCACGGCTTCGGTGACGGCAGCGACACCGAGCGCATGGACCGCCAGCAGCAGTTCCTCGGCTCGCTGGTGCGCAAGGCGCAGAGCAATGGCGTACTGCTCAATCCGACCCGGCTCTATCCGGTCCTGGACGCGATGACGAAGTCGCTGACCACCGACCCGGGGCTGAATTCGCTGCGGGATCTGTACGACCTGGTGCGCGGGATGCGCGGCATCCCGACCGACAAGGTGCAGTTCCTCACCGTGCCGCGCCGGCCGTATGTGAACGACATCAACCGCGACGAGCTGGTCCAGCCGGACGCGCGGCTGCTCTTCCAGCAGCTCAGGGACGACCGGCCGCTCCATGTGGCGCCCACGGGCTCCGCGCAGCAGGAGAAGGGGGACACCCATGGCGGGACGGGATCGCCCGAGGGGGCCGACGGCTCGGGCTCGGACGACAAGCCCGACGATCCGGCTTCCCCCACTCCGACCCCGACGTACTCGGGTTCGAATGCCGCGGTGGGCATGTGCGAGTAAAGCGTGTGCCAACGGATAAGAAGCCGCGAGACGGATTGGGTGGATTGCCCGGTTGTAAGGGGCGTGGAATTTGTCACGGCCGTCGCTCTTGGCTCAACTGGACAGATAGTGTGACGCGACCCGGTGCTTGTGGCCTCCGGGGCCGGACACCGCAGGATCGAATGACTGAGCGCTTTGGGGGAAGTGACTCGAGTGGCACCGACGGAGGACTAAGGCAACCGTGGATGCGCAGAGCCGTGGGCGGGCAGAGGAAGTCGACCCGGCAGACCAGTGGGTGCTCAACCCGGAGACGGGCAATTACGAATTGCGACTGACTCCCTCCGGACCGCAGTCGTCCCCGTCCTCCTCGTCCCCCTCGTCCTCCTCGGCAGACGCCCCCGCTCGCAGAACCACCGCACCCGGCAGAGGCGGCCCCCGCCGCCGCGAGGTCCCCGGCCAGCGTGACAACCGCCGCGCGCCGGGCGCCCCGGACGGACCGGCGGCCGCCGCGGGCCGGCGCAAGCCCAAGCCCAAGGCCTCCCGCAGGAAGAAGGTGCTGGTCTGGACGGGCGGTGTGCTGGGGTTCGTCCTCGTCGCGGGCTCGACCGGCGCGTACCTGCTCTACCAGCACTTCAACAACAACCTGAACACCGTGGACGTCGGTGACGCGGGCAGCAAGCACGCCACCTCCGACGGGCCGGTGAACATCCTGATCATCGGTACGGACAAGCGCACCGGCAAGGGCAACGAGGGGTACGGCGACAAGGGCAGCGAGGGCCACGCCGACACCAACATCCTCTTCCACGTCTCCAAGGACCGGACGAACGCGACCGCGCTGTCCATCCCGCGCGACCTGGTCACCAACATCCCCGAGTGCCCGACCAAGCAGAAGGACGGCTCCACCAAGACGGTCCGGGCCGAGTCGATGGTGCGCTTCAACACCAGCCTCGGCCAGGAGGGCCGCGACCCCGGCTGCACCATGCGGACGGTCAAGGAGCTCACCGGGCTGAGCGTCGACCACTTCATGATGGCCGACTTCAACGCGGTCAAACAGCTCTCGACCGCGGTCGGCGGGGTGAAGGTGTGCCTGACCAAGCCGGTGAACGACCCCAAGTCGCACCTGAAGCTGCCCGCCGGTGTCTCCACGATCAAGGGCGAGCAGGCCCTGGCGTTCGTCCGGACCCGGCACAGCTTCGGCAACGAGAGCGACCTCGACCGGATCAAGCAGCAGCAGCAGTTCCTCAGTTCGATGATGCGGCAGATGAAGTCCGACTCGACGCTGAGCAGCCCGACCAAGATGTACGGACTGGCGAACGCGGCCACCAAGGCGCTCACGGTCGATTCCGGAATAGGGTCGATCAAGAAGCTGACCAGCCTTGCCCAGGACCTCAGCAAGGTCGATCTCAAGAACGTCACCTTCACGACCGTTCCGGTCATCGACAATCCGGCCGACGGCAAGGTGCACAAGACCGTGGTCATCGACCCGGTCAAGGCGCCGCAGGTGTTCAGCATGATGCGCTCGGACGTGTCCTTCACCGAGGTGAAGAAGAAGGAGAGCCAGGCCAAGGACGCCCAGGCGGCGCTCCTCAAGGGCGCCCGCGCCCAGGCCGCCGCCGTGCGCGTGCGGGTGCTCAACGGCGGGGCGGTGGCGGGCTCCGCCTCCCAGACGCTGGTGTGGCTGCAGAACAGCAAGGGCGTGCTGAAGTCGGACAATGGCGGCAACGCCCCGGCGAAGCTCGCGACCACCACGCTGACCTACGCACCCAACCAGGCCGACCAGGCACGTAAGCTCGCTGATCTGATGGGTCTGCCCGCGACCGCGCTGAAGCCAGGGAGCCAGGACGCGGTCGGGAAGACGCCGATGGTGCTCACCCTCGGCGCGGACTTCAAGGGCGCCGGGGTGCCGATCGTCGCTCCGGCCAAGGCGCCCGAAGGCATCCAGAAGGTCGAAGCGGACAAGTCGGTGTGCGCCAAGTGACACCCGCGTACGCAACTGATGCGTACGCGACTGGCGTGTGCCAAATGATGAGAGGTTTTCGGCCCCGATCGGGTGCGGAGACCACCTGAGACAGGGGGTATTGGGGTGGGGCAGAACAGCGTGCGCGGGGAGGGAACGCGGCCGCGTCGTGAGCGGAACGCCGATCAGCTCGGCTGGGACGAGTCGCTGTACGGCGAAGAGGCGGGCGGCGGGCGGCCGCCCGCTCCGCGCTCGTCCGGCGACGGCGCGGACGAGGGCACGGGCGCACCCGAGAAGGAGACGGCCGCCGACGGCGGCCACCGGCGCGGCGGTCCGCGCAAGCGGGTGAAGAAGAAGGGCAAGAGACGCGTACTGCGCTGGGTGGCCTCGACGCTCGCCCTGCTCATACTCGGCACGGCCGGCGCCGGTTACCTGTACTACCAGCACCTCAACGGCAACATCCGCAAGGGCGACCGCAGCGCGGGCGGCTCCAACGCCAAGAAGACCGCGGCCAACGCCGACGGCCAGACCCCGCTGAACGTGCTGCTGATCGGCTCCGACAGCCGCAACTCGGCGGAGAACCTGAAGCTGGGCGGATCGAAAAACAGCGTCGGCGCCCCGCCGCTCGCCGACGTACAGATGCTGATGCACGTCTCCGCGGACCGCAAGAGCGCCTCGGTGGTCTCCATCCCGCGCGACACCCGGGTCGACATCCCGGCGTGCGTGGACCCGAAGACCAAGAAGACGGTCCCGGCCACCAACAACCTCATCAACATGGCGCTGGCCCGGGGCGGCGCGGGCTGTGTCCTGGACACCTGGGAGAAGCTCACCGGTGTCTACATCGACCACTGGATGATGGTCGACTTCGCGGGCGTGGTGGCGATGGCCGACGCGGTCGGCGGCGCCGACGTGTGCGTCAAGCAGAACGTGTACGACGGGCCCAAGCCCAAGGTGTCCGGCGGCTCGCACCTGCGGCTCACCGCGGGCACCCACAAGGTCAAGGGCGAGCAGGCCCTCCAGTGGCTGCGCACCCGGCACGCCTTCGAGAGCGACCTGGGCCGCTCCAAGGCCCAGCACATGTACCTGAACTCGGTGATGCGCGAGCTGAAGAAGCAGAATGCTTTCACCGACACCGGGCGGATCATGAACCTGGCGGAGACGGCCACCAAGTCGCTCCAGGTCTCGCGTGAGCTCGGCACGGTCAAGAAGCTCTACGACCTCGGCATGGAGCTCAAGAGCGTGCCGATGGAGCGGATGAACATGCTGACCATGCCCCGCATCCAGGACCCCAAGAACAAGGACCACGTGCTGCCGGCGCCCGGCTCGGCCGAGACGCTGTGGTCGATGCTCCGCGAGGACAAGCCGCTCGACAAGAAGGACGAAGGACCGGCCAAGCCGGAGAGCAAGGGCCCGGCGGCCACCCCGGCCGGCTCGCTCGCGCTCACCGTCGTCAACGGCACCGGCGCGAACGGCGCCGCGCCCACCCAGAAGCGGGCCGGAACGGTCGCCGACACCCTGAAGAACAAGGGCTTCTACAAGGCGAAGGCCTCCGACGTCCGGGGCGCGGCCGCGGTCACCACGCTGACCTACCCCAAGAGCGCGGGCGCCCAGGGCAAGGCCGACGCGCTGTCGGTGGCGACCGCGATGGAGCTGCCGTCCAGCGCGGTGAAGGTCTCCGCCGACGTCTCCACGCTGACCCTCACGGTCGGAGCCGACTGGCGCACCGGCGCCACGTACCCGAAGAAGGCCGCCGAGGACAGCGACCCGCTGAAGGGCACGGAGAACGTCAACGGCGCCAACAAGTCGGACTGCATGGACATCTACTGGCCCTACCGCTGGTAGCGGGCGCGTACGCGCGAGGGGGCGCCCGGTGCTTCACGGCACCGGGCGCCCCTTCTTCGTTTCGCGTACGGTCCGGCGTCAGACCCTGACGGCCGGGCGGCGGCTCGCGATGACCTTCCTCGCCAGCGCCTTCGGGCTGGTCAGGAAGCCGTAGCCCCAGGACATGTGCATGGTGGCGAGCGCGACGGGGATCTGCAGGCGCGCCTTGAGGGACAGCCCCCGGCCCGCCGGGAGGGAGCCCGCCGTTATCGCGGCGAGGTAGCCGGCCGGGATCACGAAGCCCACCGGGGTGAGCACCGCGCCGACCACGACGCCCGCCGCGATCGCGCAGACGGCGGTCGGCGGGGCGAGGTAGCGCAGGTTGATGGAGCCCTCGTGGTAGCGGGCCACGACATGGCGCCACCGGCCGTAGTCCTTGTACTGCTTGGCCAGGGCGCGCACGCTCGGGCGCGGGCGGTACTGCACCTTCAGCTCGGGCGAGAACCAGATGAGGCCGCCCGCCTCACGGATGCGGAAGTTCAGCTCCCAGTCCTGGGCGCGGATGAACTCCTCGTTGTAGCCACCCTGTTGCTCCAGGGCCTCGCGCCTGAAGACGCCCAGGTAGACCGTCTCGGCCGGGCCCGCGGCGCCACCGGTGTGGAAGGCCGCGTTGCCGACGCCGATCTTGGAGGTCATGGCGGCCGCGACCGCGTCCTCCCAGGCGTTCTCGCCCTCGGCGTGCATGATGCCGCCGACGTTCTGCGCGCCGGTCTCCTCCAGGAGGCGGACGGCGGTGGCGATGTAGTTCGGGGAGAGCATGCCGTGGCCGTCCACGCGCACCACGATCGGGTGGCGGGATGCCTTGATGGCGGCGTTGAGCGCGGCGGGGGTACGCCCGGTGGGATTGGGGACGGTGTGGACGCGGGGGTCCTCCCGTACCAGCTCGGCGGCGATCTCGTCCGTACGGTCCGTGGACGGGCCGAGGGCGATCACCACCTCCATCTCGCCGTCGTACTCCTGTTCCAGGATGTGGCGGACCGAGTTGCGCAGATGCCGCTCCTCATTGAGGACCGGCATGATCACGGAAACAGCGGGGTGCGTGGCGTTCATCGTGGTTCACGTTACCGCGAACGGGGGACACCGTTGCGCGCGGCCGGGGCGGCGCCCGTTGTCGCAGATCGTATGGGCCTACCGTGCCGCTGTCCCCCTTTCGCCCGCGGAGGTCCCCGTGCCCACGCCGCCCCGCTCCCGCTCCCCCCGTACCGACCCGCCCCGCGCCAGACAGCAGGACGAGCGGCCCCGCTGGGGCATGCGGATGGCGACGACCCTCTCGGTCCTCGTGCTGGGCGCGGGCGGGGTGGGCCATGCCGTGGTGACGGGGCTCGACGGCGGGATCGGGCGGGTCGACCCGTTCAAGGACATGAAGAACCGGCCGCAGGCGGGCCACGGCACCAACATCCTCCTGGTGGGCACGGACGGCCGGGACAAGGTCACCCCGCAGGAGAAGGAGAAGTACCGCCTGGGCGGGGCGCCCTGCCACTGCACCGACACGATGATGATCGTGCACGTCTCGGCGGACCGGAACCGGGCGAGCGTGGTGAGCATCCCGCGCGACAGCTACGCGGAGGTCCCCGAGCACACCGACCAGAACACCGGCGAGCACCACAAACAGCACCCCGTGAAGATCAACGCGGCGTACGCGGAGGGCGGGCCCGCGCTGACGGTTCGCACGGTGGAGCACATGACCGGCCTCAAGATGGACCACTATCTGGAGGTCGACTTCACCAGCTTCATGAAGACGGTGGACGTGCTCGGCGGGGTGCGGATCTGCGCGGCGAGGCCGCTGAAGGACTCCTACTCCGGTCTCGACCTGCCCGCGGGCACGCACCGCCTCGACGGCGGCCAGGCGCTCCAGTACGTACGCTCCCGGCACACCGACGGCTCGGCCGACCTGGGCCGGATGCAGCGCCAGCAGAAGTTCATGGCGGCGCTGATCCACGAGGCGACGGGGTCGGGGGTGCTGATGAACCCGGTGCGCTTCCGCCAGGTCGCCTCGACGCTGCTGTCCTCGGTCCGGGCCGACCAGGGCTTCGGCGCGGAGGAGATCCTCTCGCTGGGGCGGACGATGCGGGACTTCTCCCCCGCGTCGTCGGAGTTCGCGACCGTGCCGATCGGGCAGATGAGCTTTCCGGTGAAGGGGATCGGCTCGACCGTGAAGTGGGACCCGGCGAAGTCCCGCAAGCTCTTCACCGAGCTGCGCGAGGACCGGCCGCTGGCGCGGCCCGTGCCGCGCACCCAGGACGCCAAGGGCCGCCCGCCCGGGACGACGGTCGAGGTGGCTCCGGACCGCATCCACGTCCAGGTGTACAACGGCACCCGCACGGACGGCCTCGGCCGTCGCGTCGACGACGCCCTGCGCGCGACGGGCTTCCGTACCACCGGGAAGCCGCTGGCGGGCGGCGCGGGCGACCTCCGCCGCACGCTCGTCGAGTACGACCCCCGCTGGGACCGCTCGGCGCGGTCCCTGGCCGCGGCCCTGCCCGGCAGCGACCTGCGCCCGGTCAAGGGCCTGGGTCCCACCCTGAAAGTGACGGCGGGCACGGACTTCACGGCGGTGCGCCCGGTGCGGGCGGAGGCGACGGGCGCGGGAGAGTTCGACACGGTGACGGGTGACCAGGCGGTGTGCCCGTGACGGGGCACGGTCGGTGACGGAGCGCTGCCAGACGGGGCAGGATCCGTGACGGAGTCCTAGCCATGACGGGTCACCGCCCATGACGCGGCGCGGCTTTCGGCGGCCGGGGGCCACCGCGTCCCGCGCTCAGTCGTCCAGGCCCTCCGCCGCCCGCTTCTCCCGGAGCTCCAGGATCGCGCGGCGCCGCGCCAGCCGGTGGGTGCGGCGGATCTGCGCCTCCTGGTAGCGGCGCTCGTCCCGCTCCGTCTCCGGCAGGACCGGCGGCACCGCCCGGGGCTTGCCGTCCGCGTCGACCGCCGCGAACACCAGGTACGCCGAACCGACCTGCTGCGCCGGGGTGGACTCGTTCCACCGCTCGGCAAGGACCCGTACCCCGACCTCCATGGAGGACCTGCCGGTCCAGTTGACCTGGGCCTTCACATGGACCAGGTCCCCGACCCGCACGGGCAGCAGGAACGCCATCTCGTCCATGGACGCCGTGACCGCCGGGCCGCCGGAGTGGCGACCGGCCACCGCTCCCGCCGCGTCGTCCACCAGTTTCATGATCACACCGCCGTGGACCGTGCCCAGGAGGTTGGTGTCGTGGGCGGTCATGATGTGGCTCAGGGTGGTACGGGACGCCGAGGTCGGCTTGCCCGGAAGATCAGTCATACGCCCAGCTTAGGGCGTGTCTTTTGGATCTTGTCGGCTTCGGTTGTGCCGCAGACGTGCGTGCCGGCCCCCGCGACCCAGGCAAGATCCGAAAGACACGCCCCGAGCCGGACCGGTCATGCGTTCATCGCGCGGACATTGCATCAGCTGTGCAACAGCACGGGCCCAGATCCCCACCCACCCTGTCAGACACGCGGGGGACCCGTGCATGCTTGACGGCATGAACGACGGATGGTCCGACGACGACCGCGGCGAGCGCTACGGCCGCGGCAGCTCCGCCGCGCAGCCGGAGGGCCCGCGCGTGATGCGCCATGTGCAGCGCCCCGCGGGCTCCGCGCCCGCGCGCCCGCAGCGCCCGGTCCCGCCGCAGCAGCCCTCGTACGACGACGGCGACGGCTACGGGCAGCAGCGGTACGGCGACGGTGTGCCCGCACCGGGCTCGTACGACAGCGGCTACAGCGACGGCCAGGTCTACGGCTCCCCGTCCGGACGCGGTCCCGGCGGGCCCGGCGGCCGGGGTCCCGGCGGCCCGGGCGGCGGGCCCGGCGCGGCGAGTTCTCCCGCGCGCCCCCGGCCCAACTGGCGGCGGCGCGTCATGGTCGGCTCGCTGGTCCTGGTGGTGACCGTGGTCGGCGTCGGCGTCGGCACGTACTTCTGGGCCGACGGCAAGGTGCGCCGCGAGGTGGACCTCTCCAAGGTCATCGAGCGCCCGGGCGACGGCAAGGGCACCAACTACCTCATCGTCGGTTCGGACTCCCGCGACGGGCTGTCCAAGGACGAGAAGAAGAAGCTGCACACCGGCTCCGCCGAGGGCAAGCGGACCGACTCCATGATGATCCTGCACACCGGTGACAACGGGAACACCATGATCTCGCTGCCGCGTGACTCGTGGGTGCGCATCCCCAGCTTCAAGGGCTCCCAGTCCGGCAAGCTGTTCCCGGCCAAGGGCCACAACAAGCTGAACGCGGCGTACGCGATGGACGGCCCCGAGCTGCTGGTGCGCACCATCGAGGCCAACACCGGGCTGCACATCGACCACTACGCCGAGATCGGCTTCGCCGGCTTCGCGGACATCGTGGACGCGGTCGGCGGCGTGGAGATCGACATCCCGCAGGACATCAAGGACAGGGACTCGGGCGCCGACTTCAAGAAGGGCAGGCAGACCCTCGACGGCCAGCAGGCCCTCGCCTTCGTCCGCAACCGCCACGGCTACGCGGCGGGCGACCTGGAGCGCACCAAGAACCAGCAGCGCTTCCTTTCGGCCCTGGCCAGCCAGACGGCGACTCCCTCGACCGTGCTCAACCCGTTCAAGCTGTACCCGGTGATGGGCGCGGGCCTGGACACGCTGATCGTCGACAAGGACATGGGCCTGTTCGACCTGGCCGACATGTTCTGGGCGATGAAGGGCGTCACCGGTGGTGGCGGCACGTCGATGAACATGCCGATCTCGGGCAACGGTCCGCAGTCGTCCCTGGTGTGGGACAGCGGGAAGGTCAAGCAGCTGGTGAACGAGCTGAACAACGACCAGAAGGTCACGGTGAGCGCAGCGCGCTGACGCCCCATCAGATACCCTCCGGCGCGACAAGACTCACAGAGAAACCACAGGGCACTGCACAACTGCCCGCCCTTGCCCCGCTTTGCCCGCCCAACTGGTGGGCCTGGCGGGGCTTTTGGCGTGAAGAAACCTCTACTGCGCCCCTTGTTCCGGCCATACGATCTCCGGCGTTCGTGGATTCTCCCGTACTCCGAAGGGCTGTAGTGAACATTCGCCGTGCTCTGGCGACGGCCGTCGCCGCCGCTGTGACCGCGCCCGTGGTGATCCTGTCGGCGGGCCCCGCGCTCGCCGACGTCCAGCCGGCCGCGCAGACGCAGAAGAAGCCGACCCTCGCGGAGCTGGAGAAGGCCGCCGCGACGGCGAAGAAGGCGTACGAGGACGCTCTCGCCGGGGAGACGGCGGCCAGGGCGGCCCTGGACGCGCTGGACTCGCCCACCGACCCGCTCAACGCGGCTCGCCTCGACACGGCGAAGAAGGCCGGTGAGGCGGCCGCCCGCAAGCAGGCGGCCGACCAGGCGCTCGCCCAGGCCGAGTCCGCGCTCCAGGGGCTGCCCGCCGAGGCGACGAAGGACGTGCGGGACGCCGCGCAGAAGAAGGTCGACGAGGCCAGGAAGGACGTCGAGAAGGCCACCGCCGACAAGGCCGCGGCCGACGTCCTGGCCAAGAATGCCGCCGACGCCTGGAGCGACGCGAGGGTCCGGGCGGCGCAGAAGATCGAAGCGGCGCAGAAGGAGGTCGCGAAGGCCCTGGCGGCGAAGGAGGCCGCGGACAAGGCGCTCGCCGACGCCAGGAAGGCGGCCGAGGAGCCGGTCTGCGACCCCGGCAGCCTGCTCGTCACCGCGGCCCTCACGGACCTGCCGTCCCGGATCACCGCGGGCACCAGCACCGACTTCTCGCTGCGGATCACCAACGGCACGGACAAGGCCATCGACAAGCTCCGGGCGTTCACCTACGTCTGGGCCGCCGACAAGAGCCACCGCAGGATCTCCGGCAGCCTGCTGCACCTCCAGTGGTCCACCGCCACGTCCCGGGGCTGGAAGGACGTCGACAGCCTGGACCGCGCGGGCACGGTCGAGAACCTGCGGGCCGGAGCGCACACCGACATGAAGCTCCGGCTCACCCTCGACGCGAAGACCCCGGCGGGCCAGGGCTTCGCCTTCGTCTCGGCCCTCAAGGGTGAGAAGTCCTGCGACGGCTCGGAGCCGCCGATGACCAAGTACCCGTTCGAGATCCTCGCGGCCGGCACCGGGTCCGGCACGGGGAAGAAGAGCACCTCGGACACCAAGCCGCTGGGCGGCACCTCCACCACCCCCCTGAACACCGCCACCACCGGCCAGCTCGCCGCCACCGGCTCCTCCTCCGCCACCCCCCGGCTCGCCCTGGCGGGCGGGGCGGCGGTGGTGGCCGGGGCGGGGGCGATGCTGGCCGCGCGCCGCCGCCGCACCGACGGCTGAACACCACTCCCGCAGCACGCCTCGGGCCCGTATCCGCGACGCAACGGATACGGGCCCGCGGTGCTCGGCCGCTACGGCGGGTTCCGCGCCAGCACGATGCGCTGGGCCTGGTTGGTGCCCTCGTAGATCTGCGTGCTTTACGGCATGTAACGCCCTGACCTGCATGAACACCCCTCCTGCGGAGGGTACCCCCAGCATTTCCCCATGATCATCAGGTAGTCACCGGGCCTGGCCGCTTCGGACCGTCTGGTCGTGCGTTGGGCACGTGGCCAAGCAGTGTGGGCCCTAACTGACCAGACTCTCTGCGATGGCCTCGAAGATGTCCGCGTCGGTTTCCTGCTGCCACTTCGGGAGATCGGCCCAGTCAGCGACGTATCCCGGCTTCGGGTCCTCAAAGTGCTTGAACATCTGCGCAGTCCAGCAAGTCGCCACGAACCGGCTCTTTTGCTCCCGAGAGAGCCTGGACGCGTGACCACCGCTGATCTCGACGAACTGGCGGACCTGCTCATACACGGCGTCTGCGGCTTCGCGTTCCCATTGGGGCGTGTCATCCCAGGGGGTGACGTACCCGGCTTTGGGCTCTCCAGGGAAGTGTCGGTGAACTCCTGCGATCCACGCTTCCCGGAACAGTCGTGCACCTGCGATCTGCGACATGCCATCCCTCTCGTTACGGCGTGCTCAGCATGGCGATGGCCGCCCCCAGCTCCGCCACACGATGGTCGTTGCTCAGGGGGCCGAACTTCTCGCACAGGGCTTGGAGTCTACGGGCGACGTATCCGGAGGCTGAGGCTTGGGCCAGGCCGAGAGCTTCCCGGCCGTACGTGACGAGCTGCTCGGGGTCGCGTCGCTTTGCACCGATAGCCGCAAGGTCGGTTGGCACTGCCCCCCTTCGGCGGTATGAGTGTCCTGCTGCCAGAGCGGTCTGGTTCAGCGCCCGCTTGAGGGTCTCTTCCGCCAAGTCGAGGCGGCCAAGCTGGACGTATCGGGCCCCACGCTCTTCACCCAGCCGGTCGCCGTCGAACCGAAGCCAGCCACCGTTCGTGCAGTCTGTGGTGAGGTGCTGAACTTCCTCAGCTCGGTCCAGTGCCCGTTCGCATGCTGACAAGTCGCCGAGTCCAGCATGCGCTTCGGCCTGTACTGATGCGACCCAGTACCGGGTAGCGAGGCCGCTATCACCCCGATCTGCGACGCGTTCAGCGGCTTTGAGGATTTGGGCGGCTTCTTGGCAGCGGCGCTCGGACATGTCCACATAGGCGTGCCGAACGAGGGCGCAGGCCCACATGTCATACGCCCTTGCGTCCTTGCTGACGGAAGCTGCCAGCGAGTACGCGGCGGCTGCGTCGGTGTACCGATTGGCGTCGAAGGAGACTTCACCAGCCAGTTGGAACAGGTCGGCCGCCGCATGCAGGAGCGGGCGGGAGTTGCCCTGAGTCCCCGCCGCCAGGGCTTCGTTCAGAGTCGTGAGCTGGTCACGGACGATGGGATAAACAGCGCCCTTAAATCGGGCCATCTGATAGACCTGCCAAAGGTGGCTGTTCATCCGCGCGAAGTCTGCCGGTGCGCCCCGGCAGACCCCCTCGGCAAGGGCTTCTGCCTCATCGAGTGGCAGGGCAGTCAAGACCCCACTGACGGTGAGGATGCGGAGGAACTCGCGGCGGATCATTTCGTCGGGGTCTCCCGCGCCTGTCTGGTCACTGGACTGACGTTCGGCAGCTTCCTGGTCCGTGGCTCGTGGCGGCGCCAGGAGGGCGTCAAGCTCGGTGAGGCTGACTTCGAGGGCGGCGGCCAATCCTCGTCGCTGGGGTGGCTGAGGTTTGATTTTGCCACCTTCCCAGCGTCCGACCGTCGTGCGGTCCACGCCGAGCAGCTCGGCCAATTCCTCCTGACTGTAGCCCAAGGCCTTGCGCCGTTCCGCCAGTCCCATGACGGCCCCTTCCTGTGCCCTAGACCTGCTGCATTCGCGTGCATGGAGCTGCCTCAAGAGTGCCGCATTGATGCCGTGGAGCGCTTGAACTCCTCCCGCTTTCCTTGGGGTTGCCGCAAATGAACGCGGTGGCGAACCTGCTGAAGGGTGCGGACATGACTGCGGAGTGGGAGCCGGGTACTGCGGTGTTCGACAAAGGCAGCCAGATGGTCGGAGTCGTCCACGAGCAGCGCGGCACCAAGCTGACCTTGTACCCCCGGTCTTCTGCTGGACGCAGTACCAGGGGCATGGACCGGGGCCGGAAGTGCTGGGGCAGCCGACGACCGCTCTTGAGATCGGATGCGGTACTGGGCGGGCTGTCGCATTTCTCGCGGAGCAGGGTGTCAAGGTCACGGGCATTGATCTCTCGCCCGTCATGGTGGACAGCATCACCCACCGGTGGGGCTCGCTCGGCGCGCGGTTCGTCTGTGCGGAAGTGCTGGAGCATCTGCGCGAGAACCCGGAGACGTACGAGGCGATCTATTCGATTTTTGGGGCGGCCTGGTTCGCCGACCCCGCACGCCTCTTCCCCTTGGTGGCGCAGCGGCTCACTCCCGGCGGAGTCTTCGCCTTCTCGCAGCCCCCCGCCATCCCGGGCGCCTACGGACCACAGGGCATGTACAAGGGCGGGTTCGCCGGGAAGGCGCTGTTCACCTACCGCTACAGCTACACCCCCAAGGAGTGGGAAAGCCTCCTTCTACGGGCCGGATTCGAGACAGCGGAAGTGCGGGTTCTTGACGCCCCGGAGCCTGACCACATCGGGACCTTGATTGGTCGTGCTGTGCTGAGCTGAGCCAAAGCAAAGCAAGAACGCCCCGGCCATCCTGGCCGGGTTCTGCTCACGCTGGGAGTTGGCCGGCCGCGACACAGAGCGACGGGAATCGTCACCGTTCAGGTCACGCTCCGCGCTGGCCGACTGGGCCTTCGAGTGACCGTAATCGTCACCGTGCAGCGTCAGAACCGTTTTCGGGCGACCGGTCTTCCCTTCCCGTTCCACGGTCACGACGATTCCGGGGAGTTCCTTGACCTCCGCTGCGGTCGCCCCCACGTACGGGAGGATTTGGGAGGACGTGGCCCGTCCCCCGTGGAGTTCGATCCGGGCGCGGACCTTGTCCGCGAGGCTGAGCGGCTGCCGCATCACGTTCGGAGCCTCGGCTCCCTTGGTGATCCGTACAGCGTCCTGGACGGAGCGGCGCACGAGGGAGAACGCGGCCCCCAGCATCTCGTCCGTGATGGTCTCGGAGCATTCAGCGGCGGCCAGGCAGCCCGCGACCCTGAGTGTCTGCTCGGCGGTGCGGTCGCCTGAGAAGAACACACACGAACGGCCCCCGGCGTCACGCCAGGGGCCGTGGTGTTTGTGCAGGTCGGAGGCGGTTTCCCGCGCGGCGTCAGCCCAGGATTTCCCCAGCATGACGCCCATGATCGGGCCGAAAAGGGCCCGAACGGACCGGAGGCCGATCACGGGCCGCGAACCCTCGAAAGTTGCCGCTGACCTGCGGAAACGTTGCTACGGCAGGTTCCTCGCCATGACGATCCGCTGAACCTGATTCGTGCCCTCATAAATCTGCGTGATCTTGGCGTCGCGCATCATGCGCTCCACCGGGTAGTCACGGGTGTAGCCGTAGCCGCCGAGGAGCTGGACGGCGTCCGTGGTGGCCTCCATGGCGACGTCGGAGGCGAAGCACTTCGCCGCCGCGCCCAGGTACGTCAGGTCCGCGTCGCCGCGCTCGGAGGCGGCGGCGGCCTGGTAGGTCAAGGCGCGGGCGGCCGAGATCTTCATCGCCATGTCGGCGAGCATGAACTGGATGCCCTGGAACTCGGCGATCGGCTTGCCGAACTGCTTGCGCTCCTTGACGTAGCCCTTGGCGTAGTCGAGGGCGCCCTGGGCGATGCCGAGGGCCTGGGCCGCGATGGTGATGCGGGTGTGGTCCAGGGTCTTCATGGCGGTGGCGAAGCCCGTGCCCTCGGCACCGATCATGCGGTCGGCCGGGATGCGGACGTTGTCGAGGTAGACCTCGCGCGTCGGGGAGCCCTTGATGCCGAGCTTCTTCTCCGGGGCGCCGAAGGAGACGCCCGGGTCGGACTTCTCGACCACGAAGGCGGAGATGCCCTTGGAGCGCTTCTCCGGGTCGGTGACGGCCATCACCGTGTAGTAGTCGGAGACGCCCGCGTTGGTGATCCAGCGCTTGACGCCGTTGAGCACCCAGGAGTCGCCGTCGCGCACCGCGCGGGTCTTCATGCCCGCCGCGTCCGAGCCCGCGTCCGGCTCCGAGAGGCAGTACGAGAACATCGCGTCGCCCTTGGCCAGCGGGCCCAGGTACTTCTTCTTCAGCTCCTCGGAGCCGGAGAGGATCACCGGGAGCGAGCCGAGCTTGTTCACGGCCGGGATGAGGGAGGAGGAGGCGCAGACACGAGCCACCTCCTCGATCACGATGACGGTGGCGAGCGCGTCGGCGCCGGCGCCGCCGTACTCCTCGGGGACGTGGACGGCGTGCAGGTCGTTGGCGACCAGGGCGTCCAGCGCCTCCTGCGGGAAGCGGGCCTCCTCGTCGACCTCGGCCGCGAACGGCGCGATCTTCGCCTCGGAGAGCGAGCGGATCGCGTCGCGGAGCATGTCGTGTTCTTCGGACGGGCGGTACAGGTCGAAATCAGCCGTTCCGGCCAAGGTGACTCACTCCCCAAGGGCGCTAACTACCGTTAAGTAACCTCAATTTTAGTGGGGTGTACGGCCCAGGGCATACGTGAGTTTGACGACAGGCGGACGAAGGCCGTGATCAAGGGGGATCGCAGGCCGCGCGGGGGCCCGACTATGCTCGGGCAGCGCCCTCAAGCCCGTACCTTCCAGGAGTACCGCATGGCCCTCAAGATCACTGTGATCGGCACCGGATACCTCGGGGCCACCCACGCCGCGGCCATGGCGGAGCTGGGGTTCGAGGTGCTGGGCCTCGACGTGGTCCCGGAGAAGATCGAGCTGCTGGCGCGGGGGCGCGTGCCGATGTACGAGCCGGGGCTGGAGGAGCTGCTGGCCCGGCACGTCGGCGGGATCGAGGGCTCCAGCGGGCGGCTGCGCTTCACCACCTCCTGGGAGGAGGCCGGCGCCTTCGGCGATGTGCACTTCGTCTGCGTGAACACCCCGCAGAAGCACGGTGAGTACGCGTGCGACATGTCCTACGTCGACTCCGCCTTCGCCTCCCTCGCGCCGCATCTGCGCGAGGGCGCGCTGGTGGTGGGGAAGTCGACCGTGCCGGTCGGATCCGCCGCACGGCTGGCCGAGACGTTGCCCGAGGGCGTGGAGCTGGCCTGGAACCCGGAGTTCCTGCGCGAGGGCTTCGCCGTGAACGACACCCTGCACCCCGACCGCATCGTGGTCGGCGTGGAGAGCGAGCGGGCCGAGAAGCTGCTGCGCGAGGTGTACGGGACGCCGATCGCGGAGGGCTCCCCCTTCGTGGTGACCGACTTCCCCACCGCCGAGCTGGTGAAGACCTCCGCCAACTCCTTCCTCGCCACCAAGATCTCCTTCATCAACGCCATGGCCGAGGTGTGCGAGGCGGCCGACGGCGACGTGGTGAAGCTGGCCGAGGCGATCGGGCACGACGAGCGCATCGGGAAGAAGTTCCTGCGGGCCGGGATCGGTTTCGGCGGCGGCTGCCTGCCCAAGGACATCCGCGCCTTCATGGCCCGGGCCGGGGAACTCGGCGCCGACCAGGCGCTCACCTTCCTGCGCGAGATCGACTCCATCAACATGCGCCGGCGCGGCCAGATGGTGGAGATGGCGCGCGAGGCGCTGGGCGGCGGGTCCTTCCTGGGCAAGCGGGTCGCCGTGCTGGGCGCGACCTTCAAGCCGGACTCCGACGACGTACGCGACTCGCCCGCGCTGAACGTGGCCGGGCAGATCCACCTCCAGGGCGGCCAGGTCACCGTCTACGACCCCAAGGGCATGGACAACGCCCGTCGCCTCTTCCCCACGCTCGGGTACGCGGACACGGCGCTGGACGCGGTCCGGGGCGCGGACGTGGTGCTCCACCTCACCGAGTGGCGCGAGTTCCGCGAGCTGGACCCGGCGGCGCTGGGCGAGGTGGCCGACGCCCGGATCGTGCTGGACGGGCGCAACGCGCTGGACGCGGTGAAGTGGCGCGAGGCGGGCTGGACGTTCCGGGCGATGGGTCGCCCGCGCGCCTAGCGCAGGGGGGCGCCGCCAGCACGCCTAGCGCGGGGGGTCCAGCTCCTCGATGGTGGCGGTGGAGGGGCCCCTTCGCGGCTGCGCGGCGCGGGCCGCGAAGTCGACGTCGCGGATGACCCGGGCGAAGTTGCCCCAGGTCAGCGCGGCGAGCTCGGTGTCGTCCCAGCCCCGGTCGATCAGCTCGGCGAGCAGGACCGGGTAGCTGGAGGCGTCCTCCAGACCGAGGGTGCGCGGGGCGTCCTCCGGCAGGCCGTACCCGCCCGAGAGACCGATGTGCTCCGGTCCGGCGGCCTCGCGCAGATGCTCGATGTGGTCGGCGACGTCCTGCACGCACGCGGGCCGCCCGGCGCGGGCGACCTGCGCCGGGGCGAAGCTCACCAGACACACCCCGCCGTTCTCCGGCAGCTCCGCGACGAGTTCGTCGGTGACGTTGAGCGGGTGGTCGGTGAGGGCGCGGGCGGCCGAGCGGGTGAAGATCAGCGGGGCCTTGGCCGCGCCGAAGGTGTGGCGGACGGTCTCGGGGGCCGCGCCGGACAGGTCGATGACCATCCCGAGCCGGTTCAGCTCCCGTACGACCTCCTGCCCGAAGCGGGTCAGGCCCGCGCGGGCCCAGGCGACCGTGGCGGTGAGGGTGACCGCGCGGACGCCGAGCGCGTGGTACGCCCGGACCGTGCCCAGCGAGTCGCCCAGCGCGTGGGCGGCGACCGGCCCGAAGAGCGAGGCGATACGGCCGTGGTTGCGGGCGTCGGCCAGGTCCCCCACGGCGTGCGCCGTGCGCAGCCCCTCCGGGCAGGCGTCGACGAGCGTACGGATGCGGTCGACGCGCTCCAGCGTGGCGCTGACCGGGTCCGGGCAGTCGGCCGGGACCATCAGCGACCACAGCTGCGCTCCGACGCCGCCGTGCCGGAGCCGGGGGATGTCGGTGTCGAGCGAACTCTCCCCGAGCTCGACGTCGTGCCACGGGGTGTGCACGAGCACCTGGGCGAGGGTGTTGTACCCGTCGGCGACGGGGTGGGCACGCAGCAGGGCATGAATCCGGGCACGCACCTCCGGGTCGAGGGTGTCCCCGGGGGGCTCGGCTTCCGGGTCCCGCCTGCGGGGGGCGGTGCTTTCGCGGGGCGCGGTGGGGTGGTCGCTCTCGCGGGGGGTGGCGGTGTGGTCGGGTTTGTTGGGTGCGGGAGTGTGGTCGCGTTCGCCGGGGGAGGCGGCGGGGTGGTCGGGTGCGCCTATCCCGGCGGTGGCGGCGTCGGCCTCGTCCTGCAGATCTGCCATGACAGCCTCCCGGTTCGACCTCGACGACGGCAGCGGTACGGTCAGCGTCACACGGGTGGGGCGTGGGGTCGCGACGGCTGTGGCGTTCGGGGGACGCGGGGGGTTCGGCCGGGGCGTCGTGTGCGGGTGAGGTGTGGTTGCTCGCGCCGTTCCCCGCGCCCCTGATCGGCCCGGGGTACGTATGCGGGTGCGGTGTGGCGGGTCGCGCCGTTCCCCGCGCCCCTAAAACCATCCGTCGTCTGCGGGCCGTCGTGGGCTGGTCGCGCCGTTCCCCGCGCCCCTGAGGGGGTCCCCGGCACCCGGCGGCAGAGCTCAGCCACGGCCCCCCAGGGGCGCGGGGAACTGCGCGAGCAGCCCCCACCCAGCCGCAGGTGAGCAACGGCCCGGGGCGCAGCCCCATCGGGGCCCGGGGCGCAGCCCCACAGCCGGGTTAGCCGTCCAGGGACTCCCGGGTTGCCAGTGACGGCCCCCGGCGGGACCGTTCGTCCCGCGCCACCCCCTCCGCATCCCGCAGCACCCGCACCGCGTTCCCCCACGTCAGCTTCGCCACGTCCGCCTCCGACCAGCCGCGGCCGAGCAGCTCGGCGATCAGGTTCGGGTAGCCGGCGACGTCGTCCAGGCCGGACGGGGTGAACGCGGTGCCGTCGAAGTCCCCTCCGATCCCGACGTGGTCGATCCCCGCCACGTCCCGCATGTGGTCGAGGTGGTCCGCCACCGTCACGACGGTCGCCACCGGGCGCGGGTGCGCCGCCTCGAAGGCGGCGTGCAGCGCCATCGCCTCCGGCGAGGTGTCCAGCGCGTGCAGCCCGTGCGCCCGCAGGTTTTCGTCGGCCGCCGCCGTCCACTCCACCGCCGCCGGCAGGATGAACTTCGGAACGAAGGTCACCATCGCCACTCCCCCGTTCGCGGGCAGGAGCGACAGCACGTCGTCCGGCACGTTGCGCGGGTGGTCGCAGACCGCCCGCGCAGACGAGTGCGAGAAGATCACCGGCGCCACCGACGTCGCCAGCGCGTCCCGCATCGTCGTCGCCGCCACGTGCGAGAGGTCGACCAGCATGCCGAGCCGGTTCATCTCGCGGACCACCTCGTGGCCGAAGGGGGACAGGCCCCCGACCCCCGGCGCGTCCGTCGCCGAGTCCGCCCACGCGGTGTTGTCGTTGTGGGTGAGCGTCATGTAGCGGACGCCCAGCGCGTACAGCGCCCGCAGCGTGGCGAGGGAGTCGTTGATGGAGTGGCCGCCCTCCGCGCCCTTGAGCGAGGCGATGCGGCCCGCCGCCCGCGCCTTCTCCATGTCGTCCGCCGTCAGCGCCCCCGCCAGCTCCCCGGGGTAGCGCGCGATGAGCCGGTCGACGCAGTCGATCTGCTCCAGGGTCGCGCTGACCGCCTCGTCGCCCGCCATGTCGGTACGGACGTAGACCGACCAGAACTGCGCGCCGACGCCGCCCGCCCGCAGCCGGGGGATGTCGGTGTGCAGATGCTCGCTCTGGTCCCGGCCCACGTCACGGCGGTCGAGGTCGTAGCGGACCTGGTTGCGCAGCGCCCAGGGCAGGTCGTTGTGGCCGTCGACGACGGGGTGCTGGGCCAGCAGCGTACGGGCCCGGGCGAGGTGGTCCACCGTGCTCACTTTCCGAAGCCGAAGGACGCCGAGGTCTCCACCTTCGCGCGCAGGCGCCTGCCCTTCTCGGTCGCCTGGTCGTTCAGCTCCTGCTGGAACTCCCGCATACGCGCCAGGAGTTCGGGGTCGTGGGCGGCCAGCATACGGGCGGCCAGCAGACCCGCGTTGCGGGCGCCGCCCACCGACACCGTCGCCACCGGCACCCCGGCGGGCATCTGCACGATGGACAGCAGCGAGTCCATGCCGTCCAGGTACTTCAGCGGCACCGGTACACCGATCACGGGCAGCGGGGTGACCGAGGCGAGCATGCCGGGCAGATGGGCCGCGCCGCCCGCGCCCGCGATGATCGCCTTCAGACCGCGGCCCGCCGCCTGCTCGCCGTACGCGATCATCTCGTGCGGCATCCGGTGCGCGGAGACCACGTCGACCTCGTACGGGATCTCGAACTCGTGCAGGGCCTGGGCGGCGGCCTCCATCACGGGCCAGTCGGAGTCCGAGCCCATGACGATGCCGACGAGGGGGGAGGTGGTGCTCATTCGGTGATCGTTCCTCTGAGGTAGTCCGCCGCGTGGCGGGCGCGCTCGCGCACGTCCGCGAGGTCGTCGCCGTAGGTGTTGACGTGGCCGACCTTGCGGCCGGGCTTCACGTCCTTGCCGTACATATGGATCTTGAGCTGGGGGTCACGGGCCATGCAGTGCAGATACGCGTAGTACATGTCCGGGTAGTCGCCGCCGAGCACGTTGCACATGACCGTCCACGTCGACCTCGGGCGCGGGTCGCCCAGCGGAAGGTCGAGGACGGCCCGGAGGTGGTTGGCGAACTGCGAGGTGATCGCGCCGTCCTGGGTCCAGTGGCCGGAGTTGTGCGGGCGCATGGCCAGCTCGTTGACGAGGATGCGCCCGTCGCGGGTCTCGAAGAGCTCCACCGCCAGGTGGCCGACCACGCCCAGCTCGTCCGCGATGCGCAGGGCCAGCTGCTGGGCCTCGCCCGCCAGCTCCTCTCCGAGGTCCGGCGCGGGGGCGATCACGGTGTCGCAGACGCCGTCGACCTGCACCGACTCCACGACCGGGTAGGCCACGGCCTGGCCGTGCGGGGAGCGCACCACGTTGGCGGCGAGCTCGCGGGTGAAGTCGACCCTCTCCTCGGCGAGCACGTCCACGCCCGCCTTGAAGGCGTCGGCGGCGTCCGCCTCGGAGCGTACGAACCACACGCCCTTGCCGTCGTAGCCGCCGCGCACGGTCTTGAGGATGACGGGGTAGCCCTCGCCCTCCGCCGCGAACCGCGAAACGTCGGCCGGGTCCGCCACCAGCCGGTGGCGGGGGCAGGGCGCGCCCATCGCGTCGAGCCTGGCGCGCATCACCCCCTTGTCCTGGGCGTGCACCAACGCGTCGGGCCCCGGCCGGACGGGAATGCCGTCCGCCTCCAGGGCCCGCAGGTGCTCGGTGGGTACGTGCTCGTGATCGAAGGTGATCACGTCGCAGCCGCGCGCGAAGGCACGCAGCGTGTCCAGGTCGCGATAGTCGCCGATGACGACCTCGCTCACCACCTGGGCCGCCGAGTCCTGGGGGGTGTCGCTGAGCAACTTGAATCTGATGCCGAGGGGGATGCCCGCCTCGTGGGTCATACGGGCGAGCTGACCGCCACCGACCATGCCGACTACCGGGAACGTCACACCCCCAGGGTATCGGGCGTCCCCCCGGGCCCCGGAAGGAGCCGGTCCGGGTGGCGGAGAGCGCTCGCCGGAGGCCGGGTGTGGCCGGGATTCGCGGGCGTCCACGAGCAATGCCCAGAGCCGCTGGTTAGCATGGCCGGGTTGGCGTACGACGTATGACACCGATTCCGAGCACCACCACCGATCCGAACGGGGCTGAGCGATCACCATGAGTGAACGGGGCGCATTGCGTACGCGGCTGCAGCTGCTCGCCCGGGAGATCGCGAAGTTCGGCGCCGTGGGCGCCGTCGGATTCGTCGTCAACGCGATCGTCTTCAACCTGTGCGTGCACGTGGCCCACCTCGCGGTGGTGCGCTCCGGTGTGATCGCCACCGCCGTCGCCATCGCCACGAACTACGTGGGCAACCGCTACTGGACCTACCGGCACACCGAGGGCGGCCGGCGCAGCCGGGAGCTGATGCTCTTCCTGCTGTTCAGCGGCATCGGCCTGGTGATCGAGAACGGTGTGCTCGCGCTCTCGCACTACGGCTTCGGCTACACCTCGACGGTCGCCGACAACATCGCCAAGAACGTGGTGGGCCTGGGCCTGGGCACGGTCTTCCGGTTCTGGTCGTACCGCACCTGGGTGTTCCGGGCGCTGCCCGCCCGGGAGGCGGTGGAGACCGCCGAGTCCTTTCTCGGCGACGCCCCCCAGCCCTACGCCCGCCACCACTCGGGGTCGTAGACCGCTCATCTGACGGTCTGCTCCGGTTCCCGCGGGCCGCGCGCCACCCGGCTCAGGAACAGGGCGAAGACCGCGGGCTGCTGCTGGAGCATCTCCAGGCGCCCGCCGTCCGCCTCGGCGAGGTCGCGGGCGACGGCGAGGCCGATGCCGGTGGAGTTGCGGCCGCTGATGCTCCGCTCGAAGATCCGCGCCCCGAGTTCGGGCGGCACCCCCGGCCCCTCGTCGGTGACCTCGACCACCGTCTGGTTGCCGGTGACGCGGCTGCGCACCGCGACGGTCCCGCCGCCGTGCATCAGCGAGTTCTCGATCAGCGCCGCGAGCACCTGGGCGACCGCCCCCGGGGTGCCCACCGCCCGCAGCCCCTGCTTGCCGGAGCGGACGATGGCGCGGCCCGCGCTGCGGTAGGCCGGGCGCCACTCCTCCAGCTGCTGCTTGACCACCTCGTCGAGGTCGAAGACGACGGCCGAGCCGGTGCGGGGGTCGCGGGAGTTGGTCAGCAGCCGCTCCACCACGTCGGTGAGCCGCTCGACCTGCGTGAGCGCGATCGTCGCCTCCTCCTTGACCGTCTCCAGGTCGTCGGTGAGCGCGATCTCCTCAAGCCGCATCGAGAGCGCGGTGAGCGGGGTGCGCAGCTGGTGGGAGGCGTCGGCGGCGAGCCGGCGCTCGGCGGTGAGCATCCGCCCGATCCGCTCGGCGGAGGAGTCCAGGACGTCCGCGACCCGGTCCAGCTCGTGCACCCCGTACCGCTTGTGGCGCGGGCGCGGGTCGCCGGAGCCCAGGCGCTCCGCGGTCTCGGCGAGATCGGTGAGCGGGGAGGCGAGCTTGTTGGCCTGGCGTACGGCCAGGAGCACCGCGGAGACGATGGCGAGCAGCGCCACCGCGCCGATGATCAGCAGGGTGCGCCCGACCTCGCGGGTGACGGTGGAGCGGGACTCCTCGACCAGGACGTTCTCGCCGCGCGCGCCCATGGCGCTGCCACGGATGAGCGAACCGCCGGGCCGGGTGCCGAGCTCGATGGGGGCGCGTCCGGGGATCTCGATGCGGGCGTAGCGGTCGGGGCCCACGCCCGCCAGCGACTGCGCGCCGACCGCCTCGCCCGCGAGCATCCGGCTGTCGATGACACTGACCAGCCGCAGCGCCTCGGAGTTCACGCTCTCCTGGGCGCTGCTGCTGATCGTCCTGGTCTCGACGATGACGAGGGAGACGCCGAAGACGGCGATCACCACGAGCACCACGGCGAGCGTGGAGTTGATCAGTCGGCGGCGCATGCCTCAGTGTCCCAGGACGCGAGGGAGGACAGCGGCGTACCCGGCCGTCAGCTCTTCTCGAAGCGGAAGCCGACGCCCCGGACGGTGGCGATGTAGCGCGGGTTGGCGGCGTCGTCGCCGAGCTTCTTGCGCAGCCAGGAGATGTGCATGTCGAGGGTCTTGGTCGAGGACCACCAGGTGGTGTCCCAGACCTCGCGCATCAGCTGGTCGCGGGTGACGACCCGGCCCGCGTCGCGCACCAGGACCCGCAGCAGGTCGAACTCCTTGGCGGTGAGCTGGAGCTCCTCGTCGCCCATCCAGGCGCGGTGCGACTCGACGTCGATCCGCACCCCGTGGGTGGCGGGCTGGGGGGCGGGCTCGGTGGCGCCGCGCCGCAGCAGGGCCCGGACCCGGGCCAGCAGCTCGGCCAGCCGGAACGGCTTGGTGACGTAGTCGTCGGCGCCGGCGTCCAGGCCGACCACGGTGTCCACCTCGTCGGCGCGGGCGGTGAGCACCAGGATCGGGACGGTGTGGCCCTCGGAGCGCAGCCTGCGGGCCACCTCCAGGCCGTCCATGCCGGGCAGGCCCAGGTCGAGCACGACGAGGTCGGCGCCTCCCTGGAGTCCGGCGTCGAGGGCGGTCGGGCCGTCCTCGCGGACCTCGACCTCGTAACCCTCCCGACGCAGTGCGCGGGCCAGCGGCTCCGAGATGGACGCGTCGTCCTCGGCGAGCAGTACACGGGTCATGGGGGTGATGGTAGTCCGCGACCGGGAGGGGCTGTCCGTGGAACCGGTCAGGGGCCGCGGGGGCTTCGCGGCCGCGCCCGTTCCGGATCGCGGCCCGGTCACTTCTTGATCGTCCGGAGGCCGTTCCTTGGTCGTCTCCGGGCCGTCCGCCCCTGCGGCTCTGGGATGCGATCCTGATGAACACCTTCGAATGTGGGCCGATGGTTCCAGCAACGCCTGTGATCCATCTCTCAAGTCCTTCCATATGCGGCTGTGTGGTGTCGTATGGTGTCTCAACGCCTTTAGCACTAACTCGGGGACCTTTGGCCTGCTTGGCGCGCCAAGGGTCTCTTTTCTGCGAAGGAACCGGAATTGTTGGTTCCGAATACAGTGAATGACCTATGGGCCGGGCCCCGGGCGCGATGGTGCGCCCCGGGCGTGGATCCCGGTGGGTCCGTCCTCTCGACTCCGTCACCACGGATGCGAACCCCTCGGGCGTAGGGGCGGGCGGTCTCCTGCCGGTGCCGGCCACCCCCCACCGGGCGCGATCACCGCTCACGAAGCGCGCGTCCCGAGCAAGCAAGGATCGACCATGGCGTCCAGCCTGACGAAGGACTCGGCGAGCACCACCGGTTCCGAGAAGACCTTCTTCGGCCACCCCCGCGGCCTGGCCACTCTCTTCATGACCGAGATGTGGGAGCGCTTCTCCTATTACGGCATGCGCGCCCTTCTCGTGTACTACCTGGTCTCCGGCGGCGCCGACGCGGCGACCGGGGCCCAGGGCGGCGGCCTCGCCATGCGGGCCACCACGGCCACGGCCATCTACTCCGTCTACGTCTCCATGGTCTACCTCATGGCGATGCCGGGCGGCTGGTTCGGCGACCGGGTCTGGGGTGCCCGCAAGACGGTCACCATCGCCGGTTCCGTGATCATGTGCGGTCACCTTGCGCTGGCCCTGCCCGGCCAGGCCCCGTTCTTCCTCGGTCTGATCCTGGTCGCCGTCGGTTCCGGCCTGCTCAAGGCCAACATCTCCACGATGGTCGGCCACCTGTACAACGGCGCCGACGACCCGCGCCGCGACGGTGGCTTCACCGTCTTCTACATGGGCATCAACCTCGGCGCCTTCGCGGCCCCGCTGGTGATCGGCACGGTCGGCAAGGAGCACAACTGGCACCTGGGCTTCGCCCTCGCCGCGCTCGGCATGGCCCTGGGCCTGGCCCAGTTCCTCCTCGGCACCAAGCACCTGAACCCGAAGAGCAGCCTCGTCCCGAACCCGCTGTCGCCCGCGGAGCGCAAGGCCGTCCTGGTCAAGACCGCGGCCGCCGTCGCCTCGCTCGCCGTCTTCTACGGCGTCGTGGTGGCCATCGGTGCCTACACCCTGAACTGGGCGCTGGTCCCGCTGACCCTGGCCGGTCTGCTCATCCCGATCGCCGTCCTGGTCCGCATCAAGCGCGACAAGGACCTGTCGACGGCCGAGCAGTCGAAGATGAACGGCTACATCTGGCTCTTCGTCGCCGCCGCCGTCTTCTGGATGATCTACGACCAGGGCGGCTCGACCCTGTCGCTCTTCGCCGACGACAAGACCGTCGACAACGTGGCGGGCCTGCACTTCTCGGCCACCTGGTACCAGTCGCTGAACCCGCTGTTCGTGATGGCGCTGGCCCCGGTCTTCGCCTGGCTGTGGCTGTGGCTGGCGCGGAAGAACCAGGAGCCGAACACCATCGTGAAGTTCGCGATGGGCCTGGTCATCATCGGTGCCTCGTTCTTCGTCTTCATCGTCCCGATGAACATGGCGGGCGACAGCGGCAAGGTCTCCCCGATGTGGCTGGTCTCGATCTACATGATCCAGACCATCGGTGAGCTGTGCCTCTCCCCGGTCGGCCTCTCGGTCACCACGAAGATGGCCCCGCAGAAGTACGCCTCCCAGATGATGGGCGTCTGGTTCCTCGCGGTCACCGCGGGCGACTGCTTCACGGGTCTGCTCTCGCTGGCCGGTGTGAGCCTCAACGGGCTCGGGATCATCGCGATGGAGGCCTCGATGGCCGCCGTCGCGGGCCTCGCGATCTACATGTACCGCAGGAAGGTCCAGGAGCTCATGGGCGGCGTGCACTGACCGCCGCACCACCTCCGTAGGGCCGAGGGCCGCCGCACCTGTCCGGGTGCGGCGGCCCTCGCCCTTTCCGCGCGTACGGGACGCTCAGCGCGTGCCCCGCAGCCGCCGCCACGGGGTGAACGTGAAGACCGCGCCGCCCAGCAGGACGGCCGTCCCGGCGACGAGGCCGAGGGCGCGCAGGGCGCCGCGGTCGCCTCCGCCGGTCTCGGCGAGGCCGCCGGAGGCGCCCGTACCGCCGGACGCGCCCGCGCCGCCGCCCGGGGTACCGGCCGAGCCGCCGGACGTACCCGACCCGCCCGACGCACCGCCCTGCTGGGCCGTGGTGTCGAGCTCCAGGGAGACGGGCGCCGTGCCCTTGACCGTGCACGGGATGATGATCTTCGAGCCGCCCAGGGTGACGTCGATCGTCAGCGTGCCGGGGCTGAGGGTCGACCTGCCGCTCGCGCCCGGTTTGTAGCTGCCGGTCATGTCGGAGAGGCTGACCGGGTCACCGGCGTTCAGGGGGCCGGAGTTGGGCGCGCCCGTCACCGTCACCGCGCCCTTGTCGGCGCCGCCGACGGTGATCTGCATGGACGGCTTCAGCGCGCCCGCCGGGAGCGGGGCAGGGCTGTTCATGACGCCCTTGGCGGTCTTGACCGTGAGGTCGTAACTCCCGCCGTTCTTCCTGGCGTTGACCGTCACCTTGGAGTTGATGCTCGCCGGGCCGGGGGACTTGCAGGCGAAGACGACCGCGACCTCCTTGCCGGGGAAGTCGCTCTGTCCGCCGGTGCCGCCGGTCGTGCTGCCGCCACCCGTGCTGCCGCCCGTGCCGCCCGTACCGCCTCCCGTCGTCGTGGTGCCGCCGGAGGCCGTGGTCCCGCCGGAGCTGGTGGTCCCGCCGCTCCCGGTGGTTCCGCCCGAGCCCGTCGTCCCGCCGGAGGCAGTCGTCCCGCCGGACGTCGTGGTGCCGCCGCTCCCGGTCGTCCCGCCGGAGGCAGTCGTGCCGCCCGACGTCGTCGTACCGCCCGACGTCGTCCCCCCGCCGTCCGTCACCTTGATCGTCGCCCCGGCCGCCACCGCCGCCTTCGAGGCGCACTTGGTGTCCGTCGGGATCGGCTTGCTGACGTTGATCGTGTACTTGTCCGGGGTGAGCGTGACCTCGCCCGCCTTGGTCAGCTTCAGCCGGGCCTTCATGTCCGGCAGGACCATCGGGCTGTTCTTGGGTATCGGCGGGTTCTGCCGCGGCCCCTCCACCGCGAGGTCGGCGCTCTGCGCCCCGGCCACCTTCACCGTGCCGGACGGCTTGACGGTGTCCTTCTCCAGGTCGAGCACATCGGGGTTCTTCGACGCGGCCTGGACGGTCTTCCAGACCACCTCGACCTCGTCGCCCACCTTCGCCTCGGCGGGCGCGGTGATCTGCACCCTGGTGGTGCCCTCCACGGGCGGCAGACCGGAGATGGGGGGCGGGATGCACTCGGTGGCGTAGGAGACCTCTGCCGCCCGGGCGGGCCCGGCGGCCAGGACGATCCCCGCGCCGCCGAGCATCAGCGCGATGCCGGCCGCGCTCGTCCTCCGTTGCGTGGTCACGTATGTCCCTTCGTCGTGGGGGTGTTCGGACGCTTCTCGGTCGGTGCGGAGTCCGGGGTGAACCACGGCAGGGACGTCGTCGCCGTACGCGTGGCGGGGGTGCCGTCGTCGGGCGGCGGGGGCGGGGGCGGTCCGGGGGCGGTGGTCCGGGGGGACCGGCCGGGAAGGACCCGGCGGGCACCGGCCGTCCGGCCCCGCCGCGCGTGCCCCGCCCCGCTCGGGCGGACCCTGTCCACCACGGCCATGCCGATACGGAACGCCGCCGCCGGGACGACCAGGCACAGCAGGATCCAGAAGAGCGTCACGCCCCAGGGGCGGCCCACGCCCCACGGCTGGGTGGCGAGCACCTTCGGCCCGTACTTCACCAGGACCTGGTAGTCGCCGTGCGCGCCCGCGGGCAGCTCGAAGCCCAGGCGGACCTCGGCCTTGCCGCCGGGCGCGACGGTGCCCTTCCACTGCCGCTCCTCCCAGCGCGGCGCGAACACGCCGTGCGAGGTGCCCACGTGGAAGACCGGGTCCTTCACCGGCGCCGGGCCGAGGTTGCCGACGGTGACGACCAGCGTGCGCGAGGGCGGCGCCCCGAACCAGGTGAGGATCCCGCTGCTCCCCTTGAGCTCGGGCGCGGTCAGGACGCTCAGGCGCCCGGTGCCGGACTGCTCGGGCAGCGGGGCCACCGGATGGCCCGTGATCCGCACCTCGGCGTCCACCGCGACCGACTCCCCCGTCACGGTGGCCACGTGCACCACACAGGGGCAGGGCTTGGGTGGCGCGGCCACCGGCAGCGGCTTGCTGAAGGACCCCCTGGCGTCGGTGGTCACCGCCCGTCCGTCCGCGTTGGCGCAGGAGTTGGTGCCCCCGATCACCCCCTGCCCCGGTGTGGACTGGCCGCAGACCAGCAGCATCAGGAGCGCGCCGGGCCGCCAGCCGGTGCCGCTCGCGGTGATCTCGCCGCCCTCGGCCGCCTCCTGCCGGGAGAGCGTCACGACGGGTCGCGCGTCCTCGGCGCTCGCCACCGCCGGTGGCGCCGCGGCGGTGAGCGCCGGCAGCAGGGCCGCGAGAAGTGCCGCCCCTGCCGTACACCCCCTCACGACGCCGCTCCCGTCGCCGACTCAGCCACGGGCCGGGCTTCCCGGGGGTCTGCGGCTTCCCGCCGGCGCCGTCGGCGTAACCACAGCGCCGCTCCCCCGCCCGCCACCGCGCATCCGGCGCCCGCCACCGGCCCCCACGGCACGATGGCCGCCGAGGCCGTACCCTCGGCGCGGGCGGCGCCGGGCGCCGTCGCCGTCAGACGCACCTCGACGCGGCCGAGGGCGGGCGGGTGCCACGGCTCGGTCAGCTCGACGCGCCCGCCGGGCGGCAGCTCCACCGGCAGCGGCCGGGCGGAGCGCCGCAGCCGCTGTCCGAACAGCCCGCCCACACGCACGGCCAGGCTCGGGGCGAGCGCCGTGTTGCCCCGGTTGACCAGGGCGTAACGGATCAGCGAGCGGGCCTCGTCGACGGTCACGTCCTCGACGGTGAGCGCGGCCAGGACGGGCCCCGCCACCCGCACCCGGACCCGCACCCGCTCCTGCCGGCCGCCGCCGGAGGCGACCAGCGCCGCCGTGCGGCCGCCGGGCGGCGTGCCCACCGGGACGGTGACCGCGAACGGCACCTCGGCCCGGGTGCGCGGTGGTATCCGCACCTCGGCGGCGGCCGGCGCGATCCAGGCACCCGCGCCGGTGGCGGTGCCGTCGTCGGCGCTTCCGCGCACCCGCAGGGTCAGCGGGCTTCCGGTGGGGTTGGTGAGCGAGAGCCGGTCCTCCAGGACGGAGCCGGGCGCGCCCTCCAGGTAGAAGTACGCTCTGCCGCCCCCGCCCGAGGCGGGCGCGGCGCTCCACTGCCCGCCGGCGGCGTGCGCGGCGGGGACGGTGGGGGCGGTCAGGGCCAGGGCCGCGGCGAGCACGGCCGGGCGGATCGGTCGCGGCGGCATCGGCGGCTCCCGGTCGGGCGTCGGTAGGGACGGTCAGCCGTGCGCGCGGGCCCCGCGCCGGGTCAGCCACAGCACCCCGGCCGCGCCGGTGAGCAGGACCGTGCCGCCGAGCGTGCCGAGGGCGAGGGCGGAGTCGAGCGGGCCGGTCCTGGGCAGCGACGGGGCGGCCGCGGGGGCGCCGGGTGCGCCGGTGACGTCCAGGGAGAGGGAGGGGCCGGGGCTGTTGCCCGGGGTGCAGGTCGTGGTCGTGCCCAGCGCCTTGATGGTGAGGACCGAGGCGGTGAAGGTGACCTTGCCCGACGCCTTGGGCGTGTACGTACCGCTCAGATCGCTGATCTTGATGGGGCTGTTGGCGGGGATCTCGGCCGTGTTGGCGGGGCCGGAGACCGCCACCGTGCCCTTGTCGGCGCCGCCGACCCCGACGACCGCGCTCGGCTTCATCGCGCCGGGGCCCAGCGCCACGGGGCTGGAGGAGACGCCCTTCTGGAACGACATGGTCAGTCGGTAGGCGGCGCCGCTTCTGACGGCCTTGATGTCGATGGGCGACACCGCGCTCTTGGGCCCGATCGGTGTCTCGCACTTGTAGTTGACGTCCACGACGTCGGCGTGGGCGGCCGGGGCGGCCATCAGCACCACCGGGCCCGCCACCGCAGCCGCAAGGGCGAGTGCTGTCCGCTTCTGGTACGACACGTACGACACCTCGAATTTCCCTCGGTCCCGAGGCCGTTCACGTTACTGACGGCACATCAGATTGGGCGTCAAGGTACGCCGGGGACCTTGTGGAGGGAAGACACACAGCACAGCGGATGACGGACGCGAGTGACGTGAGTGCCCCGAGCGGGCACCCCGTGCGGACATCCGCGGTCGCCGCGGGCGGGGAAGGCGCCCTACGCGGGCGCGGCGAGCTCCGCCCAGACCATCTTTCCGGGCACTCCGGGGGTCCTCAGGACGCCCCAGTCCAGACAGAGCCGCTGGACGATGAACATGCCGTGGCCGCCGGGCCGTCCCGCGCGGTGCGGAGTGCGGGGCGCGGGCTGGCCGGGGCCGAGGTCGGTGACCTCCAGGCGCAGCACCTTGGAGGTGAGGGCGACGCGCAGCTGCTCGGGGCCCTCGGCGTGCAGACAGGCGTTGGTGACCAGCTCGGAGACCACGAGCAGGACGTCCTCCGCGGCGGCGCGCCGGTCGGCGGTGGCGGCCGGGAGCCAGCCCCACTCGTACAGCGCCTGGCGGGTGAAGTCGCGCGCCAGGGGCACGACGCCACTGGCCCCCTCCAGGGCGAGGACGCGCGAGGCCGCCGCCGGGGCTCCGTCCGGCTCGGAGCCGCGGTCGCCCGGCTGATGCTGCCGGGTGGTGCTCATCAGCGCTTCACCTCACCGATTCACCGAACGCCTGGTTCGCCAACGTCTTGGGTCTGGTCTCCTGCCCCGCAACCGCGAGGTCAGTCGTCCAGTGCGGCCTCGAGCGAATCATGCACGGCGAAGACCGCTTCCGCCCCGGTGATCTCGAAGACGCGGGCCACCACGGGAAGCATCCCCGCCAGATGGACCCCGCCGCCTGCCGCCTCGGCCTTCAGCCGGGCGCCGAGCAGCACGTTCAGCCCCGTCGAGTCGCAGAACTCCAGCTGCGCGCAGTCGACGACCAGCCGGCTGCGGCCCGCCGCGACCGCGCTCTCCAGCGGCTCGCTGAGCAGCTCCGCCGTGTGGTGGTCCAGCTCGCCCACGGGCGTGAAGATCTCACTGCGGCCGTGCGAGCGGACGCCGACCTTGAGACGGCCCCCGTTTGCGCTTCCGACCGTGCCGCGGTCCATGCCCGTCCCTCTTCGCCGTGATCGCCGTGATTCGCCGTGCCACACCGTAAACGGTGCGGCCGTGGTTCGTGTCGCCCTTCCCGGTGCTTTCGCTGTGCTCCCCGTCACAAGTGACGCACCTCTCCGCACACGTCACCGGACACGGCTCCGTACACGCGGACTCCGCGAGAACACTACGCCTTCCCTACGCCCGCCGGAAGCCGAACACCACCCCGAACCGGACATATAGTAACAACTCGCCCTTGCGGCGGTAGGACCAAAGCGGGTAGGGGTAGGAGAGACAGTTTTTCACCGCGACCGGCCATGGAGGCGCCGCACACCGATCCGCCACGTATGGGCATCGGCAGCCATATGCCGAGAACGATGGAGGAGACCCCATGTCACCCCGGCTCGACGCATCCCTGGATACGTCGGCAACGCACGTACCGCACACCACCGTCGAGGGACTCGCCGATCTCCCGGAGATCCCTCCCTACGAAGACATCGCGCCGCTGGACGCGCGGGCCCTGTCGAAGACGCTCTTCGCCCGGCTCGACTCCCTCGAAGAGGGCACCCCCGCGTACGCCTACGTACGCAACACGCTCGTCGAACTCAACCTCGCGCTGGTGAAGTTCGCCGCCTCCCGCTTCCGCTCGCGCAGCGAGCCGATGGAGGACATCATCCAGGTCGGCACCATCGGCCTGATCAAGGCGATCGACCGCTTCGAGCACGACAGAGGCGTGGAGTTCCCCACCTTCGCCATGCCGACCATCGTCGGCGAGATCAAGCGCTTCTTCCGCGACACCTCCTGGTCCGTCCGGGTCCCCCGGCGCTTGCAGGAGCTCCGTCTCGACCTGGCCAAGGCGGGCGACGAACTCGCCCAGCAGCTGGACCGCTCACCGACGGTGGGCGAGCTCGCCGAGCGCCTGGGCATCAGCAAGGACGAGGTCGTCGAGGGGATGGCGGCGAGCAACGCCTACACCGCCAGCTCGCTGGACGCCCAGCCCGAGGAGGACGACACCGAGGGCGCGCTCGCGGACCGGATCGGCTACGAGGACCACGACCTCGAAGGCGTCGAGTACATCGAGTCGCTCAAGCCGCTGATCGCCAGACTGCCCGCCCGGGACCGCACGATCCTGTCGCTGCGGTTCGTCGCCAACATGACCCAGTCCGAGATCGGCGAGGAGCTCGGCATCTCCCAGATGCACGTCTCCCGGCTGCTCTCGCGCACCCTCACCCGGCTGCGCAAGGGGCTGACGGTGGAGGAGTGATTTCCCCCGCCCGCACGAGGGCCCGTCCCCCCGGGGGGACGGGCCCTCGGCTATGGCGCCAGCGCGGCGGCGACCGCCGCCTCGGCGTGCAGCCGTGTGGTGGGGAACACCGGTACGGGGCTGTGTTCCTGACGGATCAGCAGCTCGATCTCGGTGCAGCCGAGGATCACGCCCTCGGCGCCCTCGGCGACCAGCCGCGCGATCACGTCCCGGTAGGCGCCGCGGGACTCCTCCCGCACCACTCCCAGGCACAGCTCCTCGTAGATGACCCGGTGGACCAGGGCGCGGTCGTCGGCGTCCGGGACGAGGACGTCGAGCCCGTGCGCGCGCAGCCGGTCGCGGTAGAAGTCCTGCTCCATGGTGAAGGCGGTGCCCAGCAGCCCGACCCGCCGCACACCCCGGGCCCGTACCGCCGCGGCGGTCGCGTCGCCCAGGTGCAGCAGCGGTACACGGACGGCCGCGGCGACCTGGTCCGCCACCTTGTGCATGGTGTTGGTGCAGATCAGCACGAGATCGGCGCCGGCCGCCTCCAGGCCCTTCGCCGTCGCCGCCAGCACCTCGCCCGCCCGCTCCCACTCCCCGGCGCGCTGGAGCTCCTCGATCCCGGCGAAGTCGACGGAGTGCAGGACGCAGCGGGCCGAGTGCAGTCCGCCGAGCCGCTCGCGTACGAGCTCGTTGAGGAGCCGGTAGTACTCCGCGCTGGACTCCCAGCTCATACCGCCGATCAGTCCGATGGTCTTCATCGCGCCACTCTAGGCTGTGCTCACAACTGACCGCTGTGGACGAGGGGCGGGGCCGTGGGCAAGCACGAGACGACCGAGGTCGCGGGGATCGGGATACCGCGGGGGCGGGCGGCGGAGGCGGCGCGCACGGTCTGCGCGGAGTACGCCGACGCGGCGCTGTACCACCACTCGCTGCGGTCGTACTTCTTCGGCGCGGCCTGGGCCCGCGAGCGCGGCCTGGACTACGACCGCGAGCTGTTCTTCGTCTCCGCGCTCCTGCACGACCTGGCGCTCACGCCGCCCTTCGACAGCCACAGCCTGCCCTTCGAGGAGGCGGGCGGCCATCTGGCGCGGGTCTTCACGGCGGGCCTGGGCTGGCCGGACGCGCGCCGCGACCGGGCGGCCGAGCTGATCGTGCTGCACATGCGCGACGACGTGTCGCCGGAGGTGGACGTGGAGAGCAGGCTGCTCCAGGTGGGGACCAGCGCGGACGTGTCCGGCACGGGTCTCGAGGCCTTCGGCGCGTCCTTCCGGGCGGAGTTGGTGGAGGCGTATCCCCGGCTGGACTTCGCGCAGGCGTTCGTGGGCCTCTTCCACGACCAGGCCCGGCGCAAGCCCGGGTGCGCGGCGGCGGAGCTGGTGGCCGGGGGCTGGGAGAAGCGGGCGCTGGGCAACGGGCTGGATCGCGCGTAGCGGCCCCCTGTGGGCATGCTGGCCGCCGAGGGCTCGCCGGCCGCGGCGGCCAAGACCGCCAGGAGGCCTGTATGACCCCGGTGAACCCGGTCGTCGCCGTGACCGGAGCCAGTGGAGCCGTCGGCGGGCGGGTGGCGCGCCGGCTCGCCGAGCGGGGCGTGGCGACCCGGCTGGTGGGCCGCAGCCCCGGGCGGCTGCCGGAGCTGCCGGGCGCGGTCAGGGCGGCGCCCGCCGCGTACGGGGACGCGACCGCGATGCGGGACGCGCTGGCGGGGGCCTCGGCCATGCTGATGGTGTCGGCCCACGAGTCCCCGGGCCGCGTCCGCGAGCACACCACCGCCGTGGACGCGGCCGTCGCGGCGGGGGTGGACCGCATCGTGTACGTGTCGTTCCTCGGCGCCGCCCCGGACGCCGCGTTCACCTTCGCGCGCGACCACTGGCACACCGAGCAGTACATCCGGGGCACGGGCCTGGCGTACACGTTTCTGCGCGACAGCCTCTATCTGTCCGGGCTGGCCGCGATGGCCGGGCCGGACGGGGTGATCCGGGGCCCCGCCGGGCACGGCCGGGTCTCGGGCGTCGCCCACGACGACATCGCGGACGTGGCGACGGCCGTGCTGCTGGGCGAGGGCGGGGGCAGGCCCGGGGGCGGAGAGCACGACGGCGCCACCTACGACGTCACCGGCCCCGAGGCCCTGACCCTCACCGAGGTGGCGGCCGAGCTGAGCCGGGTGACCGGCCGGACCGTCACCTATGTGGAGGAGACCCGCGAGGAGGCCTTCGCCTCACGGGCCGGATACGGCGCCGAGGAGTGGGAGGTCACCGGCTGGGTGAGCTCGTACGAGGCGATCGCCGCCGGTGAGCTGGCGGGGGTCGCCGACACCGTGCCCCGTCTGACCGGCCACCGCGCCCAGTCCTTCGCCGAGTACCTGAAGGCGCATCCGCACGCCTACCGGCACTTGACGCCCTGACGCCAGACGTCGGTGACCAGCGGCACGCCGGGCCGGTAGGCGAGGTGGACGTGGCTGGGGGCGTCCAGCAGCGCCAGGTCGGCGCGGGCGCCGGGCGCGATCCGCCCGACGTCGGTGCGCCGCAGCGCGGCGGCGCCGCCGGCCGTGGCGGCCCAGACGGCCTCGTCCGGGGTCATCCCCATGTCCCGTACGGCCAGCGCGACGCAGAACGGCATCGAGGACGTGAACGAGGAGCCCGGGTTGCAGTCCGTGGACAGCGCGACGGTCACCCCCGCGTCGAGCAGCCGCCGGGCGTCGGGCCACTGGGCGCGGGTGGAGAACTCGGCGCCGGGCAGCAGGGTCGCGACCGTGGTGCCTGCGGCCAGCGCGTCGACGTCGGCGTCGGTGAGGTGGGTGCAGTGGTCGGCGCTGGCCGCGTCGAGCTCGACGGCGAGCTGGACGCCGGGCCCGTGGGAGAGCTGGTTGGCGTGCACCCGGGGGGTGAGCCCCTTGGCCTTGCCAGCGAGCAGGATGGCCCGGGCCTGGTCGCCGTCGAACGCGCCCTTCTCGCAGAAGACGTCGACCCAGCGGGCGTACGGGGCGCAGGCATCCAGCATCTCGCCGGTGACGAGCGCGACATAGGCGGCCGGGTCGTCGGCGTACTCGGGAGCGACGATGTGCGCCCCGAGGTAGGTCACCTCGTCGGTGTGCTCGGCGGCGATGCGCAGGGCGCGGGCCTCGTCCTCGACGGTGAGGCCGTAGCCGGACTTGGTCTCGAAGGTCGTCGTCCCCTGGCGCAGGGCCTCACCGAGGTAGCGGGCTACGTTCGCGCCCAGCTCGGCGTCGGTGGCTGCGCGGGTGGCGGCCACGGTGGTCCGGATGCCGCCCGCCTTGTACGCCTGGCCCGACATCCGGGCGTTGAACTCCCGCGTGCGGTCGCCGGCGAAGACGAGGTGGGAGTGGGAGTCGACGAAGCCGGGGAGGGCGGCGTGGCCGGTGGCGTCGTGGACCTCGTCGGCTGCGGGGGCGTCTTCGGCGCGGCCGACCCAGGCGATGGTGGGGCCGTCGATGACGACGGCGGCGTTTTCGATGAGGCCGAGGGGGGTGGGGCCGAGGATGGGGTCGTTGGTGATGAGGGTGGGGATGTGGGTGATGAGGGTGGTGGACATGGTTCCTCTCCGGTGTGTTCTCCCCCGCCCGGCCCCTTCCCGAAAGCCCTCTGGCGGGCGGCCGGGGGGCGTCGCTGTCGGCAGGCCGATGGGTGACTGGCTGACTGATTCGCGCAGTTCCCCGCGCCCCTTGAGGGGTCGTGTCCCGTCTGCGGGACGGTGGTCGGCTGGTCGCGCAGTTCCCCGCGCCCCTTCAGGGCCCGGTGGTCGTCCGAGGGCGCTTGGGCTGCGCGTGTGCGTCCGCCGCGCCCCCAGGTGCCCAGGGGCGCGGGGAACCGCGCGAGCGGCCCACCACGGTCCGCAGACGAAGGCGGGGTCCGGGGGGTGCGGCCCCCGGTAGGCCGTCTTCGTCCCGGCCGCCCGGGCGAGGGCTTTCGGGGCGGGGCGGGGACTCACTCCCGGAGGGACGCCACCGCCGCGGCCAGGGCGGAACCCACGTCCGGCACCCCCAGGTGCACCCCGCCCCGCACCACCCACCGCCCCCCCACCACCACATCCCGCACATCCGCCGCCGAAGCCGCGAACACCACCGTCTCCGCGCCCAGCCGCGCCACCGGCCCCGCCGTACGCACCGTGTCCAGCGCGACCGTGGCGAAGTCGGCCAGGGCGCCCGGCGCGAGGCGGCCCGCCTCGTCCCAGCCCAGGGCCGCGTGCCCGTCCGGGGACGCCGCCCGCAGCAGCGCCGCCGCCGTCCAGTGCCCCCGGGTCCGCGTACGCAGCCGCTCGTTCAGCTCCATGGCCCGCGCCTCCTCCAGCAGGTCGACCACCGCGTGGCTGTCGCTGCCCAGCGAGAGGGGGGACCCGGCGCGCTGGAGGGCGACCGCGGGGCCGATGCCGTCGGCGAGGTCGCGCTCGGTCGTCGGGCACATGCACGTGCCCGTCCCCGACCCGCCCAGCAGCGCGATGTCCTCGTCGGTGAGGTGGGTGTTGTGGACGCCGGTGGTCCGCGGCCCCAGCACCCCGTGGTCCGCCAGCAGCCGCGTCGGCGTGCACCCGTGCGCGGCCAGACACGCCTCGTTCTCCGCGACCTGCTCGGAGAGGTGGACGTGCAGGGGCGCCTGGCGCTCCTCGGCCCACGCCGCGACCTCGCGCAACTGCTCCGCGGGCACCGCCCGTACGGAGTGGATCGCCGCTCCGATCCGTACGCCGTCGCGCGGCTTGAGCAGCGCCGCCCGCTCGGCCCACGCCTGCGCGGTGCCGTCGCTGAACCGGCGCTGGTGGGCGTTGGGCGGCTCGCCGAAGCCGGACGACAGATACGCCGTGTCGAGCAGTGTGATGCGGATCCCGGCCTCGTCGGCGGCCGCGATCAGTGCCTCGCCCATCGCGTTGGGGTCGGCGTACGGCGTGCCGCCCGGCGCGTGGTGCAGATAGTGGAACTCGCCCACCGCCGTGATCCCGGCGAGCGCCATCTCCGCGTACACCGCCCGTGCCAGCGCGTGGTACGACTCGGGCGTGAGCCGCGCCGCGACCGCGTACATCGTCTCGCGCCAGGTCCAGAACGTGCCCGAGCCGACCTGGACCGTGCCGCGCAGGGCCCGGTGGAAGGCATGGCTGTGGGCGTTGGCCAGCCCCGGCAGGGTGAGACCGCGCAGGACGGCGGCGCCGGGCGGCGGCGCGTCGACTCCCTTGCGCAGGGCCGTGATCCGCCCGTCCGCGACCTCCACCAGCACGCCCGGTTCGACCACGGGGTCGAGCCAGGCGTGCTCCAGCCAGTACGACGTCACCTGCACGCCAGCCCCTCCAGAACGTCGGCGAGTGCGAGCACCCCGGCCACGCAGTCGTCCTCACCGGCGAACTCGGCCGGGGAGTGCGAGACGCCCGTGGGGTTGCGTACGAACAGCATGGCGGTCGGGACCGTCCCCGAGAGGATTCCGGCGTCGTGTCCGGCGCCGGTGCCGAGGACGGGGGTCCGCCCGCCGAGGATCTTCGCCAGTTCGTCGCGCAGGGCGTGCTCGAACTCGACGACGGGCGTGAACGACTCCCGTACGACGGTCAGGTCCACGCCGTCCCGCTCGGCGCGCTCCTCGGCGGCCCGCCGGACCGCGGCGACGACGGTGTCGAGGGTCGCCTGGTCGGCGGCGCGCGAGTCCAGCCAGCCGCGCACCAGGGACGGGATGGCGTTGACGCCGTTGGGCTCGCAGGAGATCTTGCCGAAGGTGGCGACCGCGCCCGCGAGTTCGGCCTCGCGGCGGGCCGCGAGGACGGTCTCGGCGTACGTCAGCATCGGGTCGCGCCGGTCCACCAGGCGGGTGGTGCCCGCGTGGTTGGCCTCGCCCGCGAAGTCGAACCGCCAGCGGCCGTGCGGCCAGATGGCGGAGGCGATGCCGATCGCGTCGCCGCTGAGGTCCAGGGCGCGGCCCTGTTCCACGTGCAGCTCGACGAACGCGCCGATCCGGGCGAGGCGTTCGGGGTCGGGGCCGATGGCTTCGGGGTCGTACCCGGCGCGCTCCATCGCCTGCGGCAGGGCGACCCCGTCGCCGTCGCGCAGCCGGTGCGCGGCCTCGACGGTCAGCTGACCGGCGGCGAGCCGGGAGCCGACGCAGGCCAGGCCGAAGCGGGCGCCCTCCTCGTCGCCGAAGTTGACGAGGGCGAGAGGGCGGGTGGGCACGGCCCCGCGCCTGCGGAGCTCGTCCAGCGCGGCGAACGACGACACGACGCCGAGGGGGCCGTCGAAGGCGCCGCCGTCGGGGACGGAGTCCAGGTGCGACCCCGTGACGACGGCGTCCCCGGCGGTGGGGTCGCCCGACCAGGCCCACTGGTTGCCGTTGCGGTCGAGCTCGTAGGTGAGCCCGCGGGACTCGGCCTGGGCCCGGAACCAGGCGCGGCAGTCGCTGTCGGCGGGCGTCCAGGCGAACCGGCGGTAGCCGCGGGTGCCGGTGTCCCGCCCGATGGGGGCGAGATCGCGCCACATCTCGTGGAACGAGGGGGCCTCCCCCGCCCGGGGGCGGGTGGAGGCGGAGGGATTCCCCGGGGGCTCCGCCCCCCGCCCCCCGCCAGGGACGTGCGCCCCTTCAGGGGCACGGGGAACCGCGCGACCAGCCCCCACCGACGCGGACCCGACCGCCGACCCGGGGCCCCCCGGGCCGAGAGGGGCCGACGGGGTCCCCCCCGTCACGCGTCACCCTCGCGCATCGGAACCCGCACCCCGCGCTCACCCGCGACCTCGTCGGCGCGGTCGTACCCCGCGTCCACGTGCCGGATCACACCCATCCCGGGATCGTTCGTCAGGACGCGGCGGATCTTCTCGCCCGCCAGCGCCGTCCCGTCCGCCACCGTCACCTGGCCCGCGTGGATGGAGCGGCCCATGCCGACGCCGCCGCCGTGGTGCAGGGAGACCCAGGACGCGCCGGAGGCGACGTTGACCATGGCGTTCAGGAGCGGCCAGTCCGCGATCGCGTCCGAGCCGTCGAGCATCGCCTCGGTCTCCCGGTACGGGGAGGCCACCGAGCCGCAGTCCAGGTGGTCGCGGCCGATCGCCAGCGGGGCCGCCAGCTCTCCCGACGCCACCATGTCGTTGAAGCGCTCGCCCGCCCTGTCCCGCTCGCCGTAACCGAGCCAGCAGATCCGCGCGGGCAGGCCCTGGAAGTGGACGCGCTCGCCCGCCATCTTGATCCAGCGGTGCAGCGACTCGTTCTCCGGGAACAGGTCCAGGATCGCCTTGTCCGTCTTGTGGATGTCGGACGCCTCGCCCGACAGCGCCGCCCAGCGGAAGGGGCCCTTGCCCTCGCAGAAGAGCGGGCGGATGTACGCGGGCACGAAGCCGGGGAAGTCGAACGCCCGCGCGTATCCGGCGAGTTGGGCCTCGCCCCGGATCGAGTTGCCGTAGTCGAAGACCTCGGCGCCCGCGTCCATGAAGCCGACCATCGCCTCGACGTGGCGGGCCATGGACTCCCGGGCGCGGGTGGTGAAGCCCGCCGGGTCCTTCGCCGCGTACGAGGCCATGTCGTCGAAGTCGACGCCGACCGGCAGATACGCCAGCGGGTCGTGCGCCGACGTCTGGTCGGTCACGATGTCGATCGGGGCGCCCTCGGCCAGCATCTGCGGCACCAGCTCCGCCGCGTTGCCGAGCAGGCCGATGGAGAGCGGCCGGCGGGCGTCGCGCGCCTCGACGGCGAGCTCCAGCGCGTGGCGCGGGCTGTCGGCCTTCACATCGAGGTAGCGGTGCTCGATACGGCGCTCGATGGCACGCGGGTCCACGTCGATACAGATCGCGACGCCGTCGTTCATCGTCACGGCGAGCGGCTGGGCGCCGCCCATGCCGCCGAGACCGGCGGTGAGCGTGATGGTCCCGGCGAGCGTGCCGTTGAACTTCTTCGCCGCCACCGCCGAGAACGTCTCGTACGTGCCCTGGAGGATGCCCTGGGTGCCGATGTAGATCCAGGAGCCCGCGGTCATCTGGCCGTACATGGTCAGGCCGAGCTGCTCCAGGCGGCGGAACTCCTCCCAGTTCGCCCAGTCGCCCACCAGGTTGGAGTTGGCGATCAGGACGCGCGGGGCCCACTCGTGGGTCTGCATCACGCCGACCGGGCGGCCGGACTGCACGAGCATCGTCTCGTCCTGCTTGAGGGTCCGCAGCGTACGGACCATGGCGTCGAACGAACGCCAGTCACGGGCCGCCTTGCCCGTCCCGCCGTAGACGACGAGCTTGTCGGGGTGCTCCGCGACCTCCGGGTCGAGGTTGTTCTGGAGCATCCTCAGGGCGGCTTCCTGCTGCCATCCCAGGGCGCTCAGTTCCGTACCGCGCGGTGCCCGTACGGGGCGGGGTCCTGACATGGCGAGGCCTCCTCACGACGTGACTCAGATATTCACATCCTGGCCGTCTGAATAGAACTAGTCAATACATCGGTACGTCTGCGCGTCGGCCGACCCGGTGATTGGCTGGAAGCCATGACCGACACCGAGGCGGCGGCGCGGCGCGACCAGGCGGTGCGGGCGGCCGTGGAGCAGGGCCTCGTCGGCCCCGGTGTCCCGCTGGCCGCCTTCCTGGACGTCACCGGCATCCGGGCGAGCGCGGCCGCGCTGACCTCCGCCTTCGCGGCCGTCACCGACGCGCCCGTGCTGCACGCCTTCGCCGTGAAGGCGTGCCCGCTGGTGCCGGTCCTGCGGCTGCTCGCGGCCGAGGGGCTCGGCGCGGAGGTCGCCAGCCCCGGCGAGCTGGCCCTGGCCCGCGCCGCCGGGGTCGCACCCGGCCGCACGGTCCTCGACTCCCCCGCCAAGACCCCCGCCGAGCTGTGCGAGGCCCTGGCCCTGGGCGTCGCCGTCAACGCCGACAACCCGCAGGAGCTGGCCCGCCTCGACGCGCTCGTCGCCTCCGTCGCGACCGCCTCACCGCTCGGTCTGCGGGTCAATCCGCAGGTGGGCGCGGGGTCCATCGGCGCGCTCTCCACGGCGACGCGGACGTCGAAGTTCGGGGTGGGGCTGCGGGACGAGGGGGCGCGGGAGTGGGTCGTGGCGGCGTACGCGGCCCGCCCCTGGCTCACCCGGCTGCACACCCACACCGGCTCGCAGGGGGTGCCGCTGGAGCTGATGGCCGAGGGGGTGCGGGCGGCGTACGAGCTGGCGGAGGAGGTCAACGCGCGCGTGGGCCGCCGGCAGATCGACACGGTCGACCTCGGCGGGGGACTGCCGGTGAACTTCGCCTCGGACGAGGTGAGCCCGACGTACGGCCAGTACGCGCGGCTGCTGCGGGCTCGGGTGCCCGGGCTCTTCGACGGCTCGTACGCGCTGGTGACCGAGTTCGGCCGGTCGCTGCTGGCCAAGCACGGGACGGTGCTGGCGCGGGTGGAGTACGCGAAGACGGCCGGGGGGCGGGCCATCGCGGTCACCCACGCGGGCGTGCAGATCGCGGCGCGCACGGTGTACGCGCCGCGGTCCTGGCCGCTGCGGATCGCCGCGTACGGCCCCACGGGCCGCCCCAAGCCCGGGCCGCCCGTCCTCCAGGACGTGGCGGGGCCGGCCTGCTTCGCGGGGGACCTGCTGGCCTCGGCGCGGCCGCTGCCGCGGCTGGACCAGGGGGACCATGTGGCGGTGCTGGACACCGGGGCGTACTGCTTCGCCCACCACTACGCGTACAACAGTCTCGCCAGACCGCCCGTGCACGGCTTCACGACGTCCCCGTCGGGGGTCCGCTTCGCGGTGGTGCGGGAGGGGCAGACGGTGGAGTCCGTAGTGGCGGAGTCGGGCGGCGCAACCCCGGACGCGCTGCTGTAGCCCGCGGCCCCCGCGGCCCGGCGGGGCCCGGCTCGCACAGTTCTCACCTGCGGGCCGGTGGCGGGTTGCTCGCGCAGTTCCCCGCGCCCCTGAGGTATCCCCCCGCGGCCAGAATTCCCAGCTGAGCCACAGCCCCCCGAAAGCGCCCCCGGCGCCCGAGCCCCGTACCCCCAAGGGGCGCGGGGAACTGCGCGAGCAACCCACCACAGCCCGCAGACGAAAGCGGGTCCCAGGGGCGCGGGGAACTGCGCGAACGGCCCACCACCACCCGCAGCCGACCCCCGGGCCGAAAAGGGGCGCGGGGAACTGCGCGAGCAACCCGCCACACACCCGCACACAAACCCCGGGCAACCCCAACTACTCCACGAACAAGCCGCGCCCCGCGGCCCCCGCGTCGAACTCCTCCAGCCGCGCCTGCGCATCCGGCAACCCGTCGCACATCGCCTCCAGCAACACCCTCCCCAGCAGCATCGGCGCACACGCCGTGTCGAAGGCGAGGCCCGTGCCGACCGCGGCCGGGATCAGCAGGTCGCTGTGGCGCGCCACCGGCGCGAACGCGGAGTCGGCGACCGTGACCACCACGAGCCCCCGCGAGCGCGCGTACGCCAGCGCGTCCACCACCTCCCGGGGATGCCGCGGCAGCGCGAAGCACAGCAGCGCCGACGCCCCGGCCCGCGACGCCGCGTCGATGCGGTCGACCAGCATCGACCCGCCCTCGTCGAGCAGGCGCACATCCGGATGCACCTTCGCCGCGAAGTACGCGAAGCCCCGCGCCTGCGAGGAGGCCGCGCGCAGCCCGAGCACGGGCAGCGGCCGCGACGCGGCCAGCAGCCGCCCCGCCTCCTCCACCGGCGCCGGATCCGCCAGCAGCCCCGCCAGATGGCGCAGGTTCTCGATCTCGGCCTGCACCGCCTGCTGGTACTCGTTGTACGCGTCCTCGCCCGTCGCGGGCGCGTCCGCGGGCACCATCTCGCGCAGATGGCGCCGCAGCGCCGGGTACCCGTCGAAGCCCAGCGCGACCGCGAAGCGCGTCACCGAGGGCTGGCTCACCCCGGCCAGCTCCGCCAGCTCCACGCTCGACAGGAACGGCACATCGGCGGCCCTGCGCACCATGGAGTGGGCGATCCGCCGCTGGGTCGGCGTCAGCCGACGCCCCTCGAAGAGCTGTTGCAGCCGCGCGGCAGGGCCGTCGCTCATGCCGTCCCCCTTCCTCACGCCCGTGGCTCCGGGGCCACCACCACGATATTCAGTCGCGCAGCACTCTGCATGACCATATGCAGAGGAGCAAGTACGGGGGCTACCCCCACTGTGCCCGCGCCGCGCGCTCCGTACCGTGGACGGCATGGAAGCCCGCGACGCCGAACTGCGCAAAGAACTGGACGCCACCCTGCGGGCTCGCAGGGAGCTCGGCGAGGAGTACGAGCCCGCGCTCGTCGACTCGTTCCTGGAGAAGGTGGAGCAGCGCCTCGACCCGGCGATCGACCGCCGGGTGCGCCGCCAGCTCGCCGAACAGCAGATGGTGGTGGCCCGCGGCGGCCGCCCCGCCGGCCGGCACCCCGACCTCGGCTTCGCCGAGCGCTTCGGGTTCGGCATGATCTCGCTGGTCCTCGCCATCCCGCTGTCCGCGATCGGCGCCGTGAACGCGGGGCTCAGCGGGCTCTTCATCACCTGGGCGGGCATCTTCGGCGTCAACGCCGTGCACGCCGCCCGCCCGTGGCCGTGGCCGCGCCGCCGGGGCGACGACGCCACCGACTGAGGGCGGACGGCGGAGAGAAAGCTGAGCGCGGGGACCGCCGCACCCCCGGTCGCCCGGGGGGCGGGACGACGGCGGTCCCCGCGCGGGACACGGTCCCGGGTCAGGGCCGGTCGCCGCGTCCTGGGCGTCCGGGAGTCCGGGAGCCGCTCCGGAGGTCCTCGACGCCGCTGGTGGTGCCGGCCGGGTCTCCCCGTCCGACACCCCTCACTGTGCCGTACGTGTGTTAAGCGCGTGCTGCGCGGACATGTCGTGCCCGTACCGGTTCCGCGACGAATGTGACGGCCCGCCACTTCCCCGGCGCCGTACGGGACTCAGCGCTCAGGGGTGGGCCGGATGCGCCGGGTGCGCGGTGGAGGGTTCGGTCGCGGTCAGCCGCCGCCGGCGCCGGTGCTTGAGCAGGGCCCAGGGCGCGCGGGCCGCGCTGACCTCGGTGCCGGGCTCCGCCGCCGCCTCCGCCGCCGCCTTGGCCACCGGCAGGATGTCCTCGTCGCGGTCCGCGTCCAGCCGGTCGGCGTCCGGCCACAGTCCGAGCGACGCGCAGAGCGTGGGCAGGACGGCCATCGCCGCCGTCGCGTACCCCTCGGCCGAGGGGTGGTAGTTGTCCGGGCCGAACAGCTCGCGCGGGTTCGCCTCGAACTCGGGGCCGAGCAGATGGCCGAGCGAGACCGTCCGCCCGCCCTGCTCGACCACCACGATCGTCTGCGCCGCCGCCAGCTGCCGCGAGACGCGCCGGGCCAGGAAGCGCAACGGCTGGTAGACCGGCTCGACCGAGCCGAGGTCGGGACAGGTGCCCACGACCACCTCCGCGCCCGCCGTACGCAGCCGCCGCACCGCACCCGCCAGATGCCGCACCGAGGTGGTGGCCGGCATCCGGTGGGTGACGTCGTTGGCGCCGATCATGATCACGCAGACGTCCGGGACACGCGCCGGGTCCGCCAGCATCAGCGAGACCTGGCGGTCCAGGTCGTCCGACTGGGCGCCCGGCTGCGCCACGTTGCGCAGCGTGACCATCCGCTCCGCCACCGCCGCGAGCCCCGAGGCGAGCAGCGCCCCCGGGGTCTGCCCGGCCCGCCGCACGCCCTGCCCGGCGGCTGTCGAGTCACCCAGGATGCCGAGCCGCAGCGGGGCCGTGCCATTGGCGAACGCCACCCCGTACAGCCCGTCGGCGCTCGGCGGATGCGGGGCGGTGGCGCCGCCCACCGAGCGCCTGGCCAGCGCCGCCTCCGCGAGCAGCACCCCGACGGCGGCCGTGGCGAGCAGCCCGATCCCGCCCCCGCCGAACGCCGCGCCCGCCGCGATGCGACGCGCCACCCTCGCCCGTGACCCCGCCGACATCCCGGCCGACACGGTCGACACACTCCCAGCCACCGCCACCTCCTTGGAGCCGTACATCAGCTACCTGCCCGGTGACGGGTGTCGCTCAATCCCGCTGTGAGGTGAACGGGCGCTCGCCGTGCGCATACGCTGGCGGGACCATCACGGAGACCCCGGAGACAACGGTGCAATTCCACGACTCGATGATCAGCCTCGTCGGCAATACCCCGCTGGTGAAGCTCAACAGTGTGACCGCGGGCATCCAGGCGACCGTCCTGGCCAAGGTCGAGTACTTCAACCCGGGCGGCTCGGTCAAGGACCGGATCGCCGTGCGCATGATCGAAGCGGCGGAGCAGAGCGGCGCGCTCAAGCCGGGCGGCACGATCGTGGAGCCCACCTCGGGCAACACGGGTGTCGGTCTCGCGATCGTGGCCCAGCAGAAGGGCTACAAGTGCATCTTCGTCTGCCCGGACAAGGTGTCACTCGACAAGATCAACGTTCTGCGGGCGTACGGGGCCGAGGTCGTCGTCTGCCCGACGGCGGTCGACCCCGAGCACCCGGACTCGTACTACAACGTCTCGGACCGCCTGGTGCGCGAGACGCCCGGCGCCTGGAAGCCGGACCAGTACAGCAATCCGAACAACCCGCGCTCGCACTACGAGACCACCGGTCCGGAGCTGTGGGAGCAGACCGACGGCAAGATCACGCACTTCGTGGCGGGCGTCGGCACCGGCGGCACGATCACCGGCACCGGCAGGTACCTCAAGGAGGTCTCCGGCGGGGCCGTACGGGTGGTCGGCGCCGACCCCGAGGGCTCGGTCTACAGCGGCGGGTCGGGCCGTCCGTACCTGGTCGAGGGCGTGGGCGAGGACTTCTGGCCGACCGCCTACGACCGTGAGGTCACGGACGAGATCGTCGCGGTCTCCGACAAGGACTCCTTCCAGATGACCCGCCGCCTCGCCAAGGAGGAGGGCCTGCTGGTGGGCGGCTCCTGCGGCATGGCGGTCGTGGCGGCGCTGCGGGTGGCGGAGGGGCTGGGCCCGGACGACGTGGTCGTCGTCCTGCTCCCGGACTCCGGCCGCGGCTACCTCTCCAAGATCTTCTCCGACGAGTGGATGGCCGGGCACGGCTTCCTGGAGGAGGCGGGCCCGTCCGCCCGCATCGGTGACGTCCTCGCCGACAAGGAGGGCGCGATGCCCTCCCTCGTCCACATGCACCCCGAGGAGACGGTCGGGGAGGCGATCGAGGTGCTGCGCGAGTACGGCGTGTCGCAGATGCCGATCGTGAAGCCCGGCGCGGGTCACCCGGACGTGATGGCGGCCGAGGTCATCGGCTCGGTGGTGGAGAAGGAGCTGCTCGCGGCCCTCTTCGCGCAGCGCGCGTCGCTCTCCGACCCGCTGGAGAAGCACATGAGCCCGCCGCTGCCGCAGGTCGGCTCGGGTGAGCCGGTGGCGGAGCTGATGTCGGTGCTGGGGGAGGCGGACGCGGCGATCGTGCTGGTCGAGGGGAAGCCCACGGGCGTGGTGAGCCGCCAGGACCTCTTGGCGTTCCTGGCGAAGTAGCCGCACCCCTTTTGCCCGGGCGGCCCCCCGGCTCCCTCCTCTGCTTGTCCACCGGACGGGCGGGGGCGGGGGAACGGGGGGCCGTTTTTCACCTGCGGGCTGGTTGTGGCCGGTCGCGCAGTTCCCCGCGCCCCTCGGTGGTCGGCCGCAGCCGGAGAACACAGCTCAGCCACAGCCCACCCAGGGGCGCGGGGAACTGCGCGAGCGACCACCCACCGGCCCGCAGACGCACCCCGGGCCAAAAAGGGGCTTCGCCCAGCGCCCGTCCACGCAGGGGACTGAGCGGGCGCTTAGAAAAGAGGCCCGTGTCACACGCGCCGACCGATGACCAACCCCGTACGTACGGGTAACTTCCCAGAGAGCCCGCCCGCTTAGCCTCTGGAGCCGTGATGCCCGAAGCCGTGATCGTCTCGACCGCCCGTTCCCCCATCGGCCGCGCCTTCAAGGGCTCGCTCAAGGATCTGCGGCCGGACGACCTCACCGCCACCATCATCCAGGCCGCCCTCGCCAAGATCCCCGAGCTCGACCCGCGCGACATCGACGACCTGATGCTCGGCTGCGGCCTCCCCGGCGGCGAGCAGGGCCACAACCTGGGCCGGATCGTGGCCGTGCAGATGGGCATGGACCACCTGCCGGGCTGCACCATCACCCGTTACTGCTCCTCCTCGCTCCAGACCTCCCGGATGGCGCTGCACGCCATCAAGGCGGGCGAGGGCGACGTCTTCATCTCGGCCGGTGTCGAGATGGTGTCGCGGTCGGTGAAGGGCTCCTCCGACGGGATGCCCGACACCCACAACCCGTTCTTCGCCGAGGCCGAGGCCCGTACCGCCGCCGTCGCGGAGTCCTCCGGCGCCTCCTGGCACGACCCGCGCGAGGACGGCCTGGTCCCGGACGCGTACATCGCGATGGGCCAGACCGCCGAGAACCTGGCGCGCGCCAAGGGCGTCACCCGCGCGGACATGGACGAGTTCGGCGTACGGTCGCAGAACCTCGCCGAGGAAGCCATCAAGAACGGCTTCTGGGAGCGGGAGATCACCCCGGTCACCACCCCGGACGGCACCGTCGTCAGCAAGGACGACGGCCCGCGCGCCGGCGTCACCGTGGAGGGCGTCCAGGGCCTCAAGCCCGTCTTCCGCCCCGACGGCATGGTCACCGCGGGCAACTGCTGCCCGCTCAACGACGGCGCCGCGGCGCTGGTCATCATGAGCGACACCAAGGCCCGGGAGCTCGGCCTGACCCCGCTGGCGCGGATCGTCTCCACCGGCGTGACGGGCCTCTCTCCCGAGATCATGGGTCTCGGCCCGGTCGAGGCGTCGAAGCAGGCCCTCAAGCGCGCCGGTCTCACCGTCGGCGACATCGACCTCTTCGAGATCAACGAGGCGTTCGCCGCCCAGGTCATCCCGTCCTACCGCGACCTGGAGATCCCGCTCGACAAGCTGAACGTCAACGGCGGCGCCATCGCCGTCGGCCACCCCTTCGGCATGACCGGCGCCCGCATCACCGGCACGCTCATCAACTCCCTCCAGTTCCACGACAAGCAGTTCGGCCTGGAGACGATGTGCGTGGGCGGCGGCCAGGGCATGGCCATGGTCATCGAGCGGCTGAGCTGAGCTGGAGCGGAGGGTAGGGGTCGCCCGAGGAACGAGGGCGGCACCTGCCCGCAGCGGAAGCGAAGCGAACGCGACCAAGTCGGCGCGCGGCTGAGCTGAGCTGGAGCGGAGGGTAGGGGTCGCCCGAGGAACGAGGGCGGCACCTGCCCGCAGCGGAAGCGAAGCGAACGCGACCAAGTCGGCGCGCGGCTGAGCTGAGCTGGAGCGGAGGGTAGGGGTCGCCCGAGGAACGAGGGCGGCACCTGCCCGCAGCGGAAGCGAAGCGAACGCGACCGAGTCGGCGCGCGGCTGAGCTGACGAAGCCCTACGCTGCGGCGGGGGCGGCTTCGGCGGCCGGGGGCGGGATCGCCCCCGGACACCGTTCCACCCCCGCCGCTTCCGGTTCGTGACCGAATCTCCCCCAGGATGTGACGTATATCCCGAGGGAGAGAGATCCGCCCAGGTCACAGCGTTTTCAGGGGGAGCGGGGATAAACCTCAGGCACAAAGACCTGTCCGTTTCGTGACGTAATGCACTGACAAGGGGAGCGGACGCCCGACAAGCTGATGTAGGAAGTCGGGGAATCGTTTGAATCCGGGAGTAAGTCAGTGAGCGCCATGTCTTTTGCCCTGCTGCTGACCACGGCCGCCTCCACGGCCGTGGGCGCCGCTGCCCTGCACGCCGCCCACGGGCTGCGCAGGCAGGTCGTGGCGCTGCGCGCCGACCTCGCGGCCACGAACGCCGGTCCGGCCGCCACCGTGCCCCACCAGGCGCGCGGCGGCGAGACCCCCGTCGCCGAGATACGCGCGGCCGTCGCCGAGGCGCTGGCCGAGGAGCGGGAGCGCGAGCTCGCCGAGGCGCGGGCCTTCTGGGCCGCGCAGGAGGCGCGCGACGCGGCGGACGCCCCGTCGCTCCTGGGCGGCCTCTCCGGCCTCGGGGAGGACGCCTCGCTGTTCCTCCCCCGGCAGTCCGACTTCGTCGGTCTGGAGGGCGTGGAGCTGTCCCCCGAGCCGTACGAGGAGTTCCCCGAGGACTCCCCGGAGCTGGCCGCCGCCCGCCGCCGCCACCCCTCGCACCCCGACTTCGTCCCGGCCCAGACCTCGGTCGTGGCCGACCACGAGTCCACGGTGGCGCGTCTGGAGCAGCTGGCCGAGGCGCGCACGGCGCTCGCGGACGTCCGCCCGGGCCCGCTGGGCACCCTCGACGTCTACGTCTTCGCCGACGGCACCACGCTGTGCATGACCCCGGGCCACCGCGAGACCTCCGAGCGCCTGGCCGAGGCCCTGCGCGAGGGCGAGGCGCCGGTGCTGCTGGGCGGCTCGGGCATCTCGGGCGCGTACGCCCTGACGTTCTCGTGCGGCGAGGAGAGCGTGTACATCCTGGCGGACCGGGTCATCGCCTCGCTGTAGGCCCGGCGCGACCGGTCACCGCTCCAGCGCGGCCCCCCTTCGGCGCCGTTACCCCTTCAGCGCCGCGACGCGGGGCGCGAGCTGCCGCACGGACCGGGCGTCGCGCGGCAGTGCCGGGTCTCTGTCCGCCGCGTCCTAGCCGAACGCCCTGCGCACCGCCCCCTCCACCAGCCCCACCGCCTCGGCCAGTCCGTCGGCCGGAGCCGCGCCCGTGCGCAGGGCCTCGGCCAAATCGCGGCCCGCCACCGACACTTGGTCCGCGACCGCGAACGCCCCCGCGTCCGGCATCACGCGGGGCTCGGCGCCGGGGGTCTCGGCGCGCTGGGCCCGGGCCGACAACTCCCTGGCCAGGGCGAGTGCCTCGGCCGCCGCGCCGCGGCGCAGACGGCTCTCGGGAGCGCCGCGCAGACGGTCGGCGAAGCGGTCCACGGCGGCGAGGAGCGGGGTCACATCAAGCACGCCGCGACCCTACGCGCCGCCCCGGGACTGTTGCCAATGCGCGCACGCTCAGGCACGGTGACGTGAAGGACCGTCCCCCGCGTTCCGGCCCCGCCCGGGCGGGGGGACCCCCAGGCAATGCGTCCGGAGGCGCCGATGTCCCAACTCTTCTCCGAAGAAACCCATCGCAACCTGCTCTCCCGCATCCCCCACTGCACCGGTCGTGAAGTCTCCGACTGGCTCCGCACCGTCGACGAAGGCCCCTCCCTCGTGAGGTTCGAGGAGAAGGTCAGCTGGCTCCGCAGCGAGCACGACCTCGCGTACGGACACGCCAAGGCGATCATCCACGAGTACGACCTGAGGCGGGCCGCGCGCCGCCTGCTCTAGGAAGGAACCCCTTTGTGCTCCGCCCCGCCGCGACCCCCGGCGGGGCGCAGTGCTGCCGGGCGGACGCGAAGGGGCCCGCCCGGCTCTCGCCGGACGGGCCCCTTCGCACTGCGTGACGGGCGTCAGTCGTCGCCCTGGAGGATCGCCACCAGACGCAGCATCTCCAGGTAGATCCAGACGAGCGACATGGTCAGGCCGAAGGCGGCCAGCCACGACTCCTCGCGCGGGGCGCCGTAGGTGATGCCGTCCTCGATCTGCTTGAAGTCCAGCGTCAGGAAGAAGCAGCCGAGCAGGATGGCGAGCACGCCGACCGCGAAGCCGAGCGGGCCGAAGCTGCGCAGGCCGCCGCCGTCGGCACCGCCGAACGCGACCACCAGCAGGTTGACCGCCATCACCAGGACGAAGGCGATCGCGATGGTCATACCGACGCGCGCGTACCGCGCGGTCACGCGGACCCAGCGCTGCTTGTAGGCGAACAGGGTGGCGCCGGAGACCGCCAGCGTGCCCAGGACCGCCTGGAAGGGCGCGCCGGACCAGCGCTCGTTGTACATCTCACTGATCACGCCGAGGAAGACGCCCTCGAACGCCGCGTACCCGATGATCAGCGCCGGGACGGGCTTCGCCTTGAACGACTGGATCATCGCCAGGACGAACGCCACCAGGGCCGAGCCGAACGCCAGGCCGTAGCTGGTCGACGAGACCGGCAGCAGCGTCCAGGCGAGCACCGCGGCGACGGCCACGGTGCCCAGCGTGATCGCGGTGCGCGAGACGACGTCGTCCATCGTCATCGCGGTGCCGCGGGCCGGGGCCTGGGGGGCGCCGTACTGCGTGTCCTGCTGGGCGTAGGGATTCGTCGCGTACGGGTTCGTCGCGTGCGGGTTCGTCGGTGCCTGCGCGTACGGGTTGCCCCCGGCCTGCGGCGCGGTGTTGAAGCCGGCGTAGCCGTTGTCGCGGCTGAACCCCCGTCGCGAGAAGACCGGGTTGCTGCTCCTCATCTCACTCCTCCATGGCCGCCCTGTGCGACCTTGATGTCAAGGGTAATGGGAAAGCAAAACAATCCCCTAGTGCTCTGGGAGGATCTTTCCTCGCCAGGCAGGACGTACACCAGGGGGCTCGCGGTCACAAGAGTGCCACGGACGGTGTCCGGGCGGTTCCCGGGCGGCGGCGGCCGGAGGTGGGTGGCGGGCCGGGCGGGACCTCCGGGGCGGGGCGGGACACCTCGGCGGGGCGGTTCCGGGGCGCCGGAGGGATGGCACACGGGTGGCGTCGGATGGGTGGCTCCCGGGTGGCGCCGGTGGGGTGGCTCCCGGGTGGCGCCGGTGGGCCGTACCGGGGGCGCGCGGAAACCGTTCACCCACGCACCGGTCATTCGCCGGTAATCGGCCATACGGAGCGCTGTCCGGTCGTTCCGCCCACCGAATTATCGGTTCTCCACGCTCTCCCCCGAGGGGGTGAGAGGTGCCCGGAGCCGGACTTGAACCGGCACGGCCCGAGGGCCAGCGAGGTTTAAGCTCGCCGTGTCTGCATTCCACCATCCGGGCTGGTCGCACGGTTCCTGCGTTCGCCCGAAGAGCCTATCGGGACGGCTCCCCCGCCCGGCGGGACGATGGCCGATGTTGTCTTATTTTATTGACGCTTGAGTGGGCGTCAGCCCGATCGAGAACCCTTGCGGCACATGCCGGAGGCGGTTGGCAGGCATACCGGTCAGCCGGACTGTGCGTAGCGGAATGACGCGAATTCGACTCCCGCCCGAGGGCCGTGCGGACGGCCGGCGGGGGCGGCGGCGCCTAGGGGACGGTGTCATACCGCAGGAGGAGGCGGGGGGCGCCCGCATAAGACTCAAGACGGCCCGCGAACGGGCACAGGGACTGACGATCCGGGGCCCGGCCGCGTCAAGGATGGAGGAGTCCCCGCACCACGTCCGACAGGAGCCTTCCGTTGACCACCATCCCCACCGCACACCGCGCCACCGCGGTGGCCGCCCGCGCCACCGAGCTGTCGAAGGTCTACGGAGCGGGCGAGACCCAGGTGGTCGCGCTCGACCGGGTGACGGTCGACTTCCACCGGGGCGAGTTCACCGCGATCATGGGCCCCTCGGGCTCCGGCAAGTCCACGCTGATGCACTGCGTGGCCGGGCTCGACTCCTTCAGCTCCGGCTCGGTCCGCATAGGCGACACCGAACTCGGCTCGCTCAAGGACAAGCAGCTCACCCAGCTGCGCCGCGACAAGATCGGCTTCATCTTCCAGGCGTTCAACCTGCTGCCGACGCTCACCGCGGCCGAGAACATCACGCTGCCGATGGACATCGCCGGCCGCAGGCCGGACAAGGAGTGGCTCCAGCGGGTCATCGACATGGTGGGCCTGTCCGGGCGGCTCTCCCACCGGCCCACCCAGCTCTCCGGCGGCCAGCAGCAGCGCGTGGCCGTGGCCCGCGCCCTGGCCTCCCAGCCCGAGATCATCTTCGGTGACGAGCCGACCGGAAACCTGGACTCCCGCGCGGGCGCCGAGGTCCTGGGCTTCCTGCGCAACTCCGTGCGCGAGCTCGGCCAGACCGTGGTCATGGTCACCCACGACCCCGTCGCCGCCTCCTACGCGGACCGCGTGATCTTCCTCGCGGACGGCCGGATCGTCGACGAGATGCTGCGCCCGAGCGCCGACGGCGTGCTGGACCGCATGAAGGAGTTCGACGCGCTGGGCCGCACCAGCTGACCTCGGGGCACCGCCCCCGCCCGTTCGCCCCTTCGCCCGGCCCCCACCCCAGGACTGAGAAAAGCCCCATGTTCAAGACCGCCCTGCGCAACGTGCTCGCGCACAAGGCCAGGCTGCTGATGACCGTGCTCGCCGTGATGCTCGGCGTGGCCTTCGTCTCCGGCACCCTGGTCTTCACGGACACCCTCAAGAGCGCCTTCAAGAACCAGTCGGCCAAGAGCTACGACCATGTGGCCGTCGCCGTCACCTCGTACGGCGGCGGCGACGACAAGAAGGACCCCGGCGTCAGCCGTCAGACCGTCCGCAGGATCGAGGCCCTCGACGGGGTCGCCTCCGTCAACGGGCGCGTCGACGGGTTCGCCGGCGTCGCCGACCGGCACGGCAAGCTGATCGGCCAGGGCTGGGCCAACAAGGGCGGCAACTACTCCCCGGGCAAGGACGGCAAGGACCCGGCGTACACCTTCACCAGCGGCTCCGGGCCGGTGCGGGACGGGCAGATCGCGCTCGACGAGGACACCGCGTCCAAGGGCGGGTACGCGGTCGGTGACCGGGTGCGGGTGGCGACCAACGGGCCGGTGAAGACGTACACCCTCTCCGGTGTCTTCACCACCGAGGACGGCTCGGTCAACGCGGGCGGCAGCCTGGTGCTCTTCGACACCAAGGTCGCCCAGGAGCTCTACCTCAAGCCCGGCTTCTTCGAGAACGTCAACATCTCCGCCACCCCCGGCACCGACGCGCGGAAGCTGCTCGACCGGGTCGTCCCGCTGATCCCCGAGCACGCCACGGCCAGGACCGGCCAGGCGCTCGCGGACCAGGAGGCCGACGACATCGAGCGGGGCCTGAGCGCGCTCAACCAGACGCTGCTCGCCTTCGCCGCCATCGCGCTCTTCGTCGGCGTCTTCCTGATCTCCAACACCTTCACCATGCTGGTCGCCCAGCGCACCAAGGAGCTGGCCCTGATGCGGGCGGTCGGCGCCTCGCGCTCCCAGGTGCGGCGCTCGGTGCTCACCGAGGCGCTGGTGGTCGGCGTCACCGCGTCCGCGGTCGGCTTCGGCCTGGGCATCGGCCTGGCGGCCGGGCTGCGCTCCGCGATGTCGGCGTTCGGCATGAAGATCCCGGCCGGTTCCCTGATCGTCACGGCCACCCCGGTGATCGCGGCGCTCGCGGTCGGCGTCCTGGTGACCCTGATCGCCGCGCTGCTGCCCTCCTGGCGCGCCGCGAAGATCCCGCCGGTGGCGGCGATGAACAGCGTGCACGCGGCGCCCACCGCCAAGTCCCTGGTGGTACGGAACACGATCGGCGCGATCATCGCGCTGCTCGGCGCGGGCGCGGTCCTCGCGGGCGCGGCGGCGGGCAAGGACGGCAAGGCGATGATCGGCCTCGGCGCGTTCCTGGCGCTCGTCGGCATCATCGTTCTGATCCCGCTGCTCTCCCGCCCGGTCATCGCGCTGGTCCGCCCGGCGCTGGGCAAGGTGTTCGGCGTCTCCGGCAAGCTGGCCGGGCAGAACGCGGTGCGCAACCCGCGCCGCACCGGCGCCACCGCCTCCGCGCTCGCCATCGGCCTGACCCTGGTCACCGGTCTTTCGGTGCTCGGCATCACGCTCGGCAAGGCCATCGACAAGACGACGACCGACAACATCAGGGCCGACTACATGGTCACGATGGCGAACGGCGGCGACCTGGACAAGTCCGTGGTGCCGGAGCTGCGCAAGGTCCGGGGCGTCACCGCGGTCTCGCCGAAGCAGTCCTCCAGCCTGAAGCTGGACGGCTCCGACCGCGAGGTCTCCGGTGTGACGCCGGGGGACATCGAGCGGGTGCTGCGCGTGGAGACGGTCTCCGGCTCGCTCGCCACCCTCGGCAGCGGCCGGATCGCCGTGGACGACGAGACGGCGAAGAAGCACGGCTGGAAGCCGGGCACCGCGCTGGCGGCCGAGTTCGACGACAGGAAGAAGACGAAGCTCACCGTCGGCGCGGTCTTCAAGAAGCAGGAGTTCCTTTCCCCGGTCCTTGTGGCGACCACGGTGCTCGACCCGCACGAGAGCCGGTCGTACCTCCCCGAGGTCTACGTGAAGATGGACGGCGGCGCCACCGAGGCCAACGAGCAGGCGCTGGTCAACGCCCTCGGCGACAACCCGGCGATCAGCTTCATGGACCAGAAGGACATCCGTGACACCTTCGGCGGCATGATCAACACGCTGCTGAACATCATGTACGGGCTGCTCGCGATGGCGCTGCTGATCGCGGTCCTGGGCGTCGTCAACACCCTGGCCATGTCGGTGTTCGAGCGGCAGCAGGAGATCGGGATGCTGCGGGCGATCGGTCTGGAGCGCGGCAAGGTCAAGCGCATGATCCGGCTGGAGGCGGTCGTCATCTCGCTCTTCGGCGCGGTGATCGGCGTGGGGCTCGGCACCTTCCTGGCCTGGGCGATCGGCCAGACCATCAAGGGCTCGATCCCGGCGTACGCGCTGGTCGTCCCGTGGGACCGGATCGCGCTGTTCCTGTTCCTCGCGGGCCTGGTGGGTGTCCTGGCCGCGATGTGGCCGGCCCGCAGCGCCGCCCGTCTGAACATGCTGACGGCGATCAAGACCGAGTAGCGGCGGAAGGCAGAAGAGCGAAGGGCCCGGGACGGCATCAGCCGTCCCGGGCCCTTCGCGTCTCCGTCTGCGTACGTCAGCTGCCGGCGCAGTACGACATCAGCCGGTCGTGGTTGGCCTTGAACTGGTCGTAGACCGCGTCGTCGTTGATCTTCAGGATGGTCTCGTCGTTGGAGCGCAGCGCCTGCCACGAGTAGTTGTGGCTGCCGGTCCAGACGATCTTCTCGTTGGTGACGCCCTCGTACGTGCCGTTCACCAGCAGGTACTTGGAGTGGACGCCGATGTTGACGGTGTGGCCTGCGGGCGGGGTCTCCCAGCACTCCACGCGCTGGGTGAGCTGCCCGGACAGGATCGACTCGACGGTCCTGCCCATCGACGGGACGTCGGGGTCCTTGCCGCCGCCCTGGGGGTTGGCGTCGGCCGCCAGGTACACCTTGCAGCCCGCGTCGACCATCTGCGTGAGCTTGGTGGCGATCTGGTCGCGGTAGAACAGGTTGGCCGCCATCCGCACCTCGGAGTGCTGGGTGGAGGAGCAGGCGACCTTGTCGAGGATCAGCTTGACCGTGTCGGTGGCCGGGTCCGTCGAGTAGGTGGTGCCGGACGTCTCCTTGCGCGGGAAGAAGTACGTCTTGTAGTTGGCGTTGGTCGAGCTGGTGGGCGTGGAGTAGTAGGAGTTGTTGCTCGTGCCCGCCGAGCCGTTCGCCACCTGGTCGTTGAAGTACGCCTGGTAGTTGGCGTAGAGACCGGCGTCGATGAGCGTCACGGCGTTGTTGAAGAGGTCGGTGCGCTGGGTGCCCGACATGTTGGCCGAGGTCTGCACCACGACGTTGTCCGCGCCTCCCGTGTGGGAGAAGAGGAAGAACTTGTTGTGGTTGATCGAGCCGTCGTCGGTGGAGTTGAGCTTGCGGTTGGCGATGCAGGCGCGGCCCTGCGGGCAGGACAGGATCCAGGACGCCTTGGTGCGGTCGGTGCCGAGCGCGGCGGCCAGGTTCTCGTACTCGCCGCCCTTGGTCAGCTCGGCGCCGTCGGGCTTGAAGTTGTGCGACTTGTAGTCGACGACGAGCTTCACGGCGACGCCGCGGTCCTTCGCGGCGATCAGCGCGGTGCGCAGGACGTCGTCGGTGAAGGTGTACATCGACATCTGGATGGTGCTGCCCGCGGGGGCATCGTTGACCAGCGAGACGACGTAGTCGCGGATCCTGTCCTGGTCGGCGGTGGTGCCCGAGGGGTCGTTGAAGATCGCCCCGTCGGTGACCGCGACGGTGTCGGCCGAAGCGGCGCCCGGCCCGGCGAGGACGGACATCACGGCAACGGCCAGGCCGAGGAGCCAGGTTCTGCGGTGGCGGTGCACACCGGCCTCCAGTGCATAGGGCTATGAATAGCACGTACATGACAAATCGGACGGCAAGATCCCGTCCGGCCTGTCGAAGGTATCAACGCGTCCCGCCCGCTACCGGTCCGGGCTCCCCCACCGGCGCGCGCGCAGCGGCATCCCCGAGGCGCCGCCCCGGCCCGTCTTCACCGCCAGGATCTGGTTGACGCCGATCCGGTTGTGCTCGAAGGAGAGGGCGCAGGCCGCCATGTAGAGCCGCCAGACCCGGGCCCGGCCCGGGCTCGTCAGCCGCACCGCCCGCGCCCAGTCCGCCTCCAGGTTGCCCACCCAGCGGCGCAGGGTCAGCGCGTAGTGCTCGCGGAGCGCCTCCACGTCCCGCGCCTCGAACCCGGCGTCCTCCAGGGTCGCCAGCGTCCGCCCGAGCGGGGCCAGCTCCCCGTCGGGGAAGACGTACGCGTCGATGAACTCGTCCACGTGGTAGCCGGCTTCGTCGCCCCCGGGGCGCCGGGCGATCTGGTGGTTGAGCAGGCGCCCGCCGTCCCTCAGCAGGGCGTAAAGGTCGTCCGCGTACTCCCGGTAGCGCACCGAGCCCACGTGCTCGGCCATCCCCACCGAGGAGATCGCGTCGTACGGCCCGTCCCCGACGTCCCGGTAGTCCTGCACCCGGATCTCGACCCGGTCGGCCAGGCCCTCCTCGGCGACGCGCTTGCGGGCGTGGGCGGCCTGTTGGGCGCTGAGGGTGATGCCGACGACCCGGGCGCCGTGGTGGCGGGCGGCGTGCAGGGCCAGCGAGCCCCAGCCGCAGCCGACGTCGAGCAGCCGGTCGCCCCCGGCGAGGCCGAGCTTGCGGCAGACCAGCTCCAGCTTGTCGTACTGGGCCTGTTCCAGGGTGGCGCCGGGGTGCTCCCAGTAGGCGCACGAGTAGACCATCGAGGGGCCGAGGACCAGCTCGTAGAAGGCGTTGCCCACGTCGTAGTGGTGGCTGACGGCCTGCCGGTCGCGGCGTCTGGTGTGCAGCGGGCCGCTGCGCCGGCGCAGCTCCTCGGCGGGCGGGGCGGGCGGCGGCAGGGGCCCGCCGAGCCGCAGCAGCTCGCGGACGGCGGCCCGCGGCGCCGGATCGCGCAGGGGACGGACCGCGGGCCCGCCGCGTTCCCAGAGCAGCCCGGCCACCAGGTCCAGAGCCCGGTAGAGGTCCCCCTCGATGTCGAGCTCACCGGCCACCCAGGCGCGGGCCAGGCCCAGTTCGCCCGGCTTCCACAGCAGCCGGCGCAGGGCGCGGCGGTGGCGCAGCACGAGCACCGGGGCGCCCGGCGGGCCCGCCTCGCTGCCGTCCCAGGCGCGGACGCGGACCGGGAGCTCCTCGCCCAGGAGTCCGCGGGCGAGAGCGGTCAGCCGCGTGGCGGCGTCGGCCATGGCGCACACCTTCCGTGAAGTCGTCCCCGGCGAGCCCAGCACCTTGCCCGGACAAGATTGCCCCGGGCACCGGCCGTCCCGCTACGGCGCCACGGGCGTACCGGGGTGACGTGCGGCGGGGCCGCCGGGCGCGCACGCCGAAGGGGCCGCCCGCACCACGGATGGCGGACGGCCCCTTCGGGCGTTGCTAGGGGAGGCTGACCGGGGTCAGGAGGCCTTCGCCTTCTCCTCGACCTTCGCGGCCGGGGCCGGGGCGGGCTTGGCGGCCTCGTAGAACTCCTCGCGCGGAGTCTCCATGGCGCCCAGCGAGACGACCTCGCGCTTCAGGAACATCGCGAGCGTCCAGTCGGCGAAGACACGGATCTTGCGGTTCCAGGTGGGCACGGCCAGACCGTGGTAGCCACGGTGCATGTACCAGGCGAGACGGCCCTTGAGCTTGATCTTCATCTTGCCCATGACGATCATCGCGACGCCCTTGTGGAGGCCGAGGCCCGCCACCGCGCCCTTGTTGGCGTGGGCGTACTCCTTCTGCGGGAAGCCCCGCATGCCGGAGACCACGTTGTCGCCGAGGACCTTGGCCTGGCGCAGCGCGTGCTGGGCGTTCGGCGGGCACCAGGCGTTCTCCACACCGGCCTTGCGGGCGGCGAGGTCCGGGACCTGGGCGTTGTCGCCCGCGGCCCAGATGTAGTCGGTGCCCTGGACCTGGAGGGTGGGGGCGGTGTCGACGTGGCCGCGCGGGCCGAGCGGCAGGCCGAAGCGGGCCAGCGCCGGGTTGGGCTTGACGCCCGCGGTCCACACGATGGTGTTGGAGTCGACCTCCAGGCCGTTCTTCAGCACCACGTGACCGTCGACGCAGGAGTCCATGGACGTCGAGAGGTAGATCTCGACCCCGCGGCCCTCCAGGTGCTCCTTGCCCCACTTGCCGAGCTGCGGCCCGACCTCGGGAAGGATCTTGTCGGCGGCGTCGACGAGGATGAAGCGCATGTCCTCGCGCTTCACGTTGGTGTAGTACTTGGCCGCGTCGCGGGCCATGTCCTCGACCTCGCCGATCGTCTCGGCGCCGGCGAAGCCGCCACCCACGAAGACGAAGGTCAGGGCCTTGCGGCGGACGTCCTCGTCGGTCGTGGAGTCGGCCTTGTCCAGCTGCTCCAGGACGTGGTTGCGCAGACCGATGGCCTCCTCGACACCCTTCATGCCGATGCCCTGCTCGGCGAGGCCGGGGATCGGGAAGGTGCGGGAGACCGCGCCGAGGGCGACGACCAGGTAGTCGAAGGGCAGCTCGTAGGCCTCACCGACGAGCGGCGAGACCGTGGCGACCTTGCGGTCCTGGTCGATGCTGGTGACACGGCCGGTGAGCACCTCGGCTCCGCGCACGACGCGTCGCAGCGGGACGACGACGTGGCGCGGGGAGATGCTGCCTGCGGCGGCTTCGGGGAGGAAGGGCTGGTACGTCATGTACGACCGCGGGTCGACGACCGTGACGGTCGCCTCGGCGTAGCGCATCTTCTTGAGAATGCGCCGTGCCGCGTACAGGCCTACGTACCCACCGCCTACGACGAGGATTCGGGGACGCTCCGTGGTGCTCATGCCATCGAGTATCCACCCCCCTGTGGAGCCTCGCTCGTGCGCCCCTTCACAAGGTCCGACGGGGTCTCTGCTACACTTCGCGGCCCACGTGACCGAGGTCATGGTGGCCGGAGGGAACCAAGGTACCGGGGAGAACGTTGTTCACCCCTCCTGAACTGGCCCTCACAGCCGCGCGTGGGCTAGACCACTGGGTCGGGAAACACGCTCGTAACACCGGGTCGACCCCCTGGATCGCGCCCTGTTGAGCCGTGCGGCCTACAGAAGAGAGGCCCACCGCCCCCATTCGGGGCCGACGAGCGGGTTTTCCTTGTGAAGAACTTCACGAACTTTCTCGCGGAGGGTGCTCCGGAGGGCCCGCCAGGGGCCCTCCGGAGCCGGTTTCACGCGATCGACCAGGCGATTCCGTCGAGGATGTCGTGCTCGCTCACCACGACCTCCGAGGCCCCCGTGCGCTCCATGACGGCCGTCAGGACGAGCGCGCCCGCGGCGATCACGTCGACGCGGCCGGGGTGCAGCACCCCGATCGCCGTGCGCTCCTCGTGGGTGGAGGACAGCAGGCGCTCGGTGACCCGCTTGACGTCCTCGTAGGGGATACGGGAGTGGTGGATCGCCGCCGAGTCGTACGCGGGCAGGCCGAGCGCGATCGCGGCGACCGTGGTCACCGAACCCGCGAGACCCACCAGGGTGCGCGGCTCGCGCAGCGGGACCGTGCGCCCGGCCTCGTCCAGGGCGGCCTCGATGTCCGCCCTCATCGCCGCGATCTGCTCGGGCGTGGCCGGGTCCCCGGGGTGGTGGCGCTCGGTCATCCGGACGCACCCCACGTCCACCGAGCGGGCCGCCCGCACATGGCGCGAGCCGACCACGAACTCGGTGGAGCCGCCGCCGATGTCGACCACCAGGTAGTCGCCGTCGGCGTGCAGCTCCTTGGTGGCGCCGGTGAAGGAGAACTCGGCCTCCTGGTCGCCGGTGATCACCTCGGGTTCGACGCCCAGGATGTCCACCACGCCCCGGACGAACGCGTCCCGGTTCTCGGCGTCGCGCGAGGCGGAGGTGGCCACGAAGCGCACGCGCTCGGCGCCGAACTCCTCGATGACCGCCGCGTACTCGCGGCAGGCCGCGAAGGTGCGCTCCAGCGCCTCGGGGGCCAGGCGGCCCGTGCGGTCCACGCCCTGGCCCAGGCGCACGATCGTCATCCGGCGGTCCAGGTCGAGGAGTTCACCGGTGGCCGGGGCCGCGTCGGCGACCAGGAGGCGGATCGAGTTCGTCCCGCAGTCGATGGCGGCGACCCGGGTCACTTCCCGTCCTCCCCGGGCACGCAGGGGGTGACGCAGGGGCCCTTCGCCCACCACTCGGGGAGCATCGCGATCGCCTCGTCGCCCAGCGGGTTGACGCCGGGGCCTGCCGCCAGCGAGTGGCCGACCAGCACGTGCAGGCACTTCACCCGGTCCGGCATGCCGCCCGCGCTGGGGAAGCCCTCCAGGACCTCGATGGCGTCACGGCGGGCGATGTAGTCCTCGTGGGCGGCGCGGTAGGCCGCGGCCAGCTCGGGGTCGGTCGCCAGACGCTCCGTCATCTCCTTCATGACGCCGTTGGCCTCCAGCGTGCCGATCGCCGACGCGGCCCTCGGGCAGCTCAGGTAGTACGTCGTCGGGAAGGGCGTGCCGTCGGGCAGCCGGGGGGCCGTCTCGACCACGTCGGGGTTGCCGCACGGGCAGCGGTGCGCGATCGCGCGCAGTCCGCGCGGCGGGCGGCCCAGCTGCTCCTGGAAGGCGGCGATGTCCGCCTCGGTCGGCTCGGTGCGGGGAGTGCGGGGCGGGGGCGTTTCCATCGCGGTATCTGTCTCAGTCTCTGTCTGTCTGGATCGGTCGCCGGCGGTTCACGTCGTCAGTCGCCGGGGCGGTCGGCCTTGTCCACGCCGTCCCAGAGGTTCTGGTGCCAGGGGCGGCCGGTGGCGGCCTTGCCGTCGCGGCGGCCCTTGCCGGCCGACGGGTCGGTCACGGTGTAGCCGGTCTCGCCCGGGAACTGCATGTGCAGGTGCTCACGGGCCAGCCGCTTGATGTACGCGTCGTCCTGGAGCCGCGCCTTCTCGTCGCGCAGCCGCTCGACCTGCGCGGCCGCGTCGTGCTCCTTGCGGCGCTCCTCGGCGATGTCGCCGCGCTGCGACACGTACTGGCGCATCGGGTACGCGAGGGCCACCACCAGCGAGCACATCACCAGGGCGAGCAGCGCGGCCCGCCCGGTGAGCCGGGAGCGGCGTGCCTGGCGCTTGCTCTGCGACCGGTAGACACGGGCCGCGGTCTGCTCGCCGAGCACCTTGAGCCGGGCCGCGGTGGAGAACCGGTCCCGGTTGCCCTTGGCCATGTCGCCCCGCTCCCCTCACGTACGTACAACGTCCCCGGACACGGTACGGGACCGCGGCCGGGGACGTACGTACGACAGGGCGGTGGGCCCTGGCCGTGCCTACTGGTTCGCGGGGCGGAAGCGCGGGAAGGCGCTGCGGCCCGCGTACACCGCGGCGTCGTCGAGGATCTCCTCGATGCGCAGCAGCTGGTTGTACTTGGCGACGCGCTCGGAGCGGGCCGGGGCGCCGGTCTTGATCTGGCCGCAGTTGGTGGCGACGGCGAGGTCGGCGATGGTGACGTCCTCGGTCTCGCCGGAGCGGTGCGACATCATGCACTTGAAGCCGCTGCGCTGGGCCAGCTCGACGGCGTCGAGGGTCTCGGTCAGCGAGCCGATCTGGTTGACCTTCACCAGCAGGGCGTTGGCCGACTTCTCCTCGATGCCGCGGGCGAGGCGCTCGGGGTTGGTCACGAACAGGTCGTCACCGACGAGCTGGACCTGGTCGCCGAGCCGGGCGGTGATGGTGCTCCAGCCGGCCCAGTCGTCCTCGAAGAGCGGGTCCTCGATGGAGACCAGCGGGTACGCGGCGACGAGCTCCGCGTAGTAGTCGGTCATCTCGGCGGCCGTGCGGGACTGGCCCTCGAACTCGTACTTGCCGTCCTTGTAGAACTCGGACGCGGCGACGTCGAGGGCGAGCGCGACGTCCTTGCCCGGGGTGTAACCGGCCTCCTTGATGGCCTCCAGGATCAGGTCCAGGGCGGCGCGGTTGGAGTCCAGGTTCGGGGCGAAGCCGCCCTCGTCGCCGAGGCCGGTGGACAGGCCCTTGCGCTTCAGGACGGCCTTGAGGGTGTGGTAGACCTCGGTGCCCCAGCGCAGCGCCTCGGAGAAGGACTCCGCGCCGATCGGGGCGATCATGAACTCCTGGATGTCGACGTTGGAGTCGGCGTGCGACCCACCGTTGAGGATGTTCATCATCGGAACGGGCAGCAGGTGCGCGTTCGGGCCGCCCAGGTAGCGGAAGAGCGGCAGGTCGCTGGCCTCGGAGGCGGCGTGGGCGACGGCGAGCGAGACGCCGAGGATGGCGTTGGCGCCGAGCGAGCCCTTGTTGTCCGTGGCGTCCAGGTCGAACATCGCCTGGTCGATCAGGCGCTGCTCGGTGGCGTCGTAGCCGACGAGCTCCGGGCCGATCTGCTCGATCACGGCGAGGACGGCCTTCTCGACGCCCTTGCCCTGGTAGCGGCTGGGGTCGCCGTCACGCAGTTCGATGGCCTCGAAGGCGCCCGTGGAGGCGCCGGAGGGGACGGCGGCACGGCCGGTGCTGCCGTCGTCGAGGCCGACCTCGACCTCGACCGTGGGGTTGCCTCGGGAGTCCAGGATTTCCCGGGCTACGACGACGTCGATGGACGGCACGAGCATCTCCTTCTGGGATGTGACGCGGAAAACGCCGGGCCGCGTGGTCCGGCACCCCTGAGCCTAACCGGCTCCGGGGCATCCACCAGCCGACCGACCGGCCCGTGGGACGAAACGGGGGGCAAAATGTTCCCGAACAAAACAAACCCCCGCGCCCTGCGGGTCCCCTGCGGGATGCGGTGCGGGTCCCCTGCGGGATGCGGTGCGTATTCGTCTGCGGCCCGGTGGGGGCTGGTCGCGCAGTTCCCCGCGCCCCTTCGGGTGCCTAGGTGCGCCTTTGTCCGCGGACCGGCTGGGGCTTGGCGCGCAGTTCCCCGCGCCCCTGGTGGTGCGGGCACCTACAGGGGCGCGGGGAACTGCGCGGGCAACACACCACCGGGCCGCAGGCGAACCCCCGGCCGAGAAGGGGCGCGGGGAACTGCGCGATCAGCCAGCGACGGCCCGCGGACGAAATCCCGGCTCGGAAGGGGCGCGGGCAACCCGCCACCGGCCCCCGGCCCAAGAAGGGGGGTGGGGGCCGTGTGCTCGGCCACAGACGGACCGCAGGCCCCGCACCCCCGGGCCGGGAGGAGGCTCAGCTCAGGTGGAGCTGCTGGTTCACGTAGATCAGGTTGGCGTCCTTGACGACGTCCTTGTTCAGCTCGAACAGCTTCTCCCAGCCGCCCTTGACCCCGTGCGCCGAGGCGATGGACCCCAGGGTGTCCCCGGCCTTCACCTGGTACTCGCCGTCGCCGGTCTTGACCGGGGCCGGACGGGACTCGCCGCGCGAGGCGGGGGCCGACTCGCGCTTCGGGGCGGGCGCGGCCTTGGGCGCGGCCTTCTTCGGCGCGGCCTTCTTCGGCGCGGCCTTCTTCGGCGTGGCCGGGGAGCCGGACGTGTCGACGTTCGCGGCCGAGCCGCCGGCGGTCAGGTTGCCCGCGCCGGCGCAGGACCAGGCACCCGGGCCCTGCATGGCGAGCAGCCGCTCGGCCGTGGCGATCTGCTGGCCCTTGCTGGCCAGGTCGGCGCGGGAGGCGTACTGCGTGCCGCCCGCCGCGGCCCAGGAGGACTGCGAGAACTGCAGACCGCCGTAGTAGCCGTTGCCGGTGTTGATGGACCAGTTGCCGCCGGACTCGCACTGGGCGACGGCGTCCCAGGTGGAGACGGAGGCGGCGGAGGCGGAGCCGGCGGCCATCAGCGGGGCGGCGACAGCGGCACCGGTGACACCGGCCAGCGTGACGACTCGGACGGCCTTGGACGGGCGGCGGTGCTTGCCCTTGCCGGAAAGCAGCATGGAGTTCTCCTCACCGACGCCTGCGAGGTGAGCTGTCGGGTTCGGGCGAGTGAGTGGCCCGGCCGCGCCCAGTGGCGCGTCTTCACCCCAAGCCGTTCCCTGGCCGCTTCGTACGTCTCGCCGTATGGCGTACGTCCCTCAACGGCCGGGCCCGGCGCTTACCTTGGGTCCCCCGCTCCTGCCTACGGCGCACAGAGCGTCGACTGTTCCCCGCGACCGGCGGCAGGATTCGGCGTTCCCGGTCGAAGGGGCCCGTGGTGACGAGCGCTTCGACCGTAAACACACCAACCCCTGATGTTCAAAGGGGCACATCAGGGAGAAATCGCCCCTCCCGACCCTCCCGCAACCCCCGTTTCCGCAGGTCGGGGGCGTAAGGCGCGTACCGGACGGACGGGACAGGGCAGTTGACGGAAAGAGACCCATGTCTCACTTGCGCAGAAGTGGACATAGGCCCCTGAACTACCCCTTGACCGGGGCCGGGTTGTCCGTCTTCGCCGGGTTCAGATCAAGGTTCTGGCCAGGCAGGATGAGGTTCGGGTCGGCGCCGATCGTCTTCTTGTTCGCCTTGTAGAGCGCGGACCAGCCGCCCTCGACCTTGTGCGAGCGCGAGATGTCCCACAGATTGTCGCCGGGGCGGACGGTGTAGTCGCCCTCGGCGGCGAGCACATCGCCCGACTCGCGTGACTCGGCGTCACCTCGCGAGGCGTGACGCCCCGATTCATGAGCGTTGTCCGTATTGCCCGGCTCGGTGGTCGCGGGGGTACCGGTCTCGGCCGGGTCCGGGGTGCCGCGGTGCTTGCCGCCGGTGGCGGACCCCGTGGCGGGGCCGGTGGCCGTGCCGGCGGGCTCGGTCGCGCCGTCCGTGCCGGTGGAGCCCGGCTTGCCGCTCGCGCCCGTGGACGGCGCCGAGGGCGTCGTGGAGGACTTGGGGGCGGTCGAGGACGACGGGGACGGCGTGGTGGACGCCGGCGGCTTCTTGGCGGGCGCGGACGGCGTGGCCGTGGTGTCCGGGGTCGCGGCCCCCTCCTCGGAGGGGACGTACGGCGAGGGCGTGGCGCCCGGGTCCACGGACGGGGCGCCGCCGCCCGTGGTGAGCCCGGAGATCCCCGAGCAGCTGGTGAAGGCCTTCGGGCCCTTCGCCGCGAGCACCTTCTCGGCGACCGCTATCTGCTGCGCCCGGCTGGCCAGGTCGGCGCGCTCGGCGTACGCCGTGCCGCCGTATTCCTGCCAGGTCTCCTGGGAGAACTGGAGCCCGCCGTACAGTCCGTTGCCGAAGTCGGCGCTCCAGGCGCCGCCGCTCTCGCACTCCGCCACGCTGTCCCAGGTGGACGCGGTGGCGGCGCTGGCGCCGCTCGCCGCGAAGAGCGGAAGGGCGAGGGCCGAGCCGGTCACCCCCGCCGCGACGACGAGTGCGGGAGCCTGGCGGGGGCGGCGGTGCCGTCCGTTCCCGGAGCGCATGCTGTGGCCTTCCGTGTGACTACGTCTATGACTGCTGAGCCGGGCGGGAAGCCTGGTTTGGCGAGTCGAGGGGTGAACGTAGCCGTACTCGAACGCTTGTCACAAGTCGATGCACCCGCGATAACGCGAACATCACAGTTTTGACGGACCGTCAGTTCCGCTGGGTGTGAACGCGACCGGAAGCGTGCGCAGTCCACGCATGATCAGGCCGCCCCGCCAGCGCAAATCGGCAGGATCTGCCGCTAGGCGCAGGTCAGGCAGGCGCCTCAACAAGGTGGCCAGCGCGGTCCTCGCCTCCAGTCTGGCCAGGGGTGCGCCCAGGCAGTAGTGGATGCCGTGGCCGTAGCCGAGGTGCTGGTTGTCGCGGCGGCCGAGGTCGAGCGTGTCGGGGTCGTCGAAGCGCTCGGGGTCGCGGTCGGCGGCGGCCAGCACGACCAGCACCGGGTCGCCCGCAGCGATGTCCTGGCCCCCGATCGTCAGCGGGCGGGTGGCGAAGCGCCAGGTGGCCATCTCCACGGGCCCGTCGTAGCGCAGCAGTTCCTCGATGCCGGTGTCCAGCAGGTCCGACTCCCCGGCCGCGAGCGAGGCCTGCAGCCGCTCGCGCTGCCCGGGGTCGCGCAGCAGCGCGTACATGCCGTTGCCGATGAGGTTCACGGTGGTCTCGAACCCGGCGAACAGGAGGATGAAGGCCATCGCCGCGGCCTCGTTCTCGGTGAGGTGCTCACCGTGGTCGCTGGCGCGGATGAGGCCGGAGATGAGGTCCTCGCCCGGGTTCTCCCGCTTGCGGTGGATGAGTTCGAGGAGGTAGCCGCGCATCTTCTTCACCGAGCGGGCCACGCCGCCGCGCGGGCCCTTGCCGTGCCGGATCATCATCCCGGCCCAGTCCCGGAAGTCGTCCTGGTCCTCGCGCGGGACGCCCAGCAGGTCGCAGATGGCGTAGATGGGCAGCGGGAAGGCGAACTCGTGGATGAGGTCGGCCTCCCCGCCCGCCGCGAAACGGTCGATGAGGGCGTCCGTCAACTCCTGCACCCGGGGCGCGAATTCGGCGACCGTACGCGGGGTGAACGCCTTCGACACCAGCCGCCGCAGCCGGGTGTGGTCGGGCGGGTCGATGTTGAGCAGATGCGTCATGAGCTCGGCCTTGCGCTCGCCCGGGATGCCCGTTCTGCCCCGGGCGTGCGCGGGCTCGTCGTGGTGCGCCGGGTTCTTGGAGAGCCGCTGGTCGGCGAGGGCCTGGCGGGCGTCCCCGTACCGCGTCACCAGCCACGCCTCGACCCCGCTGGGCAAGGTGGTGCGGCGCACGGGCGCGTGCTCCCGCAGCCAGGCGTAGGCAGGGTAGGGATCGGTGGCGAACTCCCAGGTGAACATCTCCGGGGCGGGGGGTGCCCCTGGCGGCGCCTGGTCCGGCGGGGTGGAGTGGCGGCCGGGGGCCCGGGTCGGCGGGGTCGGGGGCTGGGTGGCCGGGGTCGGGGCTCGGCCCGGGTCCTGGCCCGGAGTCGGGTCCTGGTTCCGGGGGTTCGTAGGGCTCACCGGTGTCAGGCCGTTTCCGTCGTGCGGATCGCGTCGCGGTACGCGCGTGCCGCCGCCCGCAGGGCCGCCTCCGGGTCCGTGCCGTCGGCCTCCGCCGCCACCGCCAGGGCGAGCAGCCGGTAGCCGATGCCCTCGCCGGAGGGCAGGGGCACCTCCAGGCCCGCCGTGCGGACCCGGGACGCCAGCTTGGCGGCGAGGGCGAGGCCGGGCTGGCCGAGGGGGATGCCATCGGTCACCGAGTCGCGGCGCTTCTCCTCGGCCTTCTGGCGCAGCCAGTGCTCCTTGACCTCCTCGGGCGTCTCGGCGTGCGCGTCACCGAAGATGTGCGGATGGCGGTGGATCAGCTTCTCCACGATCGTCCCGGCCACGTCGTCGATGGAGAACGGGTCCGCCCCGTCCTCCGCGCCCCCCTCCTCCGCGATCCGCGCGTGGAAGACGACCTGGAGCAGCACGTCCCCCAGCTCCTCGCGCAGCTCGTCGCGGTCGCCCTCCTCCACCGCCTCGACCAGCTCGTACGCCTCTTCCAGGGCGTACTTCGCCAGCCCCTTGTGGGTCTGCTGGGACGACCACGGGCACTCGCGGCGGATGCGGTCCATGACCTGGACGAGGTCGAGCAGCCGGGCGCCGGGCAGGTCGTACGAGCCGGGCAGCAGCTCCAGGTCGGGCATCGCGACCCGGCCGGAGCCCGCGAGCCGGGCCAGCCCGTCGGTGAGCCGGCGGTCGCCCTCGCCGGAGGGCAGGACGACGACCGTACGGCCCCCGGCGCACGCCGCGAGGAGCTCCTGGGCATCCGGCTCCGCGATCTCGGCCTCGACGCCCGCCTCGCGCAGATACGGCAGCTGCGGGTGGCCGGGGTCGGCGCAGAGCACCCGGTCGGCGGCGCGCAGCGTCTGCCACGCGGGCCAGGACAGCAGCCCGGGGGCCACCCGGTGGCTGGCGGTGAGCAGGACGACGCGGCCGGGTTCTTCGAGAGTCACCTCTCGAACCTACCCCGGCCGCCCGCCGCACCCGCCCCGGCCCGTCAGCCGGTGACGGGGGCCTCCTGCTCCGGGGCGTTCCGGGTCACCTGGGCGATCCACGGCGTCTTGGTGTCGGCGAGCTGGATCGCCTTGTCGTCCCAGGTCCCGTACCGCGGGTTCACGTCGATCTTCAGCTTCTTCGACGCCTCGTTGAGCGTCCTGGTGACGGAGGCCTGGCCGGTCGGCGTGGCGAGGTCGGCGCCGGTCGCGGCCGCCAGCCTGGTGAGCTGCACCTGCTCGCGCACCGCGTCGTCGATCTGGCCGGGGGCGACCCCGCGCTGCTGGAGGAGCATGGCGGCGAGCGCCTGCTCCCCGCCCGCCTGCCGGGCCATCGCCGCCCGCGCCTGCTGGAGCTCCTTGCGGCTGACGCTCACCCCGGCGTCGGCGGCGGCCCGGTCCAGCACCTTGTCGAAGATCAGGCCGTGCAGCTTGGCGCGGCTGAGCTGGCCGGTGTTCCGGATGAGCTGGGCGGACTGCGGCGAGGCCTGCTGCGCCGTACGGACGTCCTTGACCTGGGCCTGGAGGGCGGAGACCGGGATGCGGTCGCCCCCCACGACGGCGGCGGCGCCCGGATGGGCCTCGCTGCCGCAGGCGGTCAGGAGTGGCCCCGCGCCGAGGAGCGCGACACAGAGGGCGAGTGCGGTGCGACGGCGGCGGTGCAAAGGAGCCTCCCGGCGGATCGTGCGACAGTGCAGCGACCAGATGACCTATGACCTTGCGGTGATCGATGTTAGGCAGTCTCAGTGGTGTGGGCCACTGATTCGCTCAACGATTCGGCCGTCCCGCGGGTCTCGGGCCGCAGCATGATCGTCCGGGAGAGGACGAAGGTGACCGGGATGGCCGCCGCCGCGGCGATCAGCGGGGCCCAGGTGCTGCTGAGGCCGAGCAGGTCCACCAGTACGTACATCCCGGTCGTGGTGATCACGAAGTTGGCCGCGTTGGTGAGCGGGAAGAGCAGGAACTTCCGCCAGGTGGGCCGGGTGCGGTAGGTGAAGTACGAGGTGAGGAAGAAGGAGCCGACCATGGCCAGCAGGAAGGCCGTGACATGGGCGGCCACGTACGGCAGCCGCGGCAGGAAGAGCAGGTACAGGCCGTAGTACGTCCCGGTGTTCACCGCCCCCACCAGGGCGAACCGGACGATCTGGGCGGCGGTTCCCCGGGTCATCGGCGGGCGAACTCCCGGTCGGGGTGCTGACGCGGCAGCCGCCCGTCGGCCGGCGGAGCCGACGGCTCCGCCGCCCCCACATTGGTGTCCTGCACCAGGAAGTGCGGACGGCGCTTGACCTCGTAGTAGATACGGCCGACGTATTCACCGACCACGCCCAGCATCACCATCTGCACACCGGCGAGCGCGGTCACGACGACGAGCAGGGTGACATATCCGGGGGTGTCCACGCCGTTCACCATCGCGACACCGACGATCCACGCGGAATACGCCGTGGCGATCCCGAGCAGCAGCATTCCGAGATAGACGGCCGCCCGCAGCGGCTTGTTGTTGAACGAGATCATCCCGTCCAGGCCGTAGTTCAGCAGCTTTCCGAACGTCCAGGCGGAACGCCCCTGCTCCCGCACCGCGTTCTCGTAACTGAACGTGGTGGTACGGAATCCGACCCAGGCGAAGAGCCCCTTGGAGAAGCGGTTGTACTCGGTGAGTTCGAGCACCGCGTCGACCGTCCTGCGCGAGAGCATGCGGAAGTCTCCCACGCCGTCGACCAGTTCCACATCGACCAGGCGGTTGATCAGCCGGTAGTACAGGCGAGCGGTGAGGGTGCGGGTGACGCGGTCGCCCTTGCGGGTGCGCCGGGCGATCACCTGGTCGTGGCCCTGGGCCTGCAGGTCGAGCATGCGGCCGATCAGCTCCGGCGGGTGCTGGAGGTCGGCATCCATGATCACCACGGCGTCCCCGGCGGCGTGCCGCAGCCCGGCGAGCATCGCCGCCTCCTTGCCGAAGTTCCGACTGAAGGAGACATAACGGGCGCGCGGGTCGCGGGCGGCCGTCTCCTGGAGCAGCGCGAGCGTACGGTCCTTGCTGCCGTCGTCGACGTAAAGGAGCTCGAATTCCGCGTCGAGGCGGGAGATTTCCCTGGTCACCTGGTCATGGAAGCGGCCGATGATCTCCTCTTCGTTGAAGCAGGGCACGACAATCGAGATGAGCACGGTTCTCCCCCGTCGATACGGAGCGCGGAGTACGGCTGTGGCAGTCAACGAAGAACAACCGGGAAAGACGTCCGGGGCGGATTCACCGAATGACGGCCGGGCGTCGATTGCGTGAACTGAGCTCCCGGCCCGCTGATTTACCCGCACCGGTCCGGCATATTCGACGGCAGCGAACAGCAGAGGATCCCCATGCCGACTCTCGAAGCCGTCCAGCTTCCCCCCGCCGCCCCGCCCGCGCCCGCCGGAGCGCGCCGCCCGCGCGCACGGGCGTCCGCCCTCGCGGCCCTGGTCACCGTGGTCGCGGTGTGCGCCGCCGACGCGGTCGCCCGGTCCTTCCCCTTCGGGCGGCACACCCGCGGCGTCAACGACCTGGGCAACCAGTTCGTCCCGTTCCATGCCCATCTGTGGGACCTGCTGCACGGCCGCGCCCACGGCGGCGCGCTGGTCAACTGGCAGTCCGGGTACGGCACCTCGTTCCTGCCCGACATCGGTACGTATCTGGGCAGCCCGTTCGCGCTGCTGGTGGGGGTGTTCCCGCGCGACCGGATCGACCTCGCGGTGTATGTGATCACGGTCCTGAAGACGGCCGCGGCGGCCGTCGCCATGACCGTTCTGCTGCTCGCCCTGCGCCCGGGCGCGGGGCGGCGCTGGGTGGCCGGGGTGCTGGGGGCGGCGTACGCGCTGTGCGGCTGGTCGGTGATCGAGGCGACCTACAACCCCATGTGGCTGGACGGTCTGATCGCCTTCCCGCTGCTCTGCCTGGCCGGCGAGTGGGCCAGGACCCGCACCCGCCCGCTGGCCGGGCCGGTCGTGGTGGCGCTGGCCTGGACGGCGAACTTCTACACCGCGTACATGGCGACGATCGGCGCGGCCCTGGTCCTGCTGCTGCGGCTGTTCCTGGAGGAGACGCCCGGGGGGACGGGGACGGGCGCGCGGGCGCGGCTGTGGGCCCTGGCGCGCGCGGGGTGGACGACGGCGCTGGGCATCGGGCTCTCGGCCCCCGTCCTCTTCACGGTGTTCCTGGGCACCAAGCACGCGTATCCGGGCTGGAGCAAGGAGTTCGAACCGGTTCCGTGGAGCGACTTCCTGGCGCGCTGGCTCCCGGCGACATACAGCTTCTCCAGCCCCGCCCTGTTCCTTGGCACGGGGGCGCTGTTGCTCGCGGGCGCGCTGGCCTTCCACCGGGCGGTGCCGGAGCGCGAGCGGTACGCGTGGACGGGCCTGGCGCTCCTGGTCGCCCTCTCCTTCCAGTGGAAGCCGACGCATCTGGCGTGGCACGCCTTCCAGACGCCCAACGGCAGCCCGTACCGCCAGACGTTCGTGCTCAGCGGCATCCTGGTCATCGCCGCGTGGATCTGCGTGGCGGACGGCCTGCCGGAGAGGCGCGCGCTGCTCGGCGGGGGCGGGGTGCTGGCGATGATCGCGGGTGGGGCGGCCTTCAGCGAGCTGGTGTCGCCGTGGTCCTACCCCCTGTTCTTCGGCGGCCTGGCGGCCACGCTGGGGGCGCTGCTGGTCGCCGGGCGGGCGCGGGGCCGCCGGGCGGTGGCGCTGACCGCCGTACTGCTCCTGTCCGGGGCGCAGACCGCGCAGGCGGCGGTGACGGTGGCGTACGGCGACCGGGAGCGGCTGCACCGGCTCGACAGCTATCCCGCGTGGGGCGCGGCGCACGACGCGCGCGAGGAGGCGGTGGCCGGGGCGGACGGCTGGCCCGCGTACCGCACGGACCCGGGCCGGCGCCAGCTGACGGGCAACGACCCGCTGCTGGTGGGCGGCGAGGGCGCGTCGTACTACAGCAGCCTGACGCCGGACGTGCTGACCAGGACCATGACGGCGCTGGGCGGCGGCTGGACCTCGCGCGGCCGGTCCGTGCAGAGCCTGGACAACCCGGTGACGGACGCGGTGTTCGCGGTGGGGGCGCGGGTGCGGGCCGGGAAGGACGGCCGCCCGGAGGTCACCCGCGCCCCGGTGCCGCCGCTGGTGACGGTGCGGGGCGGTGGGAGCCCGGAGTACGGCGCGTCGCCTTTCCGGAACCAGGAGTTGCTGCTGGGGGCGCGGGTGTACACGCTGCCGCGCACGGTCGCCGAGGGGTGTGCGGCCGGGCAGGAGGCGTTCCTGTGGGCGCCGCAGTACACGGGGTGGGCGCGGCTGGGCACGGCGGGGAAGTGGGTCGAGTTCCGGGGCGGGGCGCCCAAGCGGCGGGCGGCGCTGGCCCCGCTGGGCGTCTCGGCGGGCCCGTCGTCCCGGGTGGTGCTGCGCCCCGCGTATCAGAAGGCACAACTGGGCTGTCTGGACCGGGGTGCGCTGACGGCTGCGGTGGAGCGGCTGCGGACGACGGGGGCGAGCGAGGTGGAGGTCACCGGCAGCGGGATACGGGCGGTGCTGCCCGCAGGGGCGGCCGGGACCGCGGTGTTCGCGATGCCGAGGATCGCGGGGTGGCGGTGCGCGGTGGACGGGGCCGCGGCCGGGCCCGCGGGAGCGTATCTGGGGCTGGTGTCGGTGGAGCTGCGGGGTTCGGCCTCCCCCACGGCCGTCTCCTGCTCCTTCCGCCCCCCGGGGCTGAGGGCGGGTTCGGCGGCGGGGGTGGCGGGGCTGCTGGGGCTGGGCGTCACGGGGGTGTGGGCGGCGGTACGCAAACGGCGGGCCGGGGCGCCGGTGCGCCCCTGACCCGCCGCTGTGCGTCCGGTGTGACCGGCTACTTCGCCACGACCGCGACCATCGAGTCCCAGGCGTTGCGGTCGACCGTGAGGGTCACACCGCCGTAGGTCTCCTTCTTGTTGATGGCGTACTGGTGGCCACGGCGGTGGCCCGACCACTTGGTCCCGAAGGGGTAGTTGGTGGTGGTCGACTCCGTGTCGTCGTACGCCGCGTACCAGATCGCGTCGGGCATGTCGGTGCCCGGCGAGACGGCGGCGACGGCGGCTGCGCTGGAGGAGGCGAAGCCGTAGTAGCCGGTGCGGTAGCCCTTGGCGTGCAGGGCCTTGTTCCAGGCGCGGGTGTAGGTGAGGACGGTGTCCTTGCAGGAGGTGTTCGTGAGGTCGAACCCCTCCATGTCGAGGTAGACCGGGCTGCCGGGCCGCATCCCGAGGGCGTTGGCCTTGGCCCCGGCGTCGGCGCCGTCCGTGGCCCCCAGGGAGGCGGCGGTCGAGGCGGTCATCTTCTCCGGGTTGCTGCCGGACTTGCAGGGCGGCTGCGCGCCGACGTAGAGCGGGATGAGCTTCCACCCCACGGCGCTGACCGCCTTCACCCAGTCACGGGTGAGCTGCGGCTGCGCGCACCCCCGGTTCTTGCCCCCGATGTACACGGCGGCGCCGCCGTACGGGGAGGCGGTCTTCCAGGTCTTCATCTGGGCGAGGGTGGGGGCGGTGCAGGTGTCGAAGGCGCGGCCGGTGTAGGTGGCGGGCTTGGAGAGGGAGACGGGGCGGGCGGGGCCGGCCGCGGTGGCGGCGGCCCCACTCCCACTCGCGCTTCCGCTCCCGGAGGCGGCCTCGGCGGTGAGCGCACCGGCCACGAGGAGGAGGATGCCGCCGGTGGCCATGGCTATGGTGCGGTGCTTTTTGGTGGTGCGGTGCTTGGACACAAAGCTCCTGGAGTACTCGGAGGAGTCGGACGGCCAAAGCCGTTTGGGCGCAGAGCGGAAAACAGGGCGACGAGCCGGAGATCCGGCTCGTCGCCCTGCGGAGCGTGTACTCAGTCGGTGCCGCGCACCCAGCTCAGGATCGCCTCGCGGTAGTGCATCGACTCTTCACCGCTCGTCATCCTGAGTTCGAACGCGTCGCGTGGCGTGAAGCCCGCGTCCCGGGCGAATACCCGGGACGCCAGCTCCGCTTGGCCTTCGCTTTCGAAGGCCAGCCAGCAGGAGTGCCCCTCCGGCGGTACCACGCCGTTGCGGTCGAGCTCCAGGGCCACGGCGAGCGCCGCGCCCTGGACCTCACGTACCCGTGGGTCGCCCTCACCGTGGTACGCGGCGACCGCCCGGGTGGCGTCGAGCGCGGCCGCGACGGCCGCACCGGACGGGTGGCCGCTCTCCGCGGCCCGGTCCCGGAGCCGGTCCACCAACGGAACCGACTCCTCCTGGAACCTTGCTTCCTCACCCTGGCCACCCAGCTCACGCCAAGCCGACTCGACGGACTGGACGGCCGCGAAGGAGTCGTCCTGCCGTGCGTACTTCTCGAAGAAGATCGACACGACCGAGTTGACCCTGGTGGCCACGGCGACCGAGAACCAGCGTTCCGCCGGCAACCGGTCAGCGGGGACTCCATGACTGGACATACGCCTCATCCACCTACCACTTGGCCAATCTCGGGGTGACGATCTTACCGCCGAGTCGCCTGATCAACGGTGCGCAGAACTCCTCGCAGAAGTCGTTGCTGGCGATCAGCAGCTGCGGTGTGACCCCCAGATTGATGGACTCCGTCAACAGCTTTCCTTCCGCGTGGTTGTGCCCGAGGATCAGCGGCGCCTTGGACTTGCTCGGCAGCCGCGGATAGACGCGCAGCCCCTCGTCCGCCGCGTCCGCGAGGGCGATCTGAGCATCGGTGATCTCGCTCCGAGCGCCGACCGCGAACAGGTCCATGCCGTTGCCCTCGGGCACGTGCAGACCGCCGACCGTCTTCCAACGGGCGCCCGCGCCCATCTTCTTGGTCATCGCGTCCACCCGGGCCTGGAGGTGCATCGGGTCCGGCGTGGACGAACCGTTGCAGTTGTGGACAAGAACCGGCGTGTCCCCGGCCTCCACGTAATACGTGTGGAGCCCGTCGATCGTCAGGTCGTACGTCGTCGTGTTCGCGTGGAACAGACGGACGCCCGTGACCTCGGCCGTGCCGGTCGGGGTCTGGAGGACGTCGCCCTCGTGGAGGTCCTTCGCCTCCACGAACGCCGACTGTGTGGCGTCGTAGAACGGGTGATGGAACGTGGTGGTGAGGTGGTCGCCCTTGGCAGTCACCTCCGCCGCCTGCGCCTTCTGCGGGGTCGCCGTCAGCGCGCCCAGCACCGCCGCCGAGGCCGCGAGGCCCAGCGCCGCCCTGCGGACCGCCTTCTTGACCTTCGCGCCGCGCTTCGTCGCCTTGACCGTGACGTCCACGAAGTCGTGGTCCGTCTTGGTGACGATGACGTCCGTGACCTTGTGCGACTCGGTACCCGAGACCCCGGGGGCCGAGTTCGCGACCACGTCGCCGACCTTGATCTTGTCGATGGCCTTGGTCGAACCGTTGGCCATCAGCACCTTGGTGTTGCCGGTGAAGCTGTGCGGAACGCCGACCCTGCAGCCGCCGCCCATCTCACTGCGTCCACCGGCCCCTTCCGCCTGGGCCCGGGACGCCGCCGTCTCCGTCGCATCCCGCGCAGCCGTCTCCTCAGCAGCCGCCCCCTTCCCGAACAGCCCGCCCACGGCCTTCATCGCCTTGGGCGCCGCCTTCGCCAGGAGGGCGCCGCCGATCTTGCCGAGGACGCCGCCCAGCGCGCCGGACGCCGCGCCCTCGACCGCCGAGCCCGCGAACGCGCCGACGCTGCATTCGTCGCCGCCCTTCTGGGCGCAGGCGAAGCCCTGGGTGACCAGGGAGCCGACCGCTCCGGCGACCGCCGCGCAGCCGATGGAGCCGACGCCCGCGGTGACCGCCTCGCAGCCCATGAAGACCGCCGTGGAGACCACGAACGAGGTGATCGCGGCCGCGTGGTGCTTCACGAACGTGGCCGTGGTCTTGGCCGCCTTCACGGTGGCGTGGTACGCCGTGCGGGCCGCCTTGGCGACGGTGTGAACCGCTGCCTTGGCCACCTTCTTCGCGGCGTGGACCACGCGCTTCACCGTCTTGGTGACCTTGTGGTACGCCGTGTGCACGGCATGTACCGCCGCGTGGTAGACCCGCTTCACCTTGCGTACCGCGTAGTGGTAGACGCGGCGCACCACCCGCACGGTGTGGCGGTAGACGTCACGGACCTTGTGGACGACCTTCTTCGCCACGTGCTTGGCGACCTGGACGACCTGGTGCACCACCTGGACGGCGGCGTGGTAGATCGGCGCCGCCACGTGGTGGACGACCGCGGCGGCCTTGTGGGCCACCTTCTTGGCGCCGCACACCACGTCGTACCAGGAGCAGTTGCCGGACTGGTCCGTGCCCGCGAGCGGGTTGTCGTTGACGTACGCGAACGGGTTCGCGGACACCGAGTTCGGGACCGGGTTCAGCGAGATGGAGTCCTTGTTGCGGAACTGGCCGGTCGCCGGGTTGTACCAGCGCGAGGCCGTGCCCACGTCGCCCGAGCCGGGCTCGGTCCAGCCGGACTGGAAGCCCAGGTGGCCGAGGACGGTGTTGGTGCCGACCCCCTTGCCCAGCGGGTCGTAGCTCGCCGAGCCGGACAGCGCGGTGGCGCCGGCCGTGAAGGTGCCGATGACGTCGTCGTGCTGGTCGGTGAGGGCCAGCGCGCTGCCGGAGGAGCCGTTGCCGACGCCGACCAGCGAGCCCGAGGCGTCGTAGGTGTAGGTGTAGTTGCCGTCGGAGGCGATGGTGTTGCTCGCGCCCGAGTACTGGAAGGTGCGGCTGCCCTGGGTCGCGGTGTCGGTGTCGGTGATGTTCCGCCCGGTCGCGTCCAGGTTGTACGCGTGGGTGCCCGCGGTGATCTGGGCGCCGAACGCGTCGGTGGTGAAGGCGACGGAGCCGTCCGACCCGGCCTGCTGGGTCATCGTGCCGCGCGCGGAGTAGCTGTAGTTGTGGTTGCCGTCACTGGTGAGCTGGTCGCGGGCGTCGTAGGTGTAGACGTCCGCGCCGACCCGGGTGCGGTTGCCGGAGGCGTCGTAGCCGTAGTTGGTCGTCGTGGAGCCGTTGTTCCACGAAGTGAGCCGGTTGGCCCAGTCGTAGGTGTAGGTGTGGCTCGCCGCGCCCGGCACCCCGGTCGTCGTCTTCGACGTCAGGTTGCCGTTCTTGTCGTAGCCGTACCCGAGGGAGGCCAGCCCGGTGGCGCCCTGCATCAGGGTGTCGCCGGTCAGCCGGTGGGAGGTGTCGTAGCTGAAGGTGCGGGTCTGGCCGGTGGTGCCGTACTTGATCTGGGTGAGCTCGTTGAGCTTGCCGTAGGAGTACGTCAGCCGGTTGTTCGTCGCCGCGTCGTCCAGGGTGGACAGCCGTCCCGCGGTGTCGTAGCCGTACGTCGTCGTGCCGGCCGCGTCGGTGCGGGTCAGCGGCGCCGAGTCGGCGTTGTAGGTGAAGCTGGAGGAGCCGGCCGAGCCGGTCGCGGAGAGCAGGTCGCCGCGGTCGTCGTAGCCGAACGCCTCGTGGGTGGCCGACTGGTGGTCGGCGTTGCCCGCGATGCCCGCCTCGGCGGTGTCCGCCGAGGAGACCCGGCCCGCCTTGTCGTAGGCGAAGGAGCGGGTGGCCGTGGCCGCGTCCGCGCCCTGGCCGTCCATGGTCAGGACCTGGTCGTTCTTGTCGTACGTCAGGGACGTCGACGTGCCGCCCGGCTTGACCGCCTTGACCATCCGGCCGTCGGCGTCATAGCTGAAGGTGGTCGTGGTGTCCGCAGCCGACGTGTACTGCGCGGTCTGCGGCTCGATCACCTTCTCCTGCTGGCCCCACGGGGTGTAGGTGTAGCGCCAGGAGTTGCCCCGCCCGTCGGTGAACCGGGTGCGGTGGCCCGCCTGGTCGTAGCCGAAGCTGGTGGTGATGGACTCGGTGGCGGAGACCGGCTGGATCTCCTGGGTGACCGTGCCCGCCGCGTCATAGGTGAAGCGGGAGGTGTGGCCGAGGGCGTCGGTCGTGGTGACCGCGTTGCCCACCGCGTCGTAGCCGATGGAGGACTGGGCCAGCAGGGTGCCGGCCGCGTCGTACTGCTTGTTGTACGCCGGCTGTCCGGCCGCGTTGTAGTCGGTCTGGGTCCAGGTGTTGTCCGGCAGGATCGTCTTCTGGGGGTTGCCCTCGAAGTCGTAGGTGTACCGGGTGGTGTTGCCCGCCGCGTCCGTGACGGACGTGGTCTCACCCGCCCGGTTGTAGCCGTACGAGGTGGTCACCCCGCCCGGCGTCGTGGTCGACGACACATGCGTGCCGTAGGGGTTGCCCGAGGTCACCGCGTAGGAGTTGGTGCTGGTCAGCGTCCGGGTGGACGGGAACCGCTCCAGCGTGGTGGAGGTGAGCTGGCGGCCCAGGTAGTCATAGGTCGCCTGGGTGGTGGCACCGGTGCCGTCGGTGACCGAGAGCGGCTCGCCGGCGTTGTCGTACGTGGTGTGCACGGTGGCGCCGTCGGGCCTGGTCACCTGGGCGACCCGGCCCAGCTGGTCGTAGAGGTAGCCGGTGGTGCGCCCGCCCGGGGTGGTCGACGACGTCTGGTTGCCCTCGCTGTCGTAGGTCCAGGTGGCGGGCGCGGTGACCGACGCGGAACCGCCGGCCGGGGTGTACTGCGGCAGGGTCTCGGAGACCTTGTTGCCGTTGGCGTCGTAGGCCGTGGTGGTCACGTCGCCGTTCGGGCCCTGCTCCTCGACGGCCTCACCGAAGGTGTTGAAACCGCTGGTGGTGACGGGCCGCACGGTCAGCGGGTTGGTGCCGTCGCGCTCCGCCTGGACGGCCGGGGCGGTGGTGACCGCCAGGTTCCCGGCCTCGTCGTAGGCGTAGGTGGTGGTGTTGAGGTTGGCGTCCGTCATGGACGTGCGCAGACCGCGCTTGTCGTACGTGTACGTGGTCTTCTGCTCGTCCGAGGAGGCGGCGGTGCCGCCCGCGCGTCCCTTGCCGTAGAGCGAGGTGACGTCGGTCGAGGTGAACGCGCGCTGGTAGACCTGCACGTTCGCGACCCCGCCGGGCAGGGCGTCGCCCACGGAGCCGCCGTACTTGGCGGCGCCGATCATCAGCGGCCCGCGCGCGCTCCAGGGAGCGCTGTTGGTGGCGCTGCCGGAGAGCGTGCCGTTGACGTACACCTGCACCGCGCCGTTGGAGGCGTTGTACACGCCCACCACGTGCGTCCAGGCGCCCGCGACGGGCTTCGCCGTGGAGTAGGCGGCCGGGAACGACGGCGAGGCCGCGTCCGAGCTGGTCTGCTCCATGGACCACAGCGGCGCGCCGGTGTGGGCGTAGTTGTACTGGAGCATGAACGCGCTGTTGGTGGTGCCGGCCTGGGCCACGACCGTGGCGTTGTGGGTCGGCAGGGACGCCATGTTCACCCACGCGGAGACCGTGTAGGAGGCGGCGGTGTCGAGCACCGGGCCGTTGGTGGCGATCTGCTGGCCCGTGGTGCCCGCGAAGGTGGCCGAGGAGTCGTTCCAGGTCACACCGGTGGCGGCGGCGGTGTTGCCGGAGCCGGAGGCGTCGGTGACCGTGGAGCCGGAGCTCTGGTCGAGCTTCCACCAGCCGGTCGGGTGCCCGGCGGCGTCACCGTACAGCGTCTCGGCGATCTTGTTGCCCATCGCGTCGTACGCGTTGGTGACCGTCCGGTCCCAGCCCGAGGAGTCGTGGCTGTTCTCGGTGGCGATCTCGTCGTCCGGCGTGTACGACACGCTGGTCACCCGGGCGACCCCGCCCGGGTCGACGGTGGTGGAGGTGTTGCGGGAGGCCGCGTCGACCGTGTGGGTGGTGACGGTCTCGCCGTTGTCGGTGGCGGAGGAGAGCAGGTTGCCCGCCGCGTCGTAGGTGTTGGACTCCAGGACGGTGGAGCTGGTGCCGTCGGCGCTCTTCTTGGTGACCGTCGACGTCAGACCGTTGTCGGTGTAGGTGTACGAGGTCGTCGAGCCCATGGCGTCGGTGACCGACGCGAGGCGGCCCGCCGGGTCGTAGGACCGGGAGGACTCGGTCAGCAGCGACGGCGTCCGCGGGTTCACCGGGTCACCGCTGTACATGGTGCCCTGGGTCAGCAGCTGGCCGTTGTCGTCGTAGGTGTAGCGGATCTCGGTCCCAGAGGAGGAGACCTCCTTGGTCTTGTTGCCCTGGCTGTCGTACGTGTAGGTGACCGTGTTGCCGTTGGGCGCGCCCGCGTTGGCGTTGGCGTCCTTCTTGGTGGCGACGTGGTCGTAGGCGTCGTACGTCTGCGTCTCGGTGCGGGTGTAGTCGCCGCCGCTGCCGTCGGCCACCGACTGCGAGGTGATGTTGCCGTCGACGTCGAAGACGGTGGTGGAGACCGCCGCGTGGACCGCGCCGGTGACCCGGTCGGTGAGCTGCGGGTCCTTCTCCTGCACGACCTGGCCGTCCGCGTCGTACGTGTACGTCGTGGTGAGTCCGGCCGGGTAGGTGTCGGAGACGACCTTCTTGCTCAGGACCTGGCCGACACCGTCATAGGTGTACGAGGTGACCAGACCGCCCGCGTCCGTGGTCGAGGCCACGTCGCCGCTCTTGAAGTACGAGACGGAGTTGACCGCCCCGCCGGGGCTGACCGTCTTCACCGGCAGGCCCTTGGGGACGTTGCCGCCGTCCGCCGCCGGGTAGGTGGCGGTGCCGTCGCTGAAGACGGTGGTGGTGGTGCGCCCGTTCGGGAACCCGGCCACGGCCGGACCGGTGATGGTGGTCTGGTTGCCCGCGCTGTCGTAGCCGAAGGACGTCAGATAGGTGTTGTCCGTCGCGGAGGCCGAACGGCCGTCGCGCCGGGTGAGCAGGATGTCGTTGCGCGGGTCGGCGGTGGTGAGCTGCGCCGTGGTGTCGTCCGGGAAGTACGTGAAGTACTCCGTGGAACAGGCGTTGGCCGCCTGGTTCTGGCAGGAGGTCGTGGAGACCGTGTTGCCGCGGACGTCGTGGCCGGTGACCGTCATCGCCCCGTTGGGGTTGGTGACGGTGTGCTCGAAGCCGCCGGTGTCGTAGCCGAAGCTGGTGGTGTTGCCGAGGCCGTCGGTCTCGGTCAGCGTCCGGTTGTTGTGGCTGACGTCGTACTGGTACGTCAGGGTGGCGTTGGCCGGGGAGGTGACCTTCACCGTGGAGACCGGCAGCAGGCCCGTGGAGTTCTTCGCGGCCTGGAAGTGCGCGGCCGCGTCCTGGGCGGTGAGCGCCGTCCGGTAGGTGGCGGCTTCCGCCAGCGAGCCGTTGAAGTACACGGTCGCCGGGTAGGGCAGACCGGTCCAGCCGGAGCCGGTGGTGCCGGCGCCGAGGTAGGCGGTGGTGCGCCCGCCGTTGGTGAGCGCCGCCGTGCCGGTCCTGGTGGCCGCCTGGGTGCCGTCCAGGTACAGCGTCTGGCCGCTGCCGGTGGCGGAGAGCAGCACATGGTGCCACTTGCCGTCGGTCACCGTGCCGGTGGTGCCCATCTGCACCGAGCCGGAGGTGGTGTAGAAGCCGCCGTAGAGCTTGTTGTCGGTGCCGATCCACAACTGCGGGGTGGTCGAGGCGACCGTGCCGCCGATCGGCGCGCTCTGCGTGTTCATCAGGATCGCGCCGCCGCGCGTGGTGGAGAACCACAGCTCGGCGGAGGCGGAGGTGCTGCCCGTCTGGACGTCCGGCACCTTCACGAAGGAGCTGGTGCCGTTGAAGGCGGCCGTCTTCTGGTCGCCGAAGGGTCCTGCGGCCCCGAGCGTCACGTTGCTGTACGTGCCGTCGCCGCCGCGCGTCTCGTCGACCGCGGCGGACGCGCCCGCGGCCTCACCGAAGCGGAAGTACGTCGCGGGGGCGCCGCCGAGGACCGCGCCCCGGTAGGTCTGGCTGGAGCCGGTGACCGTGGGGGCGCCGATCTTCCAGACGCCGCCGTTCTCGTCGGTCAGCTGAGTGAGCGCCGCCGTGCCCGGGTCGTAGGTCATCGCCGCGTACGTCTTGCCGGACGGGCGGGTGACCGACGACAGCAGGCTGGAGGCGTGCGTGCCGTAGTTGTAGAGCGCGCTGACGTCGGCGGCGACCAGCGGGCGGTCGTACCACGCGGCGCCCGCGATGGAGCCGTTGAAGTAGGTGGCGTAGCCGGTCTTGCTGGTGCTGCTCTGGTGCGGCTGGTCGGGCCAGTTGCCGCCGAGGAAGCCGGTGCCGAGGTAGTTGAACGGCTGGTTCTTGCCGAAGGCGGTGCCGCTCTTGATGGAGACGGTGCCCGAGAGCGAGCCGACCTTGGCGTTGTCCAGGAACAGCGACTGCGAGTTGCCCGCGGCCGAGAGCACCACGTGGTGCCACTTGCCGTCGGCGACCGAGGCGGAGGTGGTGAGCGGGGCGATGCCGCCGCTGTACCAGAACTCGGCGTTCAGCTTGCCGTCGCTGCCGACGTAGATCGACGGGGTGTAGTAGCCCGCCGCGTTGCCCGCGTCGATGGGCTGGGAGGCGTAGGAGTAGAGCACGCCCGGTCCGGCCGAGGTCTTGAACCAGAGCGACAGGGCGCCCGAGTCGGTGTTGTTGCCGGTGTCGTTGGGGAGCGCCACGGCGGAGGAGGTGCCGTTGAAGCCGGCGGCGGTGCCGCCGTTGGGCGGGCCCGCCTGGCCGAGCGTGACGTTCTTGTACGTGGCGTCGAGGGTGTGCTCGTTGCCGAGGACCGCGTCCTTGGCGACGGTGCCCGAGGACTCGCCCAGCGGCCACATGGCGCGCGGGTCGAGGTCGAGCGAGGCGTTCTGGTACTGCGAGCCCGCGGTGTAGGTGTACTTGGTGCAGGCGGTGGTGGTGGACGGCGGGCAGACCGAGACGAGCTGGTCGCCGGTGTAGCCGTAGGTCCAGGTCAGCGCGGTGGACGGGGTGCCGGCCACGACCGGGTCGGTGACGACGGTCGCCACATGGGCCGCCGCGGCGCCGGACGGCGTCGACCAGGTCACGTTCAGGGCGCGCCCGGAGACGGCGGAGGCCATCTTGGTGACGTGGCCGCCGGACCAGGTGAAGGTCAGCGCGCGGCCGTTGGCGTCGGTCACCGAGGTGATGCCGTAGCCGCCGGAGCCGAGCGCCTGGGTGAAGGTGTAGACGGTGTCGTCCTTGTCGGTCAGCGAGTAGCCGCCGGTGACCGACTTGAAGGTGGAGTAGCGGCCGGAGCCGGAGGAGAAGCTGCCGTCGCCGTTCCTGCCGTACCCGACCTGCGAGCCGTTGGGGTAGGAGACGACCGCTCCGGTGACCGCGCCCGCGGCGTTGTACTGCTCGGTGGCGCGGGTGTCGAAGATCGCCGACCAGCCGGAGCCGAAGGAGCCGGTCCAGCGCGGGTCGCGGGAGTTGTAGTCGCGCACCACGTCGAGGCTGGGGCCGACGGTCGAGATCGAGGCGTCGGTGTCGCTGGTGGTGTAGTTGCCGCTGGAGGCGTCGAAGCCGTGGTCACCGCTGTTCTGCGACAGCCCCGAGGTGACCACCGGCTGGGGCACCTGGATCTGGAGCGCGTACCAGTCGGCGGCCGGGGTGTAGAGCGAACCGTCGTAGCCCTGGACCGTCCAGTAGTACGTCTGGCCCCACTTGAGCTTGCCCGCCGGGACCGTCCAGTCTCCGTTGGCGATCAGGCCCGAGTCGGCGACCTTGGTGTTGGTGTTGTCGTAGACCTGGAAGACGTACTGCGGGGTGGTGGTGACGTCGTCGCCCGCCCACGCGGTCAGATGGGGCGTGGTGGTGTCGGCGACGGCGTTGTTGTTCGGGTACTGCTGGTAGATCTGCGGGGCCGCGTTGCCGGTGTAGGTGACCGACATGTACGGACCGAGCGCCGGGTCGTTGAACGAGCCGAACTGCTTCCAGTGCAGGTTGTCGTTGGTGGCCGCGTAGACGGCGAGGCCGTTGTCGGCGGTGGTGCCGTTGAACCACCCCTGGATGGCGGTGGTGCTCAGCGGCACGTCCACCCAGTCGCCCACGGTCCGGTCGGCGCCGGTGTTGGCGCAGGCCTTGGGCACGCTGGGGGTGGCGTTGCCGATGGAGGAGCCGTAGGACGGGCCGGGGTAGCCGGTCACCGTGCTGGGCTTCCACGCCTGGGTGACCAGGGCGACGTCGAAGCGCTCCGGGGTGCAGGTGGAGGCCCAGGTGTCGAAGAGGTGCAGGGTCGCCGAGGTGACCGTGGCCTTCGTGCCGTCCCAGGTGTTGTACCAGTGGTTGACGTAGGCGGCCGCCGAGTGCGGGCCGGAGTCGTAGGAGCCGACCTTGATGGTCTGCTCGGAGGAGTGGTCACCGGGGGCGCCGGACTCGGCGTAGGTGGTGGTCCAGCCGTCGGTGACGGTCGGGTCGACGGTGACCGGGAAGACGCGGGCCCGGTCGTGCAGCCAGCGCGGGTCCAGGGTGACCTTCAGGGCGGTCTTCGCGCCCTGGCGGACCAGCTGGTAGGTCACGGAGTGCGTGGTGGCCGGGTCACCGGAGCGCGGGTCGACCTTCGCGTCGTAGGCGTACGCGGAAGGGATGCGCTCGACGGTCTTGCCGGCGGTGTCCACCAGGTCGATGGAGCCGTCCTTCGCCTGCCGGGCGGTCAGGCCCTTGAGGTCGAGGGGGAAGGTCCAGACGTTGCCGGCCTGCGCGGAGTGCAGGACGATCGCTTCCTTGAGCCCGGTCGCGGTGGGCGCGAGCTCCAGGTCGGTCCCGGGCAGGACGTTTGCGTAGGTGACCCGGGAGCCGTGCGCGACGCCGGTGACGGGGGCCGCGCCCTGGAGGCCGTAGCTGAGGGCGTGCGAGCCGTCGGTGGCGAAGGAGGCGAGGGCGGGGTCGGCGGCCTTGGCGGCGAAGTCGACGTCGAGGGAGTTCGCCTTCTCGTGCCAGCGCTTGTCAGGGCCGGCTCTCACGTCCACGTCGATGGGCTGCCACTTGCCCTCGCCGTCCTTGTAGTTCACCGGCGCCATGGCGACCTGCCGGGTCAGCGTGCCGTCCGCGTTGTCGAAGACCGTGGCGGTACGGGTGGACTTGGCCGGATTGCGGTGGCTTGTCTTGGCGTTGAAGCCCTGGGCCGAGCGGCTCTTGCCGCCCTTGGTGGCCTTCGCGTACGGGTGGTACGCGTCGAGCTCGCCGCGGCCCTTGCCCGGCTTGTGCCCCTTGCCCTTGTTCGCCTTGGTGGCGGCGGCACTGGCGTGGTGGCCGTGACCGGCGGCGGTGCCGCCCTGCTGCTTGGGGAGCGAGCCCCAGTGCGGGTCCTTGAACCAGGCGGTGACGGAGCTCAGGCTGGGCAGCGATATCCGGCCCAGATGGGCGTCGTCGGCCATGGCCTGCTGGGTGGTCAGCATCAGCGCGAGGCTGGTGAGCAGCAGCAGCGCCACACGTCTGTGACGGCGGCGGTACAACGAGGGCCGCCGTATGGAACGGCGGAACGGGCGCGGGCGCACGAGGCGTCTCCTCAGACAAGGGATGAGAGGGCGAACAGGCCGATCAGGGCACAGCAAGGCCCTGAAGACAGAAACGCGCCGATCTTGTCCGTAAAGAGCACCTAAATGACAGTCAGCGGACCCGTTCTTGGCTGCCGCTTGAGCAACCCATTGCACGAGTGGAATGAGTTGTTCCGTCTGTCCGGTTCGGACTTTCCCCTACTTTTGCCAGAAGAAGGACCGCTCCATACCTGGGGCGGGTAGCCCCGGGCGAAAGGTCAAGCGCGTCCCGCGCCCGACGGGAGGCGCAGCAGCGCGTCGACGTGCCGTCGGATCTCGGCGGCCCGTTCCGGGTCGCCGGTGCCGTACGGACTCTCGAAGTACGGCAGGACCGCACGGTACTCGGCGAGCGCGGCGGCGGCCTCGCCGAGCTGCTCCAGGCAGAGCGCCGCGTCGTGGCGGAACGCCAGCGCCTGCGGGTCGGCCGGGCCCGCCTCGGCGGCCCGCTCCCCCGCGAGCCGGCGCAGCTCCGGCAGCGCCCGGCGGTACTGGCCGTCGTCCATCAGCGTCGCCGCGTACTGCTTGCGCAGGATCCGCACCACCGGGGAGCCCTCGCCGTGCCGGGCGGCGGCGGCCGGCAGGATCGCGCCGAGGATGTCGACGGCCTGGGTGATCCGCCCCTCGCCGAGCAGCCGCTTGGCCTCGTCGACGGCGCCCGCGACATCGGGCTGCGCGGGTCCGGGCGCCCGGGGTGGCACCGGCGGGGCCGCGGGCGGCACATGCGCCGGCGGCGGGGTGGCCGCGCGGTCCGGCCAGGGGGCGTGTGGGCGCAGGAACGGGCGCGTCGGGTCGAGCGGGTGCCCGGCCGGGGTCCCGCGCACCGGAAGCAGCGGGGCGAGCGCCTCGTACACCTCCTGCGCGGAGGCGGGCCGGCGCTGCGGGTCCTTGGCGAGCAGCCGCAGCACCAGCGCCTCCAGGGCCTCGGGCACCTCCGGCCGGACCTGGCGGACCGGGAGCGGCGGCTCGTAGAGGTGGCGGTGGAGCACGCCGAGCGCGGTGGTCCCGGCGAAGGGGACGTTTCCGCTGAGCAGTTCGTGGAGCAGCACTCCGAGCGCGTACAGGTCCGTGTACGGGCCGACCGCGCCGCCCATCGCCTGCTCGGGCGCCATGTACGCCGGGGAGCCGATCGGCGAGCCGGTGCGGGTGAGGCGGGTGGTGTCGTGGTCGAGGACCGCGGCGACCCCGAGGTCCAGGACGGTGACCGTGCCGTCGGGCCGCACCATCACGTTGCGGGGCTTGAGGTCGCGGTGGACGATCGGCACCGCGTGCACGGCGGAGAGGGCCGCGCACAGCTGGGCCGCGACCGCCACCGCCCAGGGCCAGGGGTAGGGCTCGTGCTCGGCGAGGTGGTCGGCGAGGTCGGCGCCCTCCACGTGCTGCATCACGAGGTAGAGGTCGTCGCCGTCGCTGCCCGCGTCGTGGACTGTGACCAGGCCCGGGTGGTCGACCTGGGCGGTCACCCGGCACTCGCGCACGAACCGGCGCCGGGTCTCGTCGGCGGCGCTCGATCCCGCCACCGCGTCGGGGCGCAGCAGCTTCACCGCGACCCGGCGGTCCAGGCGCTGGTCGTACGCCGTCCAGACCTGGCCCATGCCGCCCTGGCCGAGCAGCGCCGCCAGCTCGTAGCGGTCCGCGACCACGCGCCCGGCGCTCACCGGCCCTCCTCCTGGCGCAGCAGACTGCTCAGCTCGTCGAGCTCGGCGCGGACCTGGTGGATGCGCGGGGACGGCGGCGCGGGCGGACGGGGCGGCGGGGGCGGCAGCCGCCGCTGGTGGAAGTGGATGTCGGAGGCCAGGTAGTAGACGACCACCACGAGCGCCTGCGCCAGCAGGATCGCCATGCCGACGTCGGAGACCCAGCTGTCCTCGAAGTGGGTGTGCAGCATCGACAGACAGCCGAGGTTGACCGTCAGCTGCGCCCAGAACAGCGCCCAGTCGCGCCGGGTGCGGCGGACGATGGCGAGCCGCAGCATCGCCGTCCACGCCAGCAGGCCGAGGGTGAGCACCACCAGCACGGAGAAGACCACCCGGATGGTGATCACCTTCATGCTCGCGGGGCTCGGCATCTGCGCTCCTGACAGGGCGGGACGGACATCGCTGGCCAGAGCGTAGAGGTGACGCGCGGTCAGGGTCCACCCAGGTCGGGGGCGGTGGGACGGAACCTGACGGTCCGGATCTACTCGGGCCGTACGGCCCCGTCCGTGAGCCCGTCGTGCAGCCCCTGCACCAACTGCTCGCCCAGGCGGCCCGCGAGCCGCAGCGCGTCCTCGAACGCGGCCAGCGCCCGGAACCGCTCGCCGTAGCGGCGCTGTTCGTCCAGCGGCAGCCGGGGCAGCTGGAGCCGGCGCACGTCGAGCCGGGAGGCGGTGGTGGCGTAACTGCTGGCCTGGCGGTTGTTGGCGGTGCCGCGCAGGAACCCGGCGAGGAACCACGGGTCGAGGGCGGCCGGGGCGGGCCGCAGCAGCTGGAGGTTGCGGCCGAGCGCGGCCCCGGCGGCGGCCTCGTCGACGACCCGCGCGACCGTGCCGCCGCCGAGCACCGGCACCACCACGTCCCCGGGTTCGGTCAGCACCGGCTCCTCGGCGGGGCCGTCGGGCAGGGTGCCGGAGGGGGCGGTGCCGCCGAGCACGTCCTGCTCGGTGAGGACGGGCACGCCGGGTGCCCCGGTGCCCGCGCCGCCGGAGCGCAGCACCAGGGCGCCCGCGCGGGCGAGTTCGCCGACGGTGGTCAGCGGCAGCCGGGTGCCCGGGTGCGGGGCGGGGGCGGTGGCCGGCGGGGTCAGTTCGGCGGTCCGCCGCAGGGTCGCGCCGAGCTCCTCGCGTACGGCCTCCAGCGCGTCGGCGCCACCCGCCGCGGCCGGGGGCGGCAGATGGCGGGCGGGGGCCAGGTCCACGTCGTCGTCGAGGAGTTCGATGACGGGGACCGCGCGGGAGATGCCGGGCCGCTCCTCGGCGGTGCCGTCCCGGTCGAAGGGCGCCCAGGCGTCCAGGACCGCGCTCTGCACGGTCTGCCAGGGCAGCTTCTCCCGGCCGCCCCCCTCGCCGCCGGGCAGCCCGGCGGCGTCGACGAGCAGCAGTTCGGGCGCGGGGTGGGTGCCCGCGCCCGGCTTGCGCAGCACCCACAGATGGAGGGGGATGCCGTACGGCGGTGCGGCTCCGGCGGGCAGCGCGACGACCGCCCGCAGGGCGCCCCGGCGCAGCAGCCCGGCGCGGATACGGCGGCCGGAGCGGCGGGAGGCGGCGGCCGGGGGCATCAGCAGCACGGCCGTGCCGCCCTCGCGCAGCCGGGCCAGCGCGTGCTGCACCCAGGCCAGTTCGGACTCGGTGCGCGCGGGCAGGCCGTACTCCCAGCGCGGGTCGTAGGCGAGCTCGTCGTGGCCCCAGCCGCGCTCGTTGAACGGCGGGTGGCAGAGCACCGCGTCGACGGTGAGCGCGGGGAAGGCGTCGGCGCGCAGCGAGTCGGCGGCGGCCGTGCGCACCTCGGCGGGGCCGTGCAGGGCCAGGCGCAGTCCGGCGAGCGCCGCGAGCTCCGGGTCGGCGTCCTGTCCGTACACCGCCTGCGCGTGCGGGACCGCGCGCAGCAGCGTGCCGGTGCCGCACGCGGGGTCGAGCACCGAGGCGGCCTGCGAGGCCAGCGCGAGCGCGGCCATCAGCTCGGCGGGGCCGGGCGGGGTGAGGGTGTACTGGCGCGGGTTGGCGTCGAGGTGGCGGCCGAGCAGGAACTCGAAGGTCTGCCGGGCGCCCAGCTCGGCGGCGAGCTCCCCGACCCCCCGCAGCAGCGGTACGGACGCGGCGAGCTCGGCGGGGGAGGGAGCGGGGGCCGGGGCCAGGGCCGGGGTGTTCACAGCGTCGGTGTGAACAGTCTCCTCCAGCGTCCGCGCGAGCCCCTGGGCCAGTCCGGTGTCCCCGAGCGCGGCGAGGCGGCGCCAGGCGTCCGGGTCGTCACGGAGGAGCAGGAGCGCGCGGCCCGCGTGGACCAGGCCCGTCACGGCCCCCGCGGGATGGCCGGAGAGCTGCTGCCAGACACGCTCGCGCAGCGGCACCTCGGCGAGTTTCCCCTGGTCGCGCAGCCACTGCTCGACCTCGGGCAGGGCGAAGGAGGGGCTGGTCTCGGTGCCGCCGACGGGCTTGGGGAAGTCGGCGTGGCGGCGGCGCCAGTTGCTGACGGCCGCCCGGCCCACCCCGGCGAGCCGGGCGATCCCGGCGGCGGTCACCTCGCCTGCGTTGTCCGGCACGGGCCCGACTCCCCTCGTCTGTTGTGCCGCCCAGCATAGCGATCCCCTTCGGAGCACTCCATACACGAGCGTGAACGTGCACATTCCTGTGAACCTTGTTGACTCGGTTCACACTCTCTGTTGTGATGGGCCCATCGGTTCACCAGGCCCCCCCCCGGGGGTCCGACGGAAAGGCACAGCCATGTCTCAGCACCAGCGCAACTGGTTCGCCCGCCACAAGGTCCTCACCGGCGTCGGCGCGGTCGTCGCGGTCGTCGCCATCGGCGGCGCGGTCGGCGCGGGCGGCGGCTCGGACGACAAGGCGCCCACCGGCGCGGCCTCCCAGGAGGCACCGGGCAAGACGGGCGGGAGCCCGGCGGCCGGGAAGAAGAAGCCGGAGGCCGAGAAGAAGGAGAAGGGCCTGGGCGACGGCAGCTTCCAGGTCGGCACGGACATCAAGCCCGGTACGTATGTGAGCACCGGCAACAAGGACGGCTGTTACTGGGAGCGGTCCAAGGACGCCTCGGGCAGCACCGACGCGATTCTCGCCAACGACAATGTGACCGGCGCCAGTTACGTCACCGTGCTGGCGAGCGACAAGATCTTCAAGAGCAGCGACTGCGAGGACTGGCACCTGTTCGACCCCAAGGCCCCGGCCAAGGGCGCCCCCAGGACGACCCTCAAGGGCGACGGGGGCATGTTCAAGGTGGGCACCGACATCGCGCCGGGCACGTACAAGTCGGCCGGCAACAAGGACGACCAGTGCTACTGGGAGCGCGCCAAGGACGCCTCGCACAGCACCGAGGCCATCGCGGCGAACGAGAACGTGACCGGCACGGCGATCGTGAAGATCGGCGCGGGCGACGCGTACTTCAAGAGCAGCGGCTGCCAGGACTGGGTGAAGACGGGCTGAGCGTCAGCCGTGCCGCCGGGAGCGGACGGGCCTCACCCGGTGGGCAGCTCCTGCCGCGGGCACTCGGTGAGGACCTTCTTCATCGCCTGCTTCTCGGCCTCCGTCACCCACACCCCGTACTTCCTCTTGACTGCCACCTGGTCCGCCACGTACGTGCAGCGGCCGGCCGCGAACGTCGGCAGCCAGGTCGCCGCGTCGCCGTCGCTCTTGCGCCGGTTCTCGCCGGCGTCGACGGCCAGCAGGTTCAGCGGGTCGTTGGCGAACGCCACCCGCTTCTTCTTGTCCCAGCTCTGGGCGCCCTTCTGCCAGGCGTCCGACAGGGCCACCACATGGTCGATGTCGACCTTGCTGCTGCCCCGGACGAACTTGATGGTCCGGCCGGTGTAGACGTCCTTGGTCAGGGTCCCGGACGCGATGTCGCACTTGTCCTTGTACTTCACGTCCTTCAGGTCCCGTTTGAGGATGTCCTCCCGGGTGGCGCAGCCGTTGGCGTCGGTGTCGGTCCAGCCCCGGCCGAACTGGTCGCGCGAGTAACCGGTCTTCGGCGCCCGGCCCTTCACGGTGAGGGTGTCGACGGCCGCCAGGGCGCCGCCCCGCGCGGCGGGCGCGCCGGGCTTCGCCGTCCTGGTGCCGCTGTCGCTTTCGGAGCAGCCGGTGAGGGCGAGGGCGGCCGCGAGCACGGCGGCGCCCAGGGCGGTTCGGTTCGTAGGCGTCACAGCGGCCGTCCTCCAGGAAAGTTGGCGGGATCCCGAAATCCTAGGGACTCCTACCCGCCGGCCCGGCGGCCACAAGGGCTCGAAGGCGGAAAGTCACGGGCGGCCCGGACGCCCGCGCACGAAGGCGCGGGGCCCGCACCCCCCATGCCCCTCTCCCCCGGCGCCGGGCCGCCCGCCCCGGGGCGTCCCCACCCGGCCGCTACCGCGCTCCCGCCCGGCTCACGACCCCAGGATCGTGGTGAGGAACTCGCCCGTCCACGCCAGCAGTTCGCGGCCCACCACCGGCTTCCCGCCGATCCTGCCCGCCGTCGGGCGCGGCACCAGGATCTGGCGGGTGGGCGCCTTGATGACCGTACGCGGGTGGAGCCGCTTCAGACGCAGCTCCTGGGACTCGCGCAGCTCCACCGGCGCGAAGCGGATGTTGGCGCCCTGGAGCACGATCTCGCCGACCCCGCAGGCCCGCGCCAGCATCCGCAGCCCGGCCACGAGCAGCAGGTTCTCCACCGGCTCGGGCAGCTTGCCGTACCGGTCGGTGAGCTCCTCGCGGACGGCCCGGATGTCGTCCTCGGAGTTGGCCGAGGCGATCGCCCGGTAGGCCTGGAGCCGCAGCCGCTCGCCCGGCGCGTAGTCGTGCGGGACGTGCGCGTCGACCGGCAGCTCGATCTTGACCTCCAGCGGGGCCTCCTCCTGCGCCCCGCCCTCCAGCTGCGCCCGGTAGTCCGCGACGGCCTCGCCGACCATCCGCACGTACAGGTCGAAGCCGACGCCCGCGATGTGGCCGGACTGCTCGCCGCCGAGCAGGTTGCCCGCGCCGCGGATCTCCAGGTCCTTCATCGCCACGTACATGCCCGCACCCATCTCCGTGTGCTGGGCGATGGTCGCCAGGCGCTCGTGGGCGGTCTCGGTGAGCGGCTTCTCCGGCGGGTAGAGGAAGTAGGCGTACCCGCGGTCGCGGCCGCGGCCCACCCGGCCGCGCAGCTGGTGGAGCTGGGAGAGGCCGAAGTTGTCGCCGCGCTCGACGATGAGGGTGTTGGCGTTGGAGATGTCGATGCCGGACTCGACGATCGTGGTCGAGACGAGCACGTCGAACTTCTTCTCCCAGAAGTCGACGACGACCTGCTCCAGCTCGGACTCGCCCATCTGCCCGTGCGCGGTGCGGATGCGCGCCTCGGGCACGATCTCGCGCAGCCGTGCCGCCGCCCGGTCGATGGACTCCACCCGGTTGTGGATGTAGAAGACCTGGCCCTCGCGCAGCAGTTCACGCCGGATCGCGGCGCCGATCTGCTTCTCCTCGTACGGCCCCACGAAGGTCAGCACCGGGTGGCGCTCCTCCGGCGGGGTGGTGATCGTCGACATCTCGCGGATGCCGGTGACCGCCATCTCCAGCGTGCGGGGAATGGGGGTGGCGGACATGGTCAGCACGTCCACGTTGGCGCGCAGCTTCTTCAGCTGTTCCTTGTGCTCGACGCCGAAGCGCTGCTCCTCGTCGACGACGACCAGGCCCAGGTCCTTGAACTTGGTCTCGGAGGAGAAGAGGCGGTGGGTGCCGATGACGATGTCGACCGAGCCGTCCTTGAGGCCCTCGAGCGTCGCCTTCGCCTCGGTGTCGGTCTGGAAGCGGCTCAGCGCCCGCACGTTCACCGGGAACTGGCCGTACCGCTCGGAGAAGGTGCCGAAGTGCTGCTGGACCAGGAGCGTGGTGGGCACCAGGACCGCCACCTGCTTGCCGTCCTGGACCGCCTTGAACGCCGCGCGGACCGCGATCTCGGTCTTGCCGTAGCCGACGTCGCCGCAGATCAGCCGGTCCATCGGGACCGTCTTCTCCATGTCCTCCTTGACCTCGGCGATGGTGGAGAGCTGGTCGGGCGTCTCCACGTACGGGAAGGCGTCCTCCAGTTCGCGCTGCCAGGGGGTGTCGGGGCCGAAGGCGTGGCCGGGGGCGGCCATCCGTGCCGAGTACAGCTTGATGAGGTCGGCGGCGATCTCCTTGACCGCCTTCTTGGCCCGCTGCTTGGTCTTGGTCCAGTCGGCGCCGCCGAGCCGGTGCAGGGTCGGGGCCTCGCCGCCCACGTACTTGGTGACCTGCTCCAGCTGGTCGGTGGGAATGTAGAGCCGGTCACCGGGCTGGCCGCGCTTGGCGGGGGCGTACTCCACCAGCAGGTATTCGCGGGTGGCGCCCTGGACGGTCCGCTGGACCATCTCCAGGTAACGGCCCACGCCGTGCTGCTCGTGCACGATGTAGTCGCCCACTTCGAGGGTGAGCGGGTCGATGGTCTTGCGGCGGCGGGCCGGCATCCGGCCCAGGTCCTTGCTGACCGTGCGCTGCCCGGTCAGATCCGTCTCGGTGAGCACGGCCAGGCGCAGGGCCGGGTCGACGAAGCCGTGGTCGATGGCGCCGCAGGCGACCTGGACCACCGAGGGGGCGATCTCGGCCTGCCCCTTCGTCGCGTCCAGCACGGCGAGGCGGGCGGGGATGCCCTCGCCGCCGAGGACCTCCACGGTCCGGGCCGCCGGGCCGTGCGCCTCCGTTACGTAGAGAACGCGCCAGCCGTCCGCGAGCCACTGCTTGGTGTCCGCGAGCGCCCGCTGGGTGTCACCCCGGTAGGTCTCCGGAGCGTGCATGCCGAGCTTGAGGGCGGCGTCGTCCGCGTCCGTGTCGTCGGCCGCGAAGGGCGAGACGGACCACCACATCATGCCGAGCTCGCGGGCCCGGTCGCGGACGTCCGCGATGCCCCACAGCGAGGCCGCGCCGACGTCGATCGGGGCTTCGCCGCCGCCCGCCGTCGCCGCCCAGGAGGCCTGGAGGAACTCCTGGCTCGTCGCCACCAGGTCGGTGGCCCGGGTGCGCACCCGCTCGGGGTCGCAGACCACCGCCATGGCACCCTTGGGCAGCACGTCGAGCAGCAGCTCCATCTCGTCGACCAGGACCGGCGCCAGCGACTCCATGCCCTCGACCGCGATGCCCTCCGCGATCTTGCCGAGCAGCTCGGCCAGCTCCGGATGGAGCTCGGCGAGGGCGGCGGCCCGGGCGCGCACCTCGTCGGTGAGCAGCAGCTCGCGGCAGGGCGGCGCCCACAGACCGTGCTCGGCGACTTCGAGCGAACGCTGGTCCGCGATCTTGAAGTAACGGATCTCCTCGACATCGTCGCCCCAGAACTCCACCCGGAGCGGATGCTCCTCGGTCGGGGGGAAGACATCCAGGATGCCGCCGCGGACGGCGAACTCGCCGCGCTTCTCGACCAGCTCCACGCGCGAGTACGCGGCGGCGGCCAGACCCTCGACGATCTCGTTCAGGTCCGCCGACTGCCCGGTGCGCAGCGCCACGGGCTCCAGGTCCCCCAGGCCTTTGACCTGCGGTTGCAGAACGGAACGGATCGGCGCGACCACCACGCCGACCGGACCCGCCGCCGGGTCGTCGTCCCGGGGGTGCGTCAGGCGCCGCAGCACCGCGAGCCGGCGGCCCACCGTGTCACTGCGGGGCGAGAGGCGCTCGTGCGGCAGCGTCTCCCAGGACGGGAACTCGGCCACCTCGTCCGGGGGCAGCAGGGAGCGCAGCGCCGCCGCCAGGTCCTCCGCCTCGCGCCCGGTCGCGGTCACCGCGAGCACCGGACGCCCGCTCTCGCGGGCCAGGGCGGCCACCGCGAAGGGCCGGGCGGCGGGCGGGCCGACGAGGTCGACATGCATCCGGTGGCCGTCGGTGGCGGCCTTGACCGCTTCGGCGAGCGCCGGGTCCCGTACCACCGCGTCCAGCAGACCGTGCAGGCTCATGAAGGGCTTCCATCTTCGGGAGAGGGCAACGCGAACCGCCCGACACGTCGTACGGGCCGGGGGTTCCCAGCGTACGACGTGGGTGTGACAGCCGCGCGGGAAGCAGGCCCGGGGGCGCGCGTGACTCGGTTCACCCCTTCGGCGGTATTCCTGCGTAAAAGGTGAGCCTTTGCAAATCTTGTGGAAACCCATAGGCTCCGGCGGACGTGCCGATCGCCTGGCAACACGGCGGCGTCGCGGTGATACCGCCATGACATCAGTGCCCGAGGGGAACCCGCTCGACATGCCCGACCAGGCGCGGACAGCGCTCCTTCAGCCCGAGCCGGTGCTCACCAGCACCGGCATCCCGCAGCGGACCGGCCCCGCCGTCGAGGGGAGCCGCCCGAGCCGCATCTACGCCCTCGACGGCCTGCGCCTCCTCGCGGCCCTCACGGTCGTCATGTTCCACTACATGGCGCTCACCGGACGATGGCCGGAAACCGATTCCCGGGCCAGATTTCCGGCCACCTACCCCGTCGCCGCCTACGGCTGGCTCGGCGTCCAGCTCTTCTTCCTGATCAGCGGCTTCGTGATCTGTATGAGCAGCTGGGGCAAGCCGCTCCAGTCGTTCTTCGTCTCGCGCGTGGTGCGGCTCTACCCCGCGTACTGGTTCGCGGTCATCGCCACCACCGCGGTCGTGGCCGCCGTGCCGGGGGGCCTCAGCCCACACCCGGTCGACGCGGTCCTCACCAACCTCACGATGTTCCAGGAGCCGATGGGCGTCCAGAGCGTCGACAGCGTCTACTGGACCCTCTTCGCCGAGCTGCGGTTCTATCTGCTCTTCGCGGTGGTCGCCTGGCGCGGGCTGACCTACCGCCGCGTCCTGTTCTTCTGCTGCGCCTGGGCCGTGGCCGGCGCGCTCACCTACCAGGCGGACTCCCGCACCCTGCGGATGATCGTCATGCCGGACAACAGCTGGTGCTTCATCGCGGGTGTGGCCTTCTATCTGATGTACCGGTTCCGGCCGAACCTGATGCTCACCGGCATCGTCCTGTTCAGCCTCGCCGCCTCGCTGCCCGCCACCCGCAGCACCTGGGCGCACGCCCAGGAGCGCCTGAGCCACCCGGTGCCGTACTGGCCGGTCGTAGTGATCATGGCGGCGTGCTTCGCGGTCATGGGCCTGGTCGCCACCGGGAAGCTCTCCTGGATCCAGTGGCGCTGGCTGCCGTACGCCGGCGCCCTGACGTATCCGCTCTACCTCCTGCACGAGTACATCGGCTGGGAGATCATCGGCGCGCTCTCCCCCCAGGTGAAGCCGGTCCCGCTGGTCAGCGGGGTGATCGCGCTGATGCTGCTGGTGTCCTGGCTGGTGCACCGGTACGTGGAGCGGCCCCTGGGCAAGCGCCTCAAGCGGGGCCTGAACCAGCTCTGACATGAAGCGGCCCCGGAGAGTTCCGAAGAACTCCCCGGGGCCACCCCGCCGACCCCCGTACGGCGGCTATTCGCTCGCGATGGCTCCGAGCACGTTCATGCGGCCCGCCCGGAAGGCGGGGACCAGGGCGGCGAACAGACCCACGAACGCCGATCCGACGAAGACCGTGAGGATCGTCGGCCACGGGATGTCCAGGACCCCCAGGCCCTCCAGGGCCAGCAGCTTCTGCGCGGTCGTCCCCCAGGCCATGCCGAGGCCGAGGCCCAGCAGGGCGCCGAAGAGGGCGATCACCACCGACTCCAGGCGGATCATCCGGCGCAGCTGGCGGCGCGAGAGGCCGATGGCGCGCATCAGGCCGATCTCCCGGGTCCGCTCGACCACCGACAGGGCCAGCGTGTTCACCACACCGAGCACCGCGACGATGATCGCCAGGGCCAGCAGGCCGTACACGATGTTCAGCAGCTGCCCGATCTGGTCCTTCAGGTCCTTCTTGAAGTCCGTCTGGTCCTGCACCTTGTACTGCGGGTACTTCTTCAGCGCGGCCTTCAGGGCCGCGTAGGCCTCCTTGGCCTTGCCGTCCTCGGCCTTGGCGAACATGATCATGTTCTTCGGCACCCGGTCGGCGGGCAGATAGCGCTCGGCGGTCGTGACGTTGGTGTACATCGCGCCCTTGTCGACATTGGTGTCGTCCGAGGTGATCGCCGCGACCTTGAGGCGGGCCGTGCGGCCGCCCTTGAAGGCGACGGTCAGCGTGGAGCCGACCTTCACACCGTGCTCCTCGGCGAACTTGTCGCCGACCGACATCGCGTCCTTGCCGTACGCGTCGGAGAGCTTGCCGGAGACCGTCTCGCGGCGCAGGTCCTCGGCGTAGGTCGGGCTGGCCGCGGCCAGGTCCTCGCTGCCGGTCCTGCCGTCCGGGGTGGTGATCTTCACGTCCACCGACTTGTAGTCGGTGACATGGGCGATGCCCGGGGTCCTGCGCAGGGCATCGGCGGCCTGCGGCACGATCGGCCGGCCGTCGTTGCCGCCCGACTGGACGATGAAGTCCGCGCCGACCGACTTGTCGAGCTCGGCGGTGGCCGAGGCGACCATCGAGGAGCCGACCACCGCCAGACAGGCCACCAGGGCGAGCCCGATCATCAGGGCCGCGCCGGTCGCTCCCGTACGCCGCGGGTTGCGCAGCGCGTTGCGCTCGGCCATCCGGCCGACGGGGCCGAACATCCGCAGCACCAGGACGCTGATCACCCGCACCACACCGCCCGCGAGCAGCGGGCCGATCACCACGAAACCGATGAGCGTGAGGACCACACCCAGGGCCAGGACCCCCGAGCCGGACTTGGCCTTGTCGGCGTGGGCCGCGGCGTAGAGGCAGGCGGCGCCGGCGCCGGTGAGGACCAGGCCGATGACCGCCCGGACCAGGCCCGCCTTGCCGTCGGCCGGCGTGCCGGCGTCGCGCAGGGCCGCCATGGGCGAGATCTTGCCCGCCCGGCGGGCCGGGAGGTAGGCGGCGAGGACGGTGACGACGATGCCGAGCAGCATGCCGACCGCCGGGGTCGTCCACTTGACCGTGAGGTCGTCGGTGGACAGCTCCAGGCCCATCGAGCCCATGATCTTCATCAGGCCGACGGCCAGACCGACGCCCGCGCCGACGCCGAGGACCGAGCCGAAGAAGCCGAGCAGCAGCGCCTCGACCAGGACCGAGCGGTTGACCTGCTTGCGGCTGGAGCCGATGGCCCGCATCAGACCGATCTCGCGGGTGCGCTGGGCGACCAGCATCGAGAAGGTGTTGATGATCAGGAAGATGCCGACGAGGAAGGCGATTCCGGCGAAGCCGAGCATCGCGTACTTCATCACGTCCAGGAAGGAGCCGAGCGAGTCGCGGCCCGATTCCTTGGCCTCGGCGGCCGTCTCCAGCTTGTACGTCCCGGCGCCGAGCGTGGCGGCGACGTTCCGCTTCAGCTGCACGTCGCTGACGCCCTCGGCGGCGGTGAGCGAGACGTTGGTGAACAGGCCGGTGCGGCCCAGCAGTTCGCGCTGGGCGGTGGCGGTGTCGAAGTAGACGATCGCCGCGCCCGGGTTGGTCACCTTGAAGGAGGCGATGCCGGTGATCCTCGCCGTGAAGTCACCGGTGACGGCGATGGTGCGCAGCTCGTCGCCGATCTTCAGGTCGTGCTTGTCGGCGGTGTCGGCGTCGACCATCATCTCGGTCGGCCCGCGCGGGGCGTGGCCGGAGGTGATCTCCATCGCCTTGAGGTCGTTGCCCGTCCAGTTGGCCGCGATCGTGGGGCCTCCGTTGGAGGAACCCATGTTCTCGTTCTCGGAGTTGACGACCGTGACGCTGGAGCTGGAGACGCCGCCCTCGGCGGTCTTCACCCCGGCGGCGCCGCGCGCCTTCTGAAGGACCGAGGCGGGCAGCGTCTCGGGCCTGCCGGTCTGCGGGCGGTCGTCGGCCTTGGCGTTCTTCGGGCTGACGGTGACGTCGGCCGCGGTGGCGGCGAAGAGCTTGTCGAAGGTGGTGTTCATGGTGTCGGTGAAGACGAGCGTGCCGCACACGAACGCCACCGAGAGCAGGACCGCGACGGCCGAGAGGGCCATCCGTCCCTTGTGCGCGAAGAAGTTGCGCATCGAGGTCTTGAGCACGGTCACGACGTCCGCCCCCGCGCGTCGAAGTCCTTCATGCGGTCGAGCACGGCCTCCGCGGTCGGGCGGAACATCTCGTCGACGATCCGGCCGTCCGCGAGGTAGAGCACCCGGTCCGCGTACGAGGCGGCGACCGGGTCGTGGGTGACCATCACGATGGTCTGGCCCAGCTCGTCCACCGAGCGGCGCAGGAAGCCGAGGACCTCGGCGCCCGCGCGGGAGTCCAGGTTCCCGGTCGGCTCGTCACCGAAGATGATCTCGGGCCGGGCCGCGAGGGCGCGGGCCACCGCGACGCGCTGCTGCTGACCGCCGGAGAGCTGGGTGGGGCGGTGCTTGAGCCGCCCGGCGAGCCCGACGGTCTCCACCACGCGGTCCAGCCACTCCCGGTCGGGCTTGCGGCCCGCGATGTCCATCGGGAGTGTGATGTTCTCCAGGGCGTTGAGCGTCGGCAGCAGGTTGAACGCCTGGAATATGAAGCCGATGCGGTCGCGGCGCAGCTGGGTGAGCTTCTTGTCCTTGAGGCCGGTGATCTCGGTGTCGTCCAGGTAGATCTGTCCGCCCGTCACCGTGTCGAGCCCGGCCAGGCAGTGCATCAGCGTGGACTTTCCGGAGCCCGAGGGGCCCATGATCGCGGTGAACTGCCCGCGCGCGATGTCGACGTCCACGTGGTCGAGGGCCACGACGCGGGTCTCCCCCGACCCGTACGCCTTGACGACCTGGCGCGCCCGAGCCGCGACCGCCGTTCGCCCTCCAGTGCCCCCGTGCCTGGGAATGGTCACAGCCGTTGTCACGGTTCTTCTCCTCGTTGCGAGTCAGTGCGTCTGCGCGCCGGTGGCTCGGCGTTCCGGTGGTCCGGAGCCTCGTCGCCGCCGCGTGTCGTGCGTACGTCTTGAGTCTGGCGATCGAGGACGCCCGGCACCCTGGTGCCCGGCGGTGTCTTGAGTGGGGGGCTAGCCCCACCTCCCACCTGCGGCCCCCCGCAGCCGCTCGATGTAGGACCACGTTAAAGAACCGCTCCCCCTCTTCTCGTCCTCCGCCAGGACGAACACTCCCTGCCCCGAAGTAGGGAGGATCCCGTAGGGGCTCTCCACCCCAGGGCTGAGTCCCGCCCGGGGGCATCTCCACCCGGGACGCTCTCTTTCCCTCCCGGGGCGGGGACGGGGAGTGGCGGCGATCCGCCGCCCCGGCCGACCGCACCCCTGGGGACCTCGGGGACCCAGGAAAAGTTACCTACGGTAACAGGCCGTGCGGATGTCCGCGTACCGAAATTTTCCCGCCAAGGGCTCCCCATCCCTCTTACCGACCGGTAGGTTCGCCGCCACCCACCAGCGCTTCCGGCTTCCCGTCCCCCCTCTGCAAGGAGCAGCCGAATGACGCCCCACCACCCCTCCCCCGGACTCCCCCAACTCCGCGGTGCCTACCGTCTGTTGCGACGCGTCTCCACGCTCACCGCCCTCGGGTACTTCGTCCTCTTCCTGCTCCTCTCCGGGTACGCCCCGGGCCTCCTCTCCCAGCACATATCCGGAGGGCTCACCGCCGGACTGCTGCTCGGGCTCTGCCAGTTGCCCGTGACGCTGGCCGCGGCGGCCGTGTACGAGTGGACCGCCCAGCGCACCGTCGACCCGCTCGCCGCTGCGCTGCGCCACCAGGCGGCACAGCGGCCGGCGCACTCCCGCCGGTACACCGACGGAGGCCCCCGATGACCGGATTCGCCTCCGACGCCCGGGCCATGTCCCTGGTCGCGTTCATCGCGGTGATCACCGTGACCCTGCTCCTGTGCGTGATGACCGCCCCCGACCGGGACGACCTCGGCGAGTTCTACACCGGCTTCCGCTCGCTCTCGCCGCTGCGCAACGGCCTGGCCATCGCCGGGGACTACGTCTCGGCGGCCACCGTGCTCAGTACGGTCGGCGTCATCGCCCTGACCGGGTACGACGGTCTCGTCCTCACCCTGAGCACCGCCCTGTCGCTGGTGCTGCTGATGTTCCTGCTGGCCGAACCGCTGCGCAACGCGGGGAGGTTCACCATGGGCGACGCGTTCGCGCGGCGGGCGCCCGGGCCCGCCGTCCGGGTCACCGCGTGCCTGGTCACGCTCGCCGCGCTGCTGCCGCTGATGGTGGTCCAGCTGGCCGGAGCCGGTGACCTCATCGCGTTCGTCCTGGGCTTCGACACCGCCCGCTTCAAGACCGGCTGCGTGGTGATGCTCGGCCTGCTGATGATCGGCTACGCGGCGATCGGCGGCATGAAGGGCACCGCCTTCATCCAGGCGGTCAAGACCGTCGTCCTCGCCCTCTCCTCGCTCGCCGTCGCCGCCCTGGTCCTGCACCGGTACGGCTGGAGCGCCGGGCGGCTGCTCGGCGAGGCGGCGCGGGGCAGCGGCGCGGGCCCGGCGTACCTCTCCTCCGGGCTCCAGTTCGGCGGCGACGCGCTGGACATGGTCAGTTCGCAGCTCACGGTGGTGATCGGCGCGGCCTGTCTGCCGCACATCACCATGCGGATGTACAGCGCCCGCAGCGCCCGCGCGGTGCGGCGCTCGCTCTCCTGGGCGGTCTCGGCCGTCGTGGTGATCTGCTGCGCGCTGATCGTGATCGGCTTCGGCGCGGCGGCCGTCGTGGGCCGGCGCGCCCTCACGGCGGCGGACCCACAGGGCAGGACGTCCATCCTGCTCACCAGCCAGGCGCTCGTCGGCCCGCACGCCTCGACGGCCGGCAGCCTGCTCTTCACCGCGGTCGCCACCGCGATCTTCATGACGCTGCTGGCCTCCCTCTCCGGAATGACCCTGGCGTGCGCCAACTCGCTCGCGCACGACCTGGTCGCCCACGCGGTGCGCGGCAGGACCGGGGTACGCGACGCCACCGAGACGAACACGGCCCGGATCGCCGCGCTCGCCGTCGGCGTCCCGGCGATCGCGCTGGCGACGGCGGCCCAGAACCACAACCTCCAGCCGCTGGTCACCCTCTCCTTCTGCCTGGGCGCGTCCGCCCTGGCCCCGGCCCTCGTCCTCAGCCTGTTCTGGCGCCGCTACACCCGGGCCGGGCTGCTGTGCACGCTGATCGGCGGAACGCTCTTCACGGTGGTGGTGATGACCGGCACGAAGCTGGTGTCGGGCTCGCCCCAGTCCGTCTTCCCCGCCCATGACTTCACCTGGTTCCCGTTCACCACGACCGGCATCGTCTCCATCCCGTTCGGCTTCGCGGCGGGCTGGCTGGGCACGGTGCTCAGCCGCCGCGACGTCTACGCCCAGCGGCAGCGGTACGAGGCGGTGGAGGGCTGGATCCTGGCGGGCGCCAGGCGCTGACGCCCCGCCGTGGATCCGGGTCCCGGCGGCCGCGTGCCGGGCGACGGGGCGCGGACAGGGGTTCGAAGACAGGCTCTCAGCCCTCCGCCGGGGCCCGCCCCGTCAGTCCCGCCAGGCTGCTGCGCACGTGCGCCATGTGCGCGACGGCCTCCTCCCGGGCCTGGGCGTGCTCGCGCAGCACCCGTTCGGTCTCGCGCGCGATCCGCTCGGCCCGGACCCGCGCCGCCGCGACCAGCTCCGCACCCCGCGCCTCGGCGTCCTCCTGGCCGTGGCGGGCGGCTTCCCGCTCCTCGGCGAAGGCCCGTTCCGCCTCGGCCAGCGCGGCTTCGGCCCGGGCGGTCAGTTCGGCGTGCCGGGCGTCGAGCTCGGCCTCCCGCGCGGCCGTCTCCCGGTCGAGGGCCTCCAGGCGCCCGGTGTGCTCGCGCTCCTGCTCGGCCCGCGCGGCCCCGGTCCGCTCGCGCACCTCGCGCAGCGCGTCCGCCGCCTCGGCGCGCCACTCCTCCGCCTCGGCACGGGCCTGCTCCAAGTGCTCGTCGGCGCTCGCGCGGGCCGCGAGCAGCAGGTGCCGCGCCCGCTCCTCGGCCTCCGCGCGGACGGTCCCTGCGTGGTCGCGGGCGGCTTCGCGGGCGCGGCGCCCGGCCGCGTCCGCCGCGTCGCGCACGGCCGCCGCCTCCTCCTGGGCCGCCGCCCGTACGGCGTCGGCCTCCTCGACCGCGAGGGCGTACAGCGCCCGCGCCCGGCGGCCCAGCGACTCGTACGACTGCGGGCCCAGTGCCGCGACCCGCTCGCGCAGGGCCGCCGCTTCCGTCTCCATGCGCTTGGCGAGGACGGTGAGCCGTGCCGCGCGCTCCCAGGCGGCGTCGCGTTCCTCGCCCAGGGCGCCCAGCCGACGGTCGACCTGGTCGGTCCGGTAGCCCCGGCCGCCCCGGACGACGGCGAAATCCCGGGGTGGCTGCGGTGGTTCGGGCGCTGCGCTCATCTGTGACGTCCTCCGACCTCTTCGACCTCTCCGAACACGACGCGATCCGGCCACATCCTGCTGGATCGAAGCGAAGTGGTCATAACGCGACACTCCGCCCATCCGTAACGGTCAAGGATGCGTCAACTGCCGCCAGAACCGGAAGCCGTACGGAAACGGGTGCCGGAACGGCGACGAGGCGCCCGCCGCACGGCCGCGGCGAACACCTCGTCATATCAACGCACTTGCCCGCGTACGTATCCGTACGCTTCCGTACACATCCATACGCCTCCGTACGCCCCCGTACGCCTCCCGCCGCCCGCTCAGAGCAGCCCGTCCCAGAACTGCTCCAGCAGCACCGACCACCAGCTCTCCGGCGACGCCAGCGCCGCCGGGTCCAGCGCGGCGAGCTGCGCCTGGAAGTCGACCGTCCAGCGGCCCGCCTGCTCGGGGTTGAGCCCGTAGCGCAGCCGCCACATCCGGCCGAGGAGCGCCATGCAGCGGACGAACTCGGGCAGCCCCGAGTTCACGAACTGCGGCGGCACGGACTGGCCGCCCGGACCCGCCTCCACCGGCACCGCGACGATGTGCGCGGTGCCGTACTGGACACAGACCGCCCGGCCGAAGTCCGAGCCCATGACCAGGTACGAGCCCGCGTCGGGGGCCGCCTGCACCTGCCGCTGGGCGGCCAGTTCGGCGAGGGTCGGGACCGGCTGGCCGGGCACGGCCTGCGCCCAGAAGAACGGTCCGAAGTCGACCGGCAGCCCCGCCCACACCAGCGTCACCGCGACCGCCTCGGGCACGCCCTGGCGGGACACCGCCCGCTGGTCGAAACGGAAGACGCCCTGTGGGCCGAAGGCACCGGCGAGCTCGTGCGCCACGCCCTCCGGGGGGAGCGGCGGCGCGGGCTGCACCCGCGGCAGCGGCGCGCGCACCGGCTGCGGCCGGGCGGGACCGTCCGCGACCTGCGCCAGCTCGCCCTGGTGGGTGAGCAGGTGCTGGATGCCCTGGCGGCGCGAGGCGTGGTCCGTGCCGTACGGGGCGACGGAGGTGATCCGCACCTGCGGCCAGGTCTCCCGGATCATCCGGGCGCAGTAGCCACCGGGCAGCTCGCACGAGGCCAGCTCGGTGTGCAGCTCCAGGACGTGGTCCGGCGGCACGTTCATCGCGCGCAGCTCGTGGAAGATCTGCCACTCGGGGTGCGGGATGCCGGGCGCCGAGCGCCGGATGAGCTGCTGCTCGGAGCCGTCGGCGGCGCGGTAGCGGAGCACGGCCTGGTACCCCGGTCCCACGGTCGGCACCCCGGTGGGCTGCTGGGGGTAGCCGTACGCGGGCGGCTGCGGGGGCTGCGGCGCGCCCGGCCCCAGCTGGGCGGGCCCGGCGAGCATCGTGGCGGCGTGGTGGACGCCGCCGGGCCCGGCGGGCGCGCCGGGGGCCCCGGGCGGCCCGGGAGGCTGGGGCGCGCCGGGCCGTCCCCCGCCGCCCAGCTGACTGGGGTCGGCGAGCATGGTCGCGGCGTGGTGCGCACCGCCACCGGCGCCGGGCACCCCGGGGGCGCCGGGGGGCTGGGGCGCGCCGGGCACGCCCGGAGGCCCCGGCGGCTGGGGCGCACGGGCGGTGCCGGGGGCGCCGGGCGGCCCAGGAGGCGCGGGCGGCTGCGGGCCGGCTCCGAGCTGACTGGGGTCGGCCAGCATGGTCGCGGCGTGGTGCACGCCCCCGCCCGGCGGCGGCGGCGCGGGCGCCCCGGCAGGCTCCGGCCCTTCGGGCCCGAGCTGCGAGACCAGCTGCGTGGGTACGTAGGCGGGCGCCCCACCCGCCCGCGCCCCCGGAACCCCGGGCTCCCCGGGCGGCGGCGGAGTACTCCCCCGCGCCCCACGCGGAGGAGCGGCCTTACGGGTGGCGGCATCGGCGATGTCGGCGGCGGAGGGGGGTGTGCCTTGGGCGGGGGTGGGGGTGCCGGGGGCGCCGGGGCCCTGGGGCACACCGGGGGCGCCCGGGGCGCCGGGCCCACCGGGGCCGGGGGGCACGCCAGGCACGCCGGGGCCGCCCGGGGCTTCGGGCGCACCGGGGCCGGGAGGCACGCCCGGGCCGACCGGCGCACCGGAGCCACCGGGCGCACCAGGGCCGCCGGGCGCGTCGGGCGCACCCGAACCCGCCCCGCCGGGCAGCCCCGGCGGCGGGGCCTGCGGGTCCAGTGCCGGGGCGATGGCGGTCGGCGGAAGCTGGCTGCCGCCCTGGAGCAGCGCCGTCTTGGCCTCCGGGAGCACCCTCGGCGGCGGGGTGTCGTCCAGGTCCGAACCGGACAGCGGCGGGGCGAACACCGTCGCCGGAAGCGGGACGGAACCCTCGTCCGACCCGGCGTTCGTGTCCGTACCCGCCCACGGGGTCGCCCCGGCCGGCGCGTCGCCCGCGGGCGAGGGCCACGGCACGGGACCGGACGACGCGGGGGCGGGGGCGGGCCAGGTGGGCGGCTTGTCCTGCGCGGCGGCCGGGGACGGGCCGGGAGCCGGGCCCGGGGCGGGCCACGCGGGCGGCGCGTCCCGGTCGGCGGCCGGAACCTGGCCAGAAGCCGGGGTCGAGGCCGGGCCCGGGGCGGGCCACGCGGGCGGCGCGTCCTGGGCCGACGCCGCATCCTGGGCGGGGGCTGCCGGAGTCGGTGTCGCGGTCGGGGCGGGCCACGCGGGCGCCGCGTCCTGATCGGCGGCGGGAGCCGGGCCGGAAGCCGGGGGCGGAGTCGGAGCCGAGGCGGCGGCCGGGGCCGGGGTCGACGCGGAGGGCGGCGGCCCGTTTTCGTCCCGGCGGTCCGGGATCCCCATCCGGTCCGCCGCCTCCTGCAACCACTCCGGCGGCGTCAGCAGGAACGATGTCTGGTTGAGGTCGATGCGTGCGGGCGCGGGCGCGGGCGCGGGCACCGCGTCCTCGGGCTCGTCCGGCACGCCGTACTCCTCCTCGTACCGGCGGATCACCTCACCCACCGGCAGGCCGGGCCACAGCGTGGCCTCCCCGCTGTCCCGGGCGATGACGAGCCGCTGGCGGCCGCCGTCCGAGGACGGGCCCTCGGCCCGGTCCTCGGCCCACACCACGAACCCCAGCTCGAACTCCCGCACCCGCACCTCGCGGTGCTGGTACGCGGGCACGTCCCCGTTGATCCACTCTTCCGCGCGCTCCTGCGCCTGGGCGAAGGTCACCATCACACTCACTCCCCCACCGGCACGGCGCGCGCGAAGCCGCCGTCCACCATCAGGTTCGCCACGGTCTCCAGCTCCGGCGGGTTGCCCGCCAGACGCTGGAGGAAGTCGTCGAAGTCGGCGCCGCAGGGCAGCAGCAGCCGCTCCACGCGCTCCTGCACACCCCAGCCGTCCTGGTCGCGCGCGTCGTCGTACGCGCAGAACCAGACCGAACCGGTCCCGGCACCCTTCACCTTCACGGCGAGGATGCCGCCCTGGACGAAGGCCACGCCCAGGTAGTCCTTGGTCAGATGGTCGCGCAGGCACTTGTTGACGTAGACGAGGTCGTTGACCGCCGCCTGGTCGCGCACGGTGAAGAACGGCTGGTCCACCAGCAGCCCCAGCTCCGCGTCGAGCGCCGCGCCCACCGGCGCGCACCCGCCCGCCGCCTTCAGGAAGGTCCGGTAGGCCCCCGGCAGCCGGTACCCCAAGTCCTCCTCCACGCCCAGGATCTGGGCCTCGGAGACGCAGACCAGGTCCTTGGGCACTCCGAAGTGCGCCGGGCGCGTCTCCTGGAGCGGGCGGGTGCCGCGCTTGTCCTGGTCGACACCGGCCGTCGTCAGCCCCCCGTGGTGGCGCAGCAGCGCCTTCACCTCGACCGGGACCAGTTCGAGGCGGCGGGTGCCGGGCACGTGGTGCCAGGTCCAGCCGTGCGGGGTCGCGACGGCGGGGACGGTGTCCCACAGCTCGTGCCCGTCGGCGGCGAGCGCCGCGTTGGCCGAGACGTAGTCGGTCAGCCGCAGCTCGTCCACGCCGAAGCCCTCCGGCGGCTCCGCGATCTCCGCTGCGGCACGCGCGTACGCCGAGAAGTCCGGGTAGCCGTCACCGTCCACCCGTACCCCTCTGGGGTGGCGGGAGGCGCGGACCGGGTCCGGGAAGTTCACGACCTGCCCGGCGTAGGCCGCGTTCGGTGGCGCGGCGTGCCCGAGCCGACCTGTCGTCATGGCGGATGCCCCCTGCGTGCGAGCTGCTGCGTCTGGCTGGTGAGGACCAGACTATGCGGTGGGGCAATACCGGGCCCCTGCCGTGCGCCCGGCCCCCGCACCACCGTGACCTGGTGTCACAACCGGGTCACCGTGCGGCGATGGTGACGACACGGACGTAGTGACATCAGAGCCCCAGCTTCCGTACCACTGGGCACATTTGGCAGTCTGTTCCCGCAACGGGGCGTTAACGGGGGCGTTGACACCGGCGGCGAAGAGCGTCGGCAACGGGAGGGACAGCGAGCACCATGCACGGAACGACCGACATATCGGGTACGGCGGCGAAGGCCTCCCGGGCCGGGGCACCGGGGGCGGGAGACCCCCGGGCGGGGGCGCCGGGGGCGGGTCCGGGCGCGGGTCCGGGGGCGGGGGACCCCCGGCTCCAGTGGAGCGGTACGGCCGTCTCCGCGCCGGTTCTGCTGCACCGCCGCGACGGCATCCTTCCCGCCGTGGCCGCCGCGCTCTCGGTCCGGGGCGAGACGCTGACCTGCACCGCCGGAAAGGGCGACCAGCCGCCGGTGCTCCACCCGCTCGTACAGGACTTCCACGACACCCTCACCAGCGGCCAGCGCGAACGCTTCACCGGGCGCTGCCCCGAGGCGATCCTGCTCTCGCGCCGGCTCTCCTTCCTGGAGTCGGCCCGCGCGGGCAAGTCCCGCAGGTCCGGCCGCAAGCCGCTGACCCACAGCGAAGCGCGCCGCGCGCTCAAGCACGCCAAGGTCACCGCCCGCCGCATCCGCGAGGACGGCGACCCGCTGCACGGCAGCTACGCCCCGCCCTGCCGCTCCTGCACCGCGCTGCTCGCCCACTTCGGGGTGCGCGCCGTGGACCCCGCCGCCGAGAAGGGCTGAACCGCACACGATGCCGGACGTCTCCACCACCCGCTTCCCCGTGCCCGTCGACGCCGCGCTGCGCGCCGCCGGGTGGCACCCGGGGCGCTGGGACATCAGGCAGGCCGAGGCCTGGGCCGACGTACTGCGCTCGCACACCTCGCCCGCCGGGCACCGGCACACCGTGTTCCCGGCGGCCGTGGAGGCGTGGGCGGAGTTCGGGGGCCTGCGGCTGACGGCGCCGGGGCCCGGCCGCCACAACGCGCCCGCCACGGTCCGCTTCGACCCGGTGGCCGGGCTGCACCTGGCCCGTACGTTCGCCGACCTCGGCCGGGCGCTGGAGACGGAGCTGGCGCCGCTGGGGGAGGAGGGGGAGCAGCAGGCGGTTCTGGCGATCGATGCGGAGGGGAGGGTGTACAGCATCGACCACACGGGGGACTGGTATCTGGGGGCGGACCTGGATCTGGCCCTGAACACCCTGCTGACAGGCATCCAGCCCATCCGCCTGACGTCCCCGCGGCCCTGATCGGCCCGGCCTTCGTCTGCGGGCGCGTGGGTGGCCGGTCGCGCGGTTCCCCGCGCCCCTGAGGCAACCGCCCGCAGCCGGAGACCCAGCTCAGCCCCAGCCCCCCAGGGGCGCGGGGAACTGCGCGGCCAGCCACCACAACCCGCACAAGAAACACCGCCCCCCGCACACCCCCTAGGGGCGCGGGGAACCGCGCGAGCAACCCACCACGGTCCGCAGACGAACCCCGGGCCGAAAAGGGGCGCGGGGAACTGCGCGAGCAACCCCCACTCAGCCGCAGACGAACCCCGGGCCGATCAGGGACGCGGGGAACCCCGGGACGGGAGTACTGCCGATACTCGCCAGCCCCCCGCGTCCGTGACGCCCGAGACGAACACACCCCCCAGCCCCAGCACCCGCTCCCGCATCCCCACCAGCCCATTCCCCCCACTGGGCAGCCCCGCGTCCGCCGTCGCCCCGTCCGCCGGGCCGTTCTCGATCTGCATCGCCACCTCCGCGTCCCGGTGGGCGAGGCGGACCATCACCTTGGCGCCCGCCGCGTGCTTGTGCACATTGGTGAGCGCCTCCTGGATCACCCGGTACGCGGTCTGCTCCACCAGCGCGTCGTACGCCCGCTCCACACCGTGCACCGTCAGCTCCACCACCATCCCGGCCGCCCGGGACTGGCCGATCAGCGCCTCGATGTCGGCCAGGCACGGCCCCTCCTCCGCGGCCGCGGCCGCCGCGGCGGCCGCCGCGCCCACGGCCGCGAGCGGGACCGCCACCGGCACGTCCGCCCGGTCCGCCCGCCGCACCACCTCCCCCGTACGCAGCACGCCCAGCATCTCGCGCAGCTCCGTCAGCGCCTGGCGCCCCATGTCACCGACGAGGACCGCGTTCTTGACGGCCTTCTCCGGGTCCTTGCGCGCCACCGCCTGGAGCGCCGCCGCGTGCACCACCATCAGGGACACCCGGTGGGCGACCACGTCGTGCATCTCCCGGGCGATCCGGGTGCGCTCCTCCGTACGGGCCCACTCCGCGCGCTCCTCCGCGCGGTCCGCCAGCAGCGAGAGCTCCCGCTCCAGGGAGTCGGCGCGCTCGCGCAGCGACTCCATCAGCCGGCGCCGGGCCCCTATATAGAGCCCCAGGAGCAGCGGCGGGGCGGTCAGGCCGAGCGCCATCACCCCGGAGAAGAGCGGGACCAGCCAGCGCCCGCCGTCGAAGGCGCCGTCGTCGACGCTCTGGTTCATCCGTACGAACGTGACGATGAAGGTGCCCGCCAGGCACATTCCGGCCAGCGCGGCGGTGATGCGGCGCGGCACCTCGGACGCGGCGAGCGTGTACAGGCCGACGATGCCGAGCAGGAACCCCATATTGGCCGGGGTCACGGCGATGGAGACCAGCACGACGGCGACCGGCCAGCGCCGCCGCCCGGCCAGGGTCACCCCCGCCACCAGCCCGAAGAGCACCCCGGCCGGTACGGGGACCCCCGCGTCCCCGGCGAACTTCACACCCTCCAGTGCGCACTCGAACGCGGAGGCCAGCCCCAGTCCGATGTCCAGGGCGGCACCGCGCCGCCGTTCCCACCACCACCAGCCGCGGGAGGTCGTCCCCGCGGAGTCGTGGTCTGCCCCCGTTGCGGTCATGCCATCCAGCCTACGGGCGCCCGCCAGCGATTTTCCGGTGACTTCACCAGTACCGAACGCGATCGAACACGCGGGGTTCCGGCGCCCGTCCGCCCGTCCGGCGACCGGAGCGAACTCTTCCGTAGGTCACCGGGTACGCCACCGGGTACCTCACCGGGTCCGCCGCCAGGAGCGTCAAGAACGGGAGCAGCCAGCGCCCCGAGCGCACCGGAGCGCCGGGAGCGGATCTCCACCGTCGCATGGAAGGCGCTTGGTACGGCATAGTGTTGGGTGCCGATCCGGCGACCTGACGCAATGTCCGGTTAAGCCGGTTTCCATCCCCCGTGGTGTAATTGGCAGCACTGGGGCTTTTGGTGCCCTATGTCCGGGTTCGAGTCCTGGCGGGGGAGCTTCTGCGTCGGGTCCTGACCGTTTCGGTCAGGGCCCGCCGCATTTCCCCCTCCCCCACCCGGATTTCCGCCCGCCAACCCCCCGGTATCCTGCGGATGTCCACCCCACAAAGCCGAAGGGCATTCCCGTGAGCGCCACTCTTCCCCAGGTTCTCGGCTCCGCTCGAACCGGGGATACCCCACTGGCGGCCGTCGTCGTCCTCGCCGCGGGCGAGGGCACCCGTATGAAGTCGGCCACCCCCAAGGTCCTGCACGAGATCTGCGGGCGCTCGCTCGTCGGTCACGTCGTGGCCGCCGCCCGTGAACTCGACCCCGAGCACCTCGTCGTGGTCGTCGGCCACGCCCGCGAGCAGGTCGGCGCCCACCTCGGCGCGATCGACGCCTCGGTGCGCACCGCCGTCCAGCACGAGCAGAACGGCACCGGCCACGCGGTCCGGATGGCGCTGGAGGAGCTCGGCCAGTCCATCGAGGGCACCGTCGTCGTGGTCTGCGGCGACACCCCGCTGCTGACCGGCGACACCCTGGCCGCCCTGACCCGTACGCACGAGGCGGACGGCAACGCCGTCACCGTGCTCACCGCCGAGGTCCCCGACTCCACCGGCTACGGCCGGATCGTGCGCGACGCCGCCTCCGGCGCGGTCACCGCGATCGTCGAGCACAAGGACGCCACCGAGGAGCAGCGGGCGATCCGGGAGATCAACTCCGGGGTGTTCGCGTTCGACGGCGCCCTGCTCGCGGACGCGCTGGGCAAGGTCCGCACGGACAACAGCCAGGGCGAGGAGTACCTCACCGACGTGCTCGGCATCCTGCGCGAGGCCGGGCACCGCGTGGGCGCGTCGGTCGGCGGGGACCACCGGGAGATCCTGGGGATCAACAACCGCGTGCAGCTCGCGGAGGCGCGCCGGCTGCTGAACGACCGCCTGCTGGAGCGGGCGATGCTGGCGGGTGTCACGGTCGTGGACCCGGCCACCACGTTCATCGACGTGACCGTCACCTTCGAGCAGGACGCGCTGGTGCACCCCGGCACCCAGCTGCTGGGCTCCACGCACCTGGGCCGTGGCGCCGAGGTCGGTCCGAACACGCGGCTCACCGGCACGAAGGTCGGTCCGGGGGCGCGGGTGGACAACACCGTGGCGTACGACTCCGAGATCGGCGAGGGCGCGTCGGTGGGTCCGTACGCCTATCTGCGGCCCGGCACCCGTCTCGGCGTGAAGGCGAAGATCGGTACGTACGTGGAGACGAAGAACGCGACGATCGGCGAGGGCACCAAGGTGCCGCACCTGTCGTACGTGGGCGACGCGACCATCGGCGAGTACTCGAACATCGGTGCGGCGAGCGTCTTCGTGAACTACGACGGCGAGGCCAAGCACCACACGACGATCGGCTCGCACTGCAAGACGGGTTCGGACAACATGTTTGTTGCTCCTGTCACAGTGGGGGACGGCGCCTACACCGCGGCGGGCTCGGTCATCACCAAGGACGTGCCCGCGGGTTCGCTGGCCGTGGCCCGTGGCCAGCAGCGGAATATCGAGGGCTGGGTGGCCCGCAAGCGGCCGGGCAGCGCGGCCGCGCAGGCGGCTGCGGCCGCTTCCGAAGAGGCCGTTGGCGAAAACTGACGGGAAACATCCGCGCCTGTCACCGCGTACCGTGATAGGCGCACACGATTCGGCTGGCTCGTCGCCAAGGGACCGCGCGGGCTCAGCAGCAGAAAACACCTCTGAGGAGACAGTGCTGTGACCGGGATCAAGACGACCGGCGAGAAGAAGCTGATGCTCTTCTCCGGCCGCGCCCACCCCGAGCTGGCCGAGGAGGTCGCGCACCAGCTGGGTGTCGGCCTCGTGCCGACGAAGGCCTTCGACTTCGCCAACGGTGAGATCTACGTCCGCTTCCAGGAGTCGGCGCGGGGCGCGGACTGCTTCCTGATCCAGAGCCACACGGCTCCGATCAATAAGTGGATCATGGAGCAGCTGATCATGATCGACGCGCTGAAGCGCGCGTCGGCCCGCTCCATCACCGTGATCGTGCCGTCCTACGGGTACGCCCGCCAGGACAAGAAGCACAAGGGCCGCGAGCCGATCTCCGCCCGGCTGATCGCGGACCTCCTGAAGACGGCGGGTGCCGACCGGATCCTCACGGTCGATCTGCACACCGACCAGATCCAGGGCTTCTTCGACGGCCCGGTCGACCATCTCACCGCGCTGCCGGTCCTCGCGGACTACGTGGGCGCCAAGGTGGACCGCTCCAAGCTGACGATCGTCTCGCCGGACGCCGGCCGGGTGCGCGTGGCCGACCGCTGGTGCGACCGTCTGGACGCGCCGCTCGCGATCGTGCACAAGCGCCGCGACAAGGACGTCGCCAACCAGGTGACCGTCCACGAGGTCGTGGGTGATGTCGAGGGCCGTGTCTGCGTCCTGGTCGACGACATGATCGACACCGGCGGCACGATCTGCGCCGCCGCCGACGCGCTGTTCGCGCACGGCGCGGAGGACGTCATCGTGACGGCCACGCACGGCATCCTGTCCGGCCCCGCGGCCGACCGTCTGAAGAACTCCAAGGTCAGCGAGTTCGTCTTCACCAACACGCTGCCCGACCCGGCCGACCTGGAGCTGGACAAGGTCACCGTCCTGTCCATCGCCCCGTCGATCGCCCGCGCGGTCCGCGAGGTCTTCGAGGACGGCTCGGTCACCAGCCTCTTCGAAGAGCAGTAGGCACGAAACCCCAGGTCACCGGGGTCACAGAAGATCCTTTTGGGTGCGGCCTCCCGGCCGGGTAGACTCATCGAGTTGCTCGGCGAGGGAGGCCGTACCCGTTTTCCGGTACGGCGGTCCGTTATCGACGCGCTCTTCGTAGCAGGCCAGTCGTGGCCGGGTAACCAGCCACCCTTTTCCACCTGCTTATACGAGGAGTGCACATGTCCGAGGTCAAGCTCGCCGCCGAGGTCCGTTCCGAGTTCGGCAAGGGCGCCGCCCGCAGCATCCGCCGCGCCAACAAGGTCCCCGCGGTCGTCTACGGCCACGGCACCGAGCCGGTCCACGTCACCCTGCCGGGCCACGAGCTGCTGCTCGCCCTGCGTACCCCCAACGTCCTGCTCTCCCTGGACATCGACGGCAAGAACGAGCTGGCGATCCCCAAGGCCGTCCAGCGTGACGCCATCAAGGGCTTCCTGGTCCACGTCGACCTGCTGCTCGTCCGCCGCGGCGAGACGGTCACGGTCGAGGTCGCCGTCGAGACCGAGGGCGACCTGGCCCCGGGCAGCTTCCTCGTCGAGAACGTGCTGAACACGCTCTCCGTCGAGACCGAGGCCACCCACATCCCGACCTCCGTCACCGTCTCCATCGAGGGCCTGGAGGCCGGCGCCTCCATCCTCGCCAAGGACGTCCCGCTGCCCAAGGGCACCACCCTGGCCACCGACCCCGAGGCCGTCGTGGTCCAGATCCTGTCGGCGCAGGCCGAGGAGCCGGCCGCGGAGTCCGCCGAGGGCGAGACCACCGAGGCCTGAGCCGTACGCTCTGCCTGACGGGGTGGCGGGCCACTGCGGCCCGCCACCCCGTTTTTCTCTGTCGGCACGGATGAGGGACGCAGCACAGATGACCACGGATGCGAACGCGCCCTGGCTGGTCGTGGGCCTGGGCAACCCTGGCCCCGAGTACGCGGGCAACCGGCACAACGTCGGCTTCATGGTGGCCGACCTGCTCGCCTCCCGCGTCGGCGGCAAGTTCAAGGCGCACAAGGCGCGCGCCCAGGTCGTCGAGGGGCGGATCGGCCCGGCCGGGCCCCTCAACCGCCGGGTGATCCTGGCCAAGCCGCTGTCGTACATGAACCTCTCCGGCGGTCCCGTCACCCAGCTGCGCGACTTCTACAAAGTGCCGGTCGAGAACATCGTCGCCGTCCACGACGAGCTGGACATCGACTACGGGGTGCTGCGCGTGAAGTTCGGCGGCGGCGACAACGGCCACAACGGTCTGAAGTCGATGACCAAGTCCTTCGGGCCGGACTACCACCGGGTGCGCTTCGGCATCGGGCGCCCGCCCGGCCGGATGCAGGTCGCGGACTTCGTCCTCAAGGACTTCTCCTCGGCCGAGCGCAAGGAGCTCGACTACTTCGTGGACCGCGCGGCCGACGCCGTGGAGGCGCTGGTCGTCGAGGGCCTTGAGCGGGCGCAGTCGACGTACAACTCCTGACGCGGGCACGGGGAGAGCCCCGGCGGCCGTCCGGCCCCCGGGGCTCTTTCCTGTGCGCGTGCGGGGGTCAGCCGGTGTTGCGCAGGCCCGCCGCCACACCGTTGACGGTCAGCAGCAGCGCCCGCGCCAGCAGCGGGTCGGGGCTCTCGCCGCGCTCGGCCTCGGCGCGCTGGCGCGCCAGCAGGGCGACCTGGAGGTAGGAGATCGGGTCCAGGTAGGCGTCGCGGATGGCGAAGGTCTGCTGGAGCACGGGGTGCGAGCCGAGCAGTTCGTCACCGCCGGTGATCCGCAGGACCTCGCTGACGGTCAGCGCGTGCTCGGCCTCGATGGTGGCGAAGACGTGCTTGAGGTCCTCCGGCACCAGGGTGTCCACGTAGTGGCGGGCGATGCGCAGGTCGGTCTTGGCGAGCGTCATCTCCACGTTGGAGATGAAGTTCCGGAAGAAGTGCCACTGCTCGTGCATCTCGTCCAGGACGGTGTCCAGACCGGCCTCGCGCAGCGCCTTGAGGCCCGAGCCCACGCCGTACCAGCCGGGGACGATCTGGCGCGACTGGGTCCAGCCGAACACCCACGGGATCGCCCGCAGCCCGTCCAGGCCCGCGCCGGAGTCCGGGCGGCGCGAGGGGCGCGAGCCCAGGTGCAGCTCGGCGAGCTGGTCGACGGGGGTGGAGGCGAAGAAGTACGCGGGCAGGTCCGGGTCCTCGACCAGCCTGCGGTAGGCCGCGTGGGCGGCGTCGGAGACCGTGTCCATCGCCGCGTCCCAGCGCGCCAGCGCCTCGTCGGACTGGCGCGGGGCGGTGTGCAGGGCGGACGCCTGGAGGGTGGCCGCCACCGTCAGCTCCAGGTTCTCCCGGGCGAGGGAGGGGATGAGGTACTTGTCGGAGATGACCTCGCCCTGCTCGGTCACCTTGATCTCGCCCTCCAGGGTGCCCCAGGGCTGGGCGAGGATCGCGTCGTGCGAGGGGCCGCCGCCGCGGCCGACGGTGCCGCCGCGGCCGTGGAAGAGCCGCAGCCGTACGCCGTAGCGGTGGGCCACGTCGCGCAGCCGGCGCTGGGCGCGGTGGATCTCCCACTGGGAGGTGGTGATGCCGCCGAACTTGGAGGAGTCGGAGTAGCCGAGCATGACCTCCTGGACGTCGCCGCGCAGCGAGACCAGGCGCCGGTAGGAGGGGTCGGCCAGCATCTCGTCGAGGATGACGTCGGCGGCGCGCAGCTCGTCGGTGGTCTCCAGGAGCGGCACGATGCCGATCTTCGCCCAGCCCGCGTGCAGGTCGATCAGTCCGGCCTCGCGGGCGAGGACGGCGGCGGCGAAGACGTCGTCGGCGCCCTGGCACATCGAGATGATGTACGACTCGATGACCTCGGGGCCGAACCGCTCGAAGGCCTCCTTGACCGTGCCGAAGACGCCGAGGGTCTTCTGCCCGGCCTCGTCCAGCGGAGCGGGCGTGGGGGCCAGCGGGCGCCGGGAACGGAGCTCCTTGGCGAGCAGCTTCTGGCGGTACTCGCGCGGCATGTCCGCGTACCGCCAGGACTCCTCACCCAGACGGTCGAAGAGCTGCCCGAGGGCGTGGTGGTGCGCGTCGGCGTGCTCGCGTACGTCCATGGTGGCGAGCTGGAGGCCGAAGGCGGCGAGGGTGCGGATGGTGCGGTCCATCCGGCCGTCCGCGAAGAGCTCCCCGCGGTGGGCCCGCAGGGACGTCTGGATGAGGGTGAGGTCCGCGAGGAGCTCGGAGGTGCCCAGGTAGTCGCGGCCGGGCCGGTGCGCGGTGCCCTTGGCGAGCCGCTCCTTGGTGTTGACGAGCTTCTGGCGTACGCAGGTTGCCTTGAGCCGGTAGGGCTCCTCCGCGTTCAGCCGCTTGTAGCGGGGGCTGATCTCGGGGAGCGCCTCCAGGTCGGCCTGGAGGGAGGCGAGGAGCTCCTCGGTGGCGCCCGCGTAGCGGATCGAGTTGGAGAGCAGGCCGCGCAGGTAGTCGATCACCTCGAGCGCGTCGTTGATGCCGTGCTCGTGCTGGAGGATCAGGACGTCCCAGGTGACCTGCGGGGTCACATTGGGGTTGCCGTCGCGGTCGCCGCCGATCCAGGTGCCGAAGGTGAGCGGGCGGGTGCCCGCGGGCAGCTCGACGCCGACCCGGGCGAGCTCGGCCGCCAGGTCCTCCAGGACGTCGCCGACGGCGCCGGCGTGCAGCTCGTCCAGGTAGTAGATGGCGTTGCGGGCCTCGTCGGCGGGCTCGGGACGCACCACGCGCAGCTCGTCGGTCTGCCAGATGAGGTCGATGTTCTCGGCGAGCCGCAGATCGACGCGGCGCCGGTCGGCCTCGGTGACCGGGGTCTCCAGGAGGGCGGCGATACGGCGGAGCTTGTTGAGGACCGAGCGGCGGGCCGCCTCGGTGGGGTGCGCGGTGAAGACCGGGCGCACGTTCAGGTTCTTGACGGTCTCGCGCAGGTGCTCGGGGTCGGCGTCCTTGAGCATGTCGGCGGTGCGGGCGAGCAGCCCGCCCTCGGCGGCCCGGTGGGCGCGCAGCTCGCGGCCGCGGTGCACCTGCTCGGTGACGTTGGCGAGGTGGAAGTAGGTGGAGAAGGCGCGGACGAGCTTGGCGGCGGTCTCCACCTCGGTGCCGCCGAGCAGCTCGGCGGCGGCCTCGCCGTCCGTACGGGTGAGGGCGCGTACGCGCTCCACGAGCTCCAGGAGCTCGGGTCCTTCCTGGCGGACGAGCGCCTCGCCCAGGAGATCACCCAGTCGGCGGATGTCGGCGCGAAGCTCGGGGCTGGCGGCGTGGGTCTGGTCGGCACTGCTCACAGGTGCGGCTCCTTGCAGTGTTTGAGCACGTCTGGAGGGGTACTGGAGGCTTGCGGACCGCGCTGTCCGACGAGACACAGGATAGGTGTCCGTACGTGCGACGCGGTCCACTGCCCTCTTGTGCCCTCTTGTACGGCGGCGGGGCACTGCCATACTTACGTCGCCGTAGGTTACGGAGCCGTAGCCACGGCCTCTCGCCTCTCCACTCACCCCACGGGGGGATCCCCAATGACCACAAGCCCCGACCTCATCGATCCGGCCACCGAGCCGCCGGGTTCCCCCGCCACGCGCGGGGGCGAGAGCAAACGGTCCATCGAACAGATCGCGCTGCTGCTCTTCATCGTCGTCCCGTTCGTGGCGCTGCTCGCCGCGGTGCCGCTGGCCTGGGGCTGGGGTGTGAGCTGGCTGGACCTCGGCCTGCTGGTGTTCATGTACTACTGGGGCTGCCACGGCGTCACCATCGGCTACCACCGCTACTTCACGCACGGCTCGTTCAAGGCCAAGCGCCCCTTGCGCATCGCGCTCGCGGTGGCCGGTTCCATGGCGGTCGAGGGGCCCCTGGTGCGCTGGGTGGCCGACCACCGCAAGCACCACAAGTTCTCCGACGCGGAGGGCGACCCGCACTCTCCGTGGCGGTTCGGCGAGACGCTGCCCGCGCTGATGAAGGGCCTGTGGTGGGCCCACATCGCGTGGATGTTCAACGAGGAGCAGACCTCGCAGGAGAAGTACGCGCCGGATCTGCTCAAGGACCCGGCGATCCGCCGGATCTCGCGCGACTTCGTCTACTGGACGATCCTGTCCCTGGCGATTCCGCCGATCGTGGGCGGTCTGGTGACGATGTCGTGGTGGGGCGCGTTCACCGCGTTCTTCTGGGGCTCGCTGGTGCGGGTCGCGCTGCTGCACCATGTGACCTGGTCGATCAACTCCATCTGCCACGCGGTGGGCAAGCGCCCCTTCAAGTCCCGTGACCGCTCCGGGAACGTGTGGTGGCTGGCGGTTCTGTCGTGCGGCGAGTCCTGGCACAACCTTCACCACGCCGACCCGACCTCGGCCCGGCACGGCGTGATGCGCGGCCAGATCGACTCCAGCGCGCGGATCATCCGCTGGTGCGAGCAGCTCGGCTGGGCGTACGACGTGCGCTGGCCCAGCGACGACCGGCTCGACGCCAAGCGCAGCGAGCCCGGCGCCCCGTCCCGGCGGGCGGAGAAGGCCCACGAGGAGAGCGCCCGTAAGGACAGGGCCGCGAAGGCGGCATGATGGAGGACGTGGCGACCGACTCCAGCACCACCCGCGCGACCGGCACCAACGGCTCCGCGGGCACCGAACGACCCCGGCGGACCCGCCGTACCCGGATGACGGGTGCGCAGCGCCGCGAGCAGTTGCTGGACATCGGCCGCACGCTCTTCGCCGAGAAGGGCTTCGAGGGCACCTCGGTGGAGGAGATCGCGGCGAAGGCCGGGGTCTCCAAGCCGGTGGTCTACGAGCACTTCGGCGGCAAGGAGGGGCTGTACGCGGTGGTGGTCGACCGGGAGATGCGCTCGCTCCTGGACGGGGTGACCGGCGCCCTGACGGCCGGGCACCCGCGCGAGCTCCTGGAGCAGGCCGCCTTCGCGCTGCTCGACTACATCGAGAAGTACACGGACGGGTTCCGCATCCTGGTGCGGGACTCGCCCGTGGCGCAGTCCACCGGCACCTTCGCCTCGCTGATCTCCGACATCGCCACCCAGGTCGAGGACATTCTCGGCCTGGAGTTCAAGGCCCGCGGCTTCGATCCGAAGCTGGCGCCGCTGTACGCGCAGGCGCTGGTCGGGATGGTGGCGCTGACCGGGCAGTGGTGGCTGGACGAGCGCAGGCCCAAGAAGGCGGAGGTCGCGGCCCACCTGGTGAACCTGGCCTGGCACGGCCTTGACGGACTGGAGCAGAAGCCCCGGCTGATAGGGCACCGCAGAAGCTGAGAGCACGTCTTCGAGCGGTGGCGGACCACTGAAGATCTCGAATGGGTCGCGAGTTCTCTCGTGACCCATTTTTCTCTTCAACCCCACGGATATCGGCTGTAAGCTTCACGCACATTCCCGGGGGGGATTTGGGCATTCCTTCGTGAGCGGCCATGCGCGCCTCGACGTACGTTCGACGCGCCGCGTGCGGGCCCCGCGAGGACTGTTCCCGCGTGCTCCGCTTTTCGCGTGATCCGCGATGAATTCCCCCCGGTTCCACCCGCATATTCCCTGGGGGGAATTTTGTCTTCTGTGCGCATCTCGCGCCCGGGCCGCCTCGCGGCCTGCACCGCCCTCGCGCTCTCGGCCGGCATGCTCCTTTCGGGCACGGCCGCGGCCGACGAGGCGCCGAAGGCGCCGCACACGGCCGTGAAGCCGGCCGGGCCCCGCCTCACCGCGCAGCCCTCGCTGACCCGGCCGCAGCCCGCCAAGCGGTCCGCAGCCGCCGCGGCCACCCCGCTCAAGCCCCGCCTGGACGTCGACAAGGACGGCTCGGGCGACCTCCTCTACCGCGCCATCAACGGCAAGACCTACCTGGAGACGGCCCAGCAGGACCAGGAGTTCGCCAACACCTTCGGCCAGTACAAGGACCTGATCGCCCCCGGCGACCTGGACGGCGACGGCGCCCCCGAGGTGCTGACCGTCTCCCCGACGGGCACCCTGTCGCTGTACTCGGGTGTGAGCACCAGCGGCACCGCGTACGCCTACTGGAGCGGCCAGGGCTGGAACGCGTACAACAAGCTCTTCGCCCCCGGTGACGTCAACGGCGACGGCAAGTACGACCTGCTGGCCCGGACGCCCTCCGGCGAGCTGTACCTCTACCTGGGCAACGGCAGCGCCACCGGCGACCCGTTCGCGTCCAAGGTCAAGGTGGGCGGCGGCTGGCAGGCCTACGACCAGCTGGTCGGCGCGGGCGACATGAACGGCGACGGCATCGGTGACGTCGCGGCCCGCACCCCCGGCGGCGACCTGTACTTCTACGCGGGCACCGGCAACGCCGCCGACCCGCTGAAGGGGCGCGTCCTGGTGGGCGGCGGCTGGGGCGCGTACAACCAGCTCCTGCCCCTGGACGACGCCAACAACGACGGTCTCGCCGACATCGTCGCGCGCAGCGAGGGCGGCACGCTCTACCTCTACCTCGCCGACGGCAAGGGCAACTTCCGGGAGCGGATCGGTGGAGGCGGCGACTGGAACGTCTCCACCGTGTTCGCCTCGCAGGGCGGCAACACCACGTACGGCAAGAGCGACCTGATGGGCCGGGACGGCAAGGGGACGCTGTACTCCTACTACTCCCTCAACAACGGGAAGCTGAGCGCCCGCCAGAAGGTGAGCAGCGACGGCGGCTGGCTCGGCGCGCGCATGGGCTACGCCTCCTCCCTGGACGGCGACGGCGACCCCGAGCTGACCGAGGTCTACGAGAACAACCTGTACGCCGACAGCGCCTACATCAGCGGCGGCTGGGGCGGCTACAACCTGGTCGTGGGCCCCGGGGACCTCAACAACGACGGCAAGGGCGACCTGCTCAGCCGGGACGGCTCCGGCACCCTCTACCTCCAGCGCGGCAACGGCGAGGGCACCGGTTTCGCCTCCCGCCTCAAGATCGGCGGCGGCTGGAACGGGTACAACCGGATCGTCGGCGCGGGCGACCTCACCGGGGACGGCCTGACCGACATCGTCGCGCGCACCGGCGACGGCAAGCTGTACCTGTACGCGGGCACCGGCTCCTCCGCGTCCCCGTTCCGCTCGCGCGTCTACGTCGGCCCCGGCTGGCAGCAGTTCCGGAACATCGCGGCCCCCGGCGACCTCAACGGTGACGGCCGGGCGGACCTGATCGCCACCAACTCCCGTGGCGAGGCGTTCCGTTACGACTCCAACGGCTACGGCGGCTTCAAGTCCCGGGTGAAGCTGGGCGACGGCTGGAACACCTACAACGACCTGTACTAGGAGTACCGCGCCGGTTCCCCGCGCCCTTGAGGGGGCGCGGGGAACCGGCACGTCCGGGGCGCCTAGACGGGCTCCAGGAACTCCAGCCGGTTGCCGACCGGGTCCTCGGAGCAGAAGCGCCGGTGTCCGGGCAGGTGCTCGTCCCAGACCACCTTCGCGCCCCGCTCCTCCAGACGGCGCGCGAACGCGGCTATCCCGGTGACGCGCAGCCCCGGATGCGCCTTCCCGGCGGGCCGGAAGTCCTCCTCCACCCCGAGGTGGAGCTGGACCTCGCCGCGGGCGAACCAGCAGCCGCCCCGGGCCGCGAGCACCGGCGGCTTGGGGATCTCGGCCATGCCGAGGACCCCCGCGTAGTAGGCGCGCAGCAGGTCCTCGCTGCCGGGCGGGGCGGCGAGCTGGACGTGGTCGACGGCGGTGAGCATCAGCGGTCCTTCCTGCGGGCCACCGCGAAGACGCGACGGAAGGGGAAGACCGTGCCGTGCGGGCCCGGCGGGTAGGCGCGGCGCAGCAGGTCGCGGTATTCGGCGAGGAAGGCCTCGGTGGCCTCCTCGTCGTCGGCCAGCGCGGTCAGGGCCGGGCGCAGGGCGGTGCCCTTGACCCAGTCCAGGACCGGGTCCTCGCCGAGCAGCAGCTGGGAGTACGTCGTCTCCCACACGTCCGCCTCGCAGCCCAGGCCGGTCAGGCGCAGCAGGTACTCGGCGGGGCTGAGGATGTGGACGTACCGGCGCCCGTGGTCCCCCAGGCGTCCGCGCCAGCGCGGCGACTCGCAGAGCTCGCCGAGCAGGGCGTGGCTGGGTGAGGTGAAGTTGGCGGGGACCTGGAAGGCGAGGGTGCCGCCGGGGGTGAGGCCCTCGATCCAGCAGGCGAAGGACTCGGGGTGGTTGGGGACCCATTGCAGGGCCGCGTTGGAGACGATCAGGTCGTACGGCTCGCCGGGGGTCCAGTGGGCGAGGTCGGCCGGGCGGAAGTCCAGCCAGCCGCCGCCCGGGGTGGTGCCCGCGTGGTCCTTGTCGGCCTGGGCGAGCATCTCGGGCGAGAGGTCGAAGCCGGTGACGCGGGCGTCGGGCCAGCGCTCGGTGAGCAGGGCGGTGACGTTGCCCGGGCCGCAGCCCAGGTCCGCGATCCGCACGGGCGGGCGGGTCCCGGGGCCCGGGTGCAGGCCGGGGGTGCGCTGGGCACCCACGCGCGGAGCGGCGGGCCCGCCGGCGACGGCCGTGTCGGCGGCGGCCGCGTCGGCGGAGCCCGGCAGCGCCGGGATCCTCGTGAGCAGGTCGAGGAACGGCCGGGTGCGATGGCCGGAATGGTGCAGGTACTGCTGCGGATCCCAGACGGGAGCGGGCAGCGGGGCGGACGTCCGGCGGGACGTGCCGGTGGACTCCCGGGCCGGTGTCTCTACGGACTCCGGGACGAAATCGGAATGCATGTTCGAGCCCCCTTGCAGGTGCGGCTGACCGAAACGGAACAGGGTCCCGGGCCCTCCATGCCCAATGGTGGGGCTTTATATATCTTGACGTCAAGAGACTTCACATCGACAGACCCTCTACACTGATCGACATGGAGGACGAGGTCGACCGACTGGTCTCAGCATGGCGCCGCGAGCGCCCGGACCTCGACGTGGAGCCCCTGGAGGTGCTCAGCCGCGTCAGCAGGCTGGCGCGCCACCTCGACCGGGCGCGCAGACTCGCCTTCTCCGAGCACCAGCTGGAGCCCTGGGAGTTCGACGTGCTCACCTCGCTGCGGCGCGCGGGCGCGCCCTACCAGCTCTCTCCCGGCCAGCTGCTCACCCAGACGCTGGTCACCTCGGGCACCATGACCAACAGGATCGACCGCCTCGCCAAGAAGGGCCTGGTCGAGCGGCTCCCGGACCCCAGCGACCGGCGCGGAGTACTGGTGCGCCTGACCCCCGAGGGGCGCGACCGGGCCGATCAGGCGCTGGCCGGGCTCCTGGAACAGGAGCGGGCCATCCTGGCCCAGCTGTCGCGCACCCAGCGGGGGGAACTCGCGGCGCTGCTACGCCAGTTGACCGCCCCGTTCGACAACATCCCCGGCTAGCTCGGCCGGGCCGACCCCGGCCCGGCGCGCCAGGGCGACGGCGGCGAGGGTGGAGTGCACCCCGAGCTTGCCCAGCACGTTCTGCATGTGCGTACGGACCGTGTGCGGGGAGAGGAAGAGGCGTTCGGCGACGGCCTTGCGGCCCAGCCCCGCGACCATGCACCGCAGCACCTCGCGCTCGCGCGGGGTCAGCGACTCCACCAGCCGCTCGCTCTCGGTGCGGTGCTTGCGGGCGGCCGTGAGCTCGCGCAGGACGCCGGTGAGCAGCGCGGGCGGCAGATGCGTCTCGTCCCGCAGCACTCCTCTGATCACCGCGAGCAGCCGCTGGAGCGAACAGTCCTTGGCCACCCAGCCGGACGCTCCCGCCTGGAGGGCCAGCGCGGCGCGGCGCGGGTCGTCCTTCTCGGCGAGCACCACCGTACGAACGGCGGGCTGGCCCGAGCGGACCCCGGCGACCAGCGAGATGCCGTCCACCAGGCCGTCGGCGCCTCCGCCGTCCGGCACGGCCCGGGCGACCGGCGCCCCGGCGAGCGCGCCGAGGTCGGCGTCGACGAGCATCACGTCGAAGCGGCGGCCCTCCGAGGCCCCGCGCTCCAGACAGCGCAGCGCGGCCGGACCACTGCCGGCGGCCGCGACGTCGACGTCGGGCTCGGCCGCCAGTGCGGCGGCCAGCGACTCCGCGAAGATTCGGTGGTCATCCACCACGAGAACCCGGATACGAACCACAGACACCCCCATGCGTCGGGGAACGGACCGGCCGGGGCACGGCGCCGGGAAGGGATCGCGGCGCGGTCGCGCGGCCGCCGCCATGGACTGATCGATACCCCACCCCGGGCGTCGTACCCGACTGTCTCGCCCCCTGATCAACACCGGCCCCCACCGGTGCTTGCTTCAGAGTAGGGCCGTGGGCCGGAAGCGGAAGGCAATTTGCAGAACTGGTGGACCGGGTTGTTTAGGGTGTGGCGCATGTTTCGTTTTGAGACGGAAGTGGACAAGGCGCGACGCATTCTGCTGGGTCAGCGGCTCAAGGACACCAATACGGAACGCTCTTCGGCGCTGCGGGCCCTGCGCGGCACCCCGCACGAGAGGGAACGCCCGCTCCACGTCTGGGCGGTGGACGCCAAGGGCGGCCTCGCGGGCGGTCTCACCGGCCGGGTCTGGGCGAGCTGGCTCCTGGTGGACCTGCTGTGGGTGGACCCCGCCCACCGGGGTACGGGCCTGGGCGCCGAACTCCTCACCCGCGCCGAGGACTCGGCCCGCACCGACCACGCCTGCGCCCACGCGCGCGTGGAGACGTGGGACTTCCAGGCGCCGGGGTTCTATCTGGGGCGAGGGTACGAGGTGGTGGGCGAGGTGCCCGACTATCCGCCGGGCGTCACGGAGTTCATCCTCACCAAACGGCTCCGATAACCAGGCCGCCACCCGTCGGTCGCGTACGTCCTCGCTCAGCCGCCGTGAGCCGGGACGCGCCCCCTCCCCGTCAGCTCCTGCGGCGCGCCCCCGCCGACGGGAGGGCCTCGAAGACGCGGGGGGCGGTGTGCCCGGCCGCCGCGAAGGCCTCCTCGACCGCCTTGGTGACCGTGTCGGCCGCCGCCGCCTCGGTGAGGACGACCGCGGACCCGCCGAAGCCGCCGCCCGTCATCCGCGCGCCCAGCGCCCCGGCCGCCACCGACGCGGCCACGACCAGGTCCAGTTCGGCGCAGGAGACCCGCAGATCGTCGCGGAGCGAGGCGTGGCCCTCGGTGAGGACAGGACCGGCCGCGCGCGGATCGCCCGCCGCGAGGTGCGCCGCGACCCGCTCCACCCGCTCGTTGTCGCTCACCACATGGCGTACGCACCGGCGAACGGTTTCGGAGTCGAGGCTGGCCAGCGCCGCAGGGAGGCGCGCGAAGGGAATCTCGCGCAGGGTCCGCACACCGAGCGCCCGCGCGCCCGCCTCACAGGCGGCGCGTCGATCGGCGTACGCGCCGTCTCCGAGCGCGTGCTTCACCCGGGTGTCGACGACGAGGAGCGCCAGTCCGTGCGCGGCGAGGTCGAAGGGGACCTGCCGCAGCGAGAGGTCCCGGGTGTCCAGATGGAGCACATGGCCCTCGACGCAGCACGCGGACGCGGTCTGGTCCATGATGCCGCAGGGGACGCCCACGAAGGCGTTCTCGGCGCGCTGGGCGATGCGCGCCAGATCGGCCCGGCCGAGCCCGAGGCCGTACAGATCGTTCAGGGCGAGGGCGGTGACGACCTCCAGGGCCGCCGAGGAGGAGAGCCCCGCACCGGTCGGCACCGCCGAGGAGAGGTGGATGTCGGCGCCGGTGACCTGGTGGCCCGCCTCGCGCAGCGCCCAGACCACCCCCGCCGGGTAGGCGGCCCAGCCGCCGCCCCCCAGGGGCACCAGGGCGTCCGCGTCGAGCTGGACGACCCCGCCGTCCACATCGGCCGAGTGCAGCCTGAGCACCCCGTCGGTGCGCCGCGACACCGCCGCGACGGCCGTGTGCGGCAGCGCCAGCGGCATCACGAAGCCGTCGTTGAAGTCCGTGTACTCCCCGATCAGGTTGACCCGCCCGGGCGCCTCCCAGACCCCCTCGGGCTCCGCCCCGTACAGCGCGCGGAACCGCGCCGCCACCTCAGTCACCGGCGCTCTCCCACCCCTTGAGCCGCCGGGCGAAGTCCCAGGCGTCGGCGACGATGCCGGCCAGGTCCGCGCGGGAGGGCTGCCAGCCGAGCCGCTCGTGGGCGCGGGCGGCGGAGGCCACCAGGACCGCCGGGTCGCCCGGCCGCCGTCCGGCCGTGACCTCGGGCACCGGGTGCCCGGTGACCTTCCGTACGGTCTCGACGACCTCGCGGACGGAGAAGCCGTTGCCGTTGCCGAGGTTGCAGATCAGGTGCTCTCCCGGGGATGCCGCCGCCAGCGCCAGCAGATGCGCCTCGGCGAGGTCGGCGACGTGGATGTAGTCGCGCACACAGGTACCGTCCGGGGTCGGGTAGTCGTCGCCGAACACCGCGATCGACTCGCGCTCGCCGAGGGCGACCTGGAGCAGCAGCGGGATCAGATGCGACTCCGGGTCGTGACGCTCGCCCGAACTGCCGTAGGCCCCGGCCACGTTGAAGTACCGCAGCGAGACGGCCGCGAGGCCGTGGGCGGCGGCCTCCCCGCTGATCATGTGGTCGACGGCGAGCTTGGAGGCGCCGTAGGGGCTGGTGGGGGCGGTGGGGTCGGCCTCGGTGAGCAGGGCGGAGGCCGGTTCGCCGTAGGTGGCGGCGGTGGAGGAGAACACCAGCGTGCGCACGCCCGCCGTCCGCATGGCCTCCAGCAGCGCCATGGTGCCGCCGACGTTGTTCGACCAGTACTTCTCGGGGTGCGCGACCGACTCCCCGACCTGCGAGAACGCCGCGAAGTGCAGGACGGCGTCATAGGAGCCGTCGAGCCACCGCGACGCCTCCTGGATACGGCCCTCGACGAAGGCCGCACCCTCGGGGACGGCCTCCCGAAAGCCCGTGGAGAGGTCGTCGAGGACGGTCACCGAGTGGCCGGCCTCCAGGAGGTGGCGCGCCACCACGCTGCCGACGTATCCGGCGCCGCCGGTGACCAGGTACTTCCCGCTCATGTGCTCGCTACCTCTCGCAGTCGCCGGGCCGCGGCCTCCGGCGGCACGTCATTGATGAACACGCTCATGCCCGACTCCGAACCCGCGAGGAACTTCAGCTTGCCGGAAGTACGGCGGACGGTGAAAAGCTCCAGGTGCAGAGCGAAGTCCCGCCGGTCGGCGCTGTCGGGGAACGGTGCCTGGTGCCAGGCCGAGATGTACGGGGTGGGCGGTTCCCCCTCCCCGAAGATCCGGTCGAAGCGCCTCAAGAGTTCCAGGTAGACCTGGGGGAACTCTGTGCGGGCCGCCTCCCCCAGCGCCCGCAGATCGGGGACGCGGGCGCGCGGATAGAGGTGCACCTCGTACGGCCAGTGCGCGGCGTACGGCACGAAGGCGACCCAGTGCTCGGCCTCCAGGACGACCCGGTCGCCCTCGGCGAGCTCGCGCGCCACCAGGTCGTCGAAGAGGTTGCGCCCGCCGGTGCGCTCGCGGTGCTCGGCCAGCGAGCGGAGCATCAGGGCGGTGCGGGGGGTGGTGAAGGGGTAGCCGTAGATCTGGCCGTGCGGGTGGCCGAGGGTGACGCCGATCTCGGCGCCCCTGTTCTCGAAGCAGAACACCTGCTCCACCTGCGGGAGTTCGGCGAGCTCGGCGGTCCGGTCGGTCCAGGCCTCCAGGACGAGCGCGGCCTGCTCCTCGCTGAGGTCGGCGAAGGAGGCGTCGTGGTCGGGGGTGAAGCAGACGACCTCGCAGCGGCCGGAGTCCCCGGCGAGGGAGGGGAAGCGGTTCTCGAAGACGGCCACGTCGTACCCGGCGGCGGGGATCTCGCTGTGCCGTCCGTCGCGCGAGGGGCAGAGCGGGCAGTCGTCGGCGGGCGGGTGGTAGGTGCGGCCCTGGCGGTGGGAGGCGATGGCCACCGCGTCGCCGAGCAGGGGGTCGCGGCGGATCTCGGAGGCCGTGGAGACGGGGTCGAGCGGCCGGGTGTCCGTCTCGTCCCGTACGACGTCGTCCCGCAAGTCGTAGTAGAGCAGCTCGCGGCCGTCGGCGAGCCGGGTCGACGTCTTCTTCACCTGCACCTCCACCTTCAAACAGAACCAAACATAAAAAACCACGAGCCAACACCATGAGTCAATGGGCACGCCGAAGACGGGTCCGCCGGGGCCGGGTGGAACCGCTGCGTGGTCCGGACATGCCTGTGGGCGCGGCCGTCGTGCGGTCGCGCCCACAGCGCCTGCGGAGAAGAGGTCCCGGCTCAGCCCGCCGGGGGCACCGCCCGGTCGAGCAGTCCGGTGCGGGCGGCCAGCGCCGCCGCCTCCAGCCGGGAGCCGACGCCCAGCTTCATCAGGACCCGCTGGACGTGGGTGCGCGCGGTGGAGGGGGCGATGCCCATGCCCGCCGCGATCAGCCGCGTGTCCTCCCCGTCCGCGACCCTGACCAGCACCTCGACCTCGCGCGGTGTGAGCATCTGGAGCAGCCGCTGCCCCTCGTCGTCCGGCTGCGCGGCCGGGTTGAGCAGCTCCGCGAAGGCCCCCTGGAGCAGTTGCGGCGCCACCGCCGCCTCGCCCGCGCGTGCCTTGACCATGGCGCGTTCCACGCCCTCGATGCGCTCGTCGTGCCGGACGTAACCGGAGGCGCCCGCGGCGAAGGCGGCGGCGATCCCGCGCGGGCTCGGGACCGGCCCCAGCACCACCACGGCCACCTGCGGCCGCTCGCGCTTGATCCTGACGATCGGGTCGAACACTCCCGGCTCGGCGGGCCCGGCCGTGCCGAGCAGACACACCTCCGGCGCCCGCGCCACCACCAGCTCGGCCGCGCCCGCGACCGGGGCGGCCGCGGCCAGCACCCGGTGCCCGCGGAGCTTGAGCGCCGAGGCGAGCGCCTCCGCGAGCAGGCGGTGGTCGTCGACCACCATGAGCCGCACGCCCATCGAGCAACCCCCCATCCCCCGGGGCACGTTGCCAACTGCCCTGGCCCGGCCCTCCCTGCCCCGGCAAGCTACACGCTTGTTCGACGTCGCGCGCCCCCTACCGGTCAGAAGACGCCCGGATTGCCGAAATCCCCGGCATTCGGGACTACTTGGCGAAGGAGGGTGTCCGCGCAGGTGAACGCGGCGGCCCCGGCCGCGGAGGGTGCTCCGCGGCCGGGGCCGCCGTGGTGGAGAAGTTGACGCCGGAAGGACGGCGCCGCCGCCTCAGCCGGTGCCGAGACCGATCAGCAGGTACTTCTTCTCGTCGGTCAGCGTGCTCGGCTTCATGACCGAGGTGGCCGACATGAAGAGCTTGCCCTTGTCGTAGCGGATCTCGCCGTACTCGGGACCGAACTGCGAGAGCGCGGCGCGCACCGAGGTGTCCGCCGGGTTCTCCAGCAGGACCGTCTGCTTGAAGCTGCCGCCGTCGATGCTCACGATCTGGCTGCCCTTGTCGTACGGGGGCTTCTTGAACGCGATGACGTTGTTGCCGTCCATCCGCAGCGGGTACAGCGAGGAGCCGTCGCCCGCGTCGGCCTTGCCGGGCACGGGCTGCCCGGTCGCCAGGTCGAACGCCATGATCTCGTTGGTACGGCCGGAGTAGCCGTTGCCGCCCGCGCCGTCGTGCTGCTCGGTCGGGACGTACAGCTTGCCGCCGCCCGCCGCGACCGAGGTGCACTTCTCCACCTCGGTGGAGTCGCAGTCGGCGGCGTACTTGTCGCCCGGCGCCGGAATGCGGGCCAGCAGCTTGCCGGTCTTGTCGTCGATCGAGAAGAAGTCCGAGATCCCGCTGCCGTCGCCCGCGGTCTCACCGACGTCGGCGGCCACGACCAGCGGCTTGGAGGAGACGATGTGCGCGTACTGGACACCGGCCGGCATCCGGTACGAGGAGGCCGGAGCGCCCGTCTTGGGGTTCAGCGGCTGGATGGTGACCGTGGGATTGTCGTAGTCACCGCACTTGCGGACCGCGACCAGCGCGTCGCCGCCGCCGTATCCGGCGTCCTTGCACTGGTCGGTGGTGACCTTCGGCTGCCACAGCAGCTTGCCGGTGGCCACGTCCCAGGCGGAACCGCCCGAGGTGCCGCCGGTGGCGACCGTGCCGGCGCCGATGGTGACCTCCTCGTACATCGCCTTGCGGTCGCCGTCCTTGACGGAGTTCGTCCAGGCCAGCTTGCCGGTGGTGAGGTCGAGCACGGCGACCTCGGTGCAGCGCGCGTACTTCTCGCCGGAGGCCTTGGGGCCCTCGTAGACGATCGCCGTCTTGGCGTCGGAGGTGACGTGCGTGGTCGCCGCGCAGACCGCGCCGGGCAGCGGCAGCTTCCACAGCTGGGTGCCCTTGGCGGGGTCGTAGCCCACGATCTCGTTGACGCCCGACTTGGCGTACACCTTCTCGGTCAGCCAGGAGCCGTCCACGTGGACCAGGTCGCTCACCTTGGGCTGCGGCACCTGGAAGAGCACCTTGGAGGCGACGTTGGCGGGAGCCTGCTCCTTGCCGCCGCCCCCGGTCGAGCCGCCCTCCTTGCCGCCGTTGGCGCCCTGCGTGGAGCCGGACTTGGACTCGTCCTTCTTGTCGCCGTCCTTGCTCTTGGCGTACCAGACGCCGCCGCCGACGATCAGCGCGACCGCGACGACCGCCGAGACGATGATCGTCATCTGGGTGTTGAGCTTCCTGCCGCCACCGGGACCGCCCGGGGCGCCCTGCGGCGCCATGGGCTGGGTGGGCGGCTGTCCCGGGTAGCCGTAGCCCTGCTGCGGCTGGCCCGGGTAGCCGTAACCGGGCTGGCCCGGGGGCGGGGTCTGCGGATAGCCGTACGCGGACGGCTGCCCGGGGGCGGGGGCGTGCGGGTAGCCGTAGGCCGGGGCCGCGGGGGCGGTCGGCGGCTGGGCCGGCGGCGCGGGCGGCATCGCCGGGGGCGGCGGCGTGGGGGCGCCGAAACCGCCCGCCGGGGGCGGGGTGGGCGCGCCGAAGCCGCCCGCCGGGGGCTCCTGCGGGGCACCGAACCCCGGGGCCGGGGACCGCGGCGGCTCGCCCGGCGGCTGCTGGGGAGGCTGGGGAGGCTGGCTCATGACGTACGTACCTCTGCGGAAGGGAAGGGAGCGGAAGCGGGCGCGTTCATCAGTTGCCGAACCCCATCAGGGCCTTCTCCTTGGTGTCGCCCTTGGGGCTGGAGACGCGGCCGTTGAGGATGAAGAGCCGGCCGTCGCGGAAGGCCACGTGCTTGGAGAAGAAGCCGTTCTCGATGGAGGCGGTGGACGCCGGGTTCTGGAGCACGATCTTCGGCTGGCCCGCACCCGCGACCTCCGCGACCGCGCCGCCCTGCTCGGTGGTGGGCGCGATGTAGGCGAGGACCTTGCCGTTCTCGGCGTTCAGCGGCAGCATCGTGCGGGCGCTGCCCGCACTCGAACGCCACTTCTCCTTGCCGGTGTTGAGGTCGAACGCCACGACCGCGTTGGTGCGCCCGAAGGTGTCGCCCGAGCTGCGCTTGGGCTCGGTCGGCAGATACAGCGTGTTGGCGTCGGCGGCGGCGCCCAGGCAGCCCTGGAGGTCGCGGTCCATGATCGCCCAGCCGCACTCCGGCTGGAAGCTGTCCTTGCTGACCAGCTCGGAGCGGAGCGAGCCGTCCGGCTTGTACGTCGAGATGTTGTACTGCTTCTTGTCCTTGTTGGTCACGTAGACCACCAGCGGGTCGACGGAGAAGACCCGGGCGACCTTCCAGCCCTTGGGGAACTGCTTGGTCCACTTGGGCTTGCCGGTCGTGGCGTCCAGCTCCTGGATCTGGTCGACCGCGAGCGTGTCACCGCCGACCGTGCAGCTGCCCGCGGCGATCAGCCGGGAACCGCCCGCGAAGGCGTCCGAACGGCAGTTGCCGCTGCGCTCCTGGCCGAAGATCTTCTTGCCGTCCAGGACCGAGAACCCGCTGACGCCGCCCATCCGGGCCACCGCCACGGTGTTGCCGCTGATCGCCAGGTCGAAGCTGGTCATGATGTCGAAGGCGTTCTCCGACGGTACCGCCACCTTCCAGCCCGCCTTGCCGGCCGCGAGGTCGACCTGCTGGAGCTGGTTGCACTTGGCGTTCTTGGTGTTGTTCTCCTGCACACCGAGGACGATCTTGCCGTCGGCGGTGGTCTGGTGCGGCGCTCCGCACAGCGGGGCGCTCAGCGGCACGCTCCACTTCTGCTTGCCGTCCGTCACCGAATAGCCGGTGACCTCCTTGTACATCGCCTTGACGACGGTGTCGCCGATCACCCAGGGGCCGGACTGCTCGGCGCCGTTCTGGGTCAGCTGGGTGGCGTTCTCCTGGAGCCAGACCTTCGCCTCGCCGTCCTTGCGGCCCGCGTTGAGGTCGTCGTTCCCGGCGCGGCCGTCGCCCTTGCCGTCGCCCTGGTCGGTGGTGGGGGAGCCGCTGGGCTGCGCGCTCTGGCTCGCCTTCGACTCGGACTTCTTGTCGCCGTCCCCGCCCTTGGTGGCGAAGTACACGCCGCCGCCGACCACGAGCAGACCGGCCACGGCCGCCGCCACGATCACGGCGGGCTTGCCCTTGAAGGGGTTGCGTCCCCCGCCCGGCGGCTCCGGCATCGGGGCGCCCGGGTACTGGGGCTGCGTCGGGTAACCGCCGTACGGGCCCGCCTGCTGGCCGTAGGGGCCGGGCTGCTGGCCGTACGGACCGGGCTGGCCGGGCTGGCCGGGCGCCTGCGGATAGCCGTAGCCCGGCTGCGCCCCGGGGGCCTGCGGGTAGCCGTAGCCGGGGGCCGGGGCGGGCGCGCCCTGCGGCGGGCCGGGCGGCATCGCGGGCGGCGGGCCGGCGGGCGGCGGCGGCATCTGCGGCGGCTGGGCGGGCGGGTTGCTGGGTGCCCCGAAGCCCCCCTGCGGCGGCTGCTGGCTGGGCGGCTGGGTCACAGCGTGTCTCCCCCTTCGTGCGGACCGCTGCCCGAACGGACTCCCCCGCGTTTCCGGAGCGGAATCGGACATGGTCCCGCACAGTTTGCGTCAGTCGAGCGGGGCTTCTTTGTATCACCCGAACCCCCTCGAACAGGGGGCCGGTCCGTCCCTGTTCCCAAGGGCGGACCGGCCTGTGATGCGCCTGTTATGGAGTTTGCACGTGCTCTTTACGACTCGTCACCCGTCCTCACGAGCCCCACGCGTCACACCCGCCCCTAGGCCTCCTCGGCCAGTTCCAGCCATCGCATCTCCAGCTCGTCGCGCTCGCCGATGAGGGCGCGCAGCTCCGCGTCGAGCCGTGCGACCTTCTCGAAGTCGGTGGCGTTGTCGGCGATTTGTGCGTGCAGACCGCTCTCCCGCTCGGAGATCTTGTTCAGCTGCCGCTCGATCCGCTGGAGCTCCTTCTTCGCGGCCCGGGAGTCGGCGGAGGAGGCCGTGCCCGCGGGCCTGGCGGCGGCCGGGGCGGCGACCGGGACCGCCTCCTCGATCATCCGCCTGCGCCGCTCCAGGTACTCGTCGATACCGCGCGGCAGCATCCGCAGGGACGCGTCGCCGAGCAGCGCCCACACCCGGTCGGTGGTGCGCTCGATGAAGAACCGGTCGTGCGAGATGACGACCATCGAGCCCGGCCAGCCGTCGAGCAGGTCCTCCAGCTGGGTCAGCGTCTCGATGTCCAGGTCGTTGGTGGGTTCGTCGAGGAAGAGGACGTTCGGCTCGTCCATCAGCAGCCGCAGCAGCTGGAGCCTGCGCCGCTCACCACCGGACAGGTCCCCGACCGGCGTCCACTGCTTCTCCTTGCCGAACCCGAACTGCTCGCACAGCTGCCCGGCCGTCATCTCCCGGCCGGTGCCGAGGTCGACCCGGTCGCGGATCTGCTGCACGGCCTCCAGGACACGCAGTTCGGCGGGGAGTTCGGTGACGTCCTGCGAGAGGTAGGCGAGCCGCACGGTCTTGCCGACCTTGATCTGTCCGGCCGCGGGCTGCGCCTCGCCGTCGGTACGGGCCGCCTCCGCCAGCGCGCGCAGGAGCGAGGTCTTGCCCGCGCCGTTCACCCCGACCAGGCCGATGCGGTCGCCCGGGCCGAGCTGCCAGGTCAGGTGCTTGAGCAGCACCTTGGGCCCGGCCTGCACGGTCACGTCCTCCAGGTCGAAGACGGTCTTGCCGAGGCGGGCGCCCGCGAACTTCATCAGCTCCGAGGTGTCGCGCGGCGGCGGCACGTCCGCGATCAGCTCGTTGGCGGCCTCGATGCGGTAGCGCGGCTTGGAGGTGCGGGCGGGGGCGCCGCGCCGCAGCCAGGCCAACTCCTTGCGCATCAGGTTCTGCCGCTTGGCCTCCTCGGTCGCGGCGATCCGCTCCCGCTCGGCGCGGGCGAACACGTAGTCGCTGTAGCCGCCCTCGTACTCGTAGACGCTGCCCCGCTGGACGTCCCACATCCGGGTGCAGACCTGGTCCAGGAACCAGCGGTCGTGGGTGACGCAGACCAGCGCCGAGCGCCGGGCCCGCAGATGGGCGGCCAGCCAGGCGATGCCCTCCACGTCCAGGTGGTTGGTGGGCTCGTCCAGGATGATCAGGTCCGGGTCGGCGATGAGCAGCTTGGCCAGCGCGATGCGGCGGCGCTCGCCGCCGGAGAGCGGGCCGATGACCGTGTCCAGGCCGCTCTCGAAGCCGGGCAGGGCGAGACCGCCGAAGAGGCCGGTGAGCACGTCGCGGATCTTGGCGTTGCCCGCCCACTCGTGGTCGGCGAGGTCGCCGATCACCTCGTGGCGGACGGTGGCCTTCGGGTCCAGCGAGTCGTGCTGGGTGAGCACGCCGAGGCGGAGGCCACCGACGTGGGTGACACGGCCGGTGTCGGCCTCCTCCAGCTGGGCGAGCATCCGGATGAGGGTGGTCTTGCCGTCACCGTTGCGGCCGACCACCCCGATCCGGTCCCCTTCGGAGACGCCGAGGGAAACACCGTCGAGCAGGGCACGGGTGCCGTACACCTTGCTGACTGCCTCGACATTGACCAGGTTGACGGCCATTTCACTCCTGAACAGGGGGGCTGAATCGCCTCCAAGGTTACGTCCTGCGGAATCACCCGCGGTGCGACGCGGTGCACCCCCGTCCCGGAGGCACGGACCGTGGTGCGGTGCGGTGCACCCCGCCAGGGGCGCGGGGAACTGCGCGACCAGCCCCCACCGGGCCGCAGGTGAACAACGACGTCTTACGGGTGCGGACCGTGGTGGGTTGCGCGCGCAGTTCCCCGCGCCCCCAGGTGCCCAGGGGCGCGGGGAACTGCGCGACCAGCCCCCACCAGGCCGCCGGCGACCAACAACGCCTTACCGGACCCCCGCGCCCCGAAACGGCTCACGCAGCCACGACAGTCGCCCCCGGCGCGGGGGACAGCGCCACCCGGGCCGAGCGGCACAGGCCCGACGCCCCGAGCGCGTCCGCGATCCTCCGCGCCGCCGCCGCGTCCCGTGCCAGGAACGCCGTGGTCGGCCCGGACCCCGAGACCAGCCCCGCCAGCGCCCCCGCCCCACTCCCCGCCGCCAGCACGTCCACCAGGGACGGCCGCAGGGACAGGGCCGCGCCCTGGAGGTCGTTGGAGAGCGCGCCCGCCAGGGCGAAGACGTCGCCCGTGCGCAGCGCGGCGAGCAGGGCCGGGTCCGCCGAGGGCGCCACCGCGTCCGGGTTGAGCCGGTCGAACTCCCGGTACACCGCCGGGGTCGACAACCCCCCGTCCGCCGCCGCGAACACCCAGTGGAAGGAGCCGCCCACCTCCAGCGCGGCCAGCTTCTCGCCCCGCCCCGTGCCCAGCGCCGCCCCGCCGACCAGGCTGAACGGCACGTCGCTGCCGAGCTCGGCGCAGATGTCGAGCAGCTCCTCGCGGGACGCGCCCGTGCCCCACAGCGCGTCGCACGCCACCAGCGCCGCCGCGCCGTCCGCGCTGCCGCCCGCCATGCCACCCGCGACGGGGATGTCCTTGGCGATGTGGAGGTGGACGTCGGGCGCCAGCCCGTACCGCGCGGCCAGCAGTTCGGCCGCCCGCGCCGCCAGGTTCGTACGGTCCAGCGGGACCTTGTCCGCGTCCGGGCCCGAGCAGGTGACGCGCAGCGCGTCGGCGGGCGCGGCCGTGACCTCGTCGTAGAGGCCGACCGCGAGGAAGACGTTGGCGAGGTCGTGGAAGCCGTCGGGGCGGGCCGGGCCCACCGCGAGCTGGACGTTGACCTTGGCGGGGACCCGGACCGTCACCATCGGCGCCGTCGGTTCCGTCACGGCCCCCGGCGCCGTCACGGCTTCGCCTCCGCGATCCGCGCGAACTCCTCCACCGTCAGCGCCTCGCCGCGGGCCTGCGGCGAGATCCCGGCCGCGACCAGCGCCTGTTCGGCGGCGGGGGCGGAGCCGGCCCAGCCCGCGAGCGCGGCCCGCAGGGTCTTGCGGCGCTGGGCGAAGGCCGCGTCGACCACCGCGAAGACCTCCGCCTTGGTGGCGGTGGTCCGCACCGGCTCGGCGCGCCGGACCAGCGCGACCAGCCCGGAGTCGACGTTGGGGGCGGGCCAGAAGACGTTGCGGCCGATGGACCCGGCGCGCTTGACCTCCGCGTACCAGTTGGCCTTCACCGACGGCACGCCGTACACCTTGTTGCCGGGCCTCGCCGCGAGCCGGTCGGCGACCTCCGCCTGGACCATGACCAGGGTGCGCTCGATCGTGGGGAAGCGGTCCAGCATGTGGAGGAGGACGGGCACGGCGACGTTGTACGGGAGGTTCGCCACCAGTGCGGTGGGCGCCGGGCCGGGCAGCTCCTGGACCAGCATGGCGTCGGAGTGGACCAGCGCGAAGCGGTCCTTCTTCGCGGGGAGGCGGGCCTCGATGGTGGCGGGCAGCGCGCCCGCGAGCACGTCGTCGATCTCGACGGCCGTCACCCGGTCCGCCGCCTCCAGGAGCGCCAGGGTCAGCGAGCCGAGGCCGGGCCCGACCTCCACCACGACGTCGTCGGGCCGCACCTGCGCCGTCCGTACGATCCGGCGGACCGTATTGGCGTCGATGACGAAGTTCTGGCCGCGCTGCTTGGTGGGGCGTACGCCCAGCGCTGCGGCCAGTTCACGGATGTCGGCGGGGCCGAGGAGGGCATCGGGCTCAGTGGTGCTCACCGATACAGCCTACGGCCGCAGTGCGGCCACGGACTCGCCCCCCGCTGCACATAGAGCTTCTTCGCCCGGAGCGTCTGCTCGGCGGCGCTGGCGTGCTGCGGGAGGCCGCTGCCGCCGAGCGCGTGCCAGGTGCGGCCGTCGAACTGGTAGAGCCCGCCGTAGTTCCCCGTGGGGTCGACCGCGCCGGGGCGCCCGCCGGACTCGCAGTGGGCGAGGGCGCGCCAGTCGAGGTGGTCGGCGCCGCCTGCCGAGGCGGGCAGCGGCTTGGTGCCGACCCGGACGGTCTGGGTGACCGGCGGGCGCACCACGTGCTCGGCCACCTTCCGGGGTCTCTGCCGCACCCCGTCGACGGTTCGCAGCGCGTAGGTGACCTTGCGGAAGCCGCGCTGGCCCGGCCGGTCGACGACCTCGGTCCCGGCGAAGAGCGCGTCGTCCCTGGTCCTGACGACCTTGTACGGGATGGGCTCCTCACGGACCACGCGGCTGCCGGTGATCCGCATGACGGTGATCGTCTGCCCGTCGCGGGGGAAGGCGGAGGGCGGCACGGAGGTGGTGTCCTGGTTCCGCAGGGAGATCCCGGCCTCCTCGACGGCCTCGGCGACGGTCGCCGCGTTGGTGCGGATCGTGCGCTCGCGCCCGTCGGCGAGGAAGGTGACCTGGCGCTCGGTGCGCACGTCCAGGCCCATTCCGGTGCGGCCGATGGCCGAGGAGCGAGAGGCCGACAGATACGCGCCCTCGGCGCGCACCCCGAGCTGGCGCAGCGCCCCGTCCACGGTCTGGGCGGTGGTCCACACCTGGCGGCGCTGGCCGTCGAGGGTGAGGGCGACGGGGCGGCCGTAGCGCACGACGACCTCGTCGCCGCCGGCCAGCGCCTCGTGGCGGCCGGGCGCGACGATGTCGTGGTCCCCGACGCCGACGTGCTGGTCCGCGAGGAGTTCGTCGACGTCGTCGGCGAAGGTGTGCAGGGTGCGCGGGACGCCGTCGACGGTGAGCCGTACGGCCTTGTCGTTGACGAGGAACGCGGTGGTCCCGCCCGCGAGGAAGGCGACCACCAGCGCCTGCGGGATGAGCCGGCGCAGGGCCTCGGGCCCGGCGCCGAACAGCGCCCCGCCGCGGCGGCGCCGGGCGGCCCGCCGCGCCCCGGCCCGCGAACCCTCCCGCGGCCCGGCGCCCCGGCGCGGCCCGGGCACCTCCGCCGACTGCGTCCCGTAGGCGTCGTACGGCGGCCCGGCGGCCGGCGGCACGTCCTGCGGGTACGGCAGCTGTGCGTACGGCGGGGGCGCGTCCTGCGCGTACGGCGGCTCCACCGTTCTTGTCGCCGCGCGGCGGCCGCCGCGTACGGCACGGTGACTGCCCTGCGAATTGCTCACGGCGCTCCCGAGGTCCGGCCTGTCGTCCCGTCGAGGGCGGGACATTAGCGGAGCCTTCGTCACCGTCCAAAGCGATTCGACTACGGAGCGTCGCCGCGCTACCCTGCGCTCGCCCACCCGGGGCACCCGGGCCGTTATCCCTCAGTAATCGAAGGCGCGGGCGGTGTTCTCCGCGAGGGCCGCGGCCAGCACGTCCTCATGAACCCCCTTCACCGCCGCCATGGCGCGCACCGTAATCGGAATGAGATACGGCGCATTGGGCCGTCCGCGGTACGGCGCCGGGGTGAGGAAGGGCGCGTCCGTCTCCACGAGGACGAGTTCGAGCGGGGCGACCGCGAGCGCGTCGCGCAGTGGCTGGGCGTTCTTGAACGTCATGTTTCCGGCGAAGGACATGAAGTAGCCCGCCCGCGCGCAGAGTTCCGCCATTTCCGCGTCGCCGGAATAGCAGTGGAAGACCGTGCGCTCCGGGGCGCCCTCTTCCCGCAGTACGCGCAGCACGTCCGCGTGCGCCTCGCGATCGTGGATGACGAGCGCCTTGCCGTGCCGTTTGGCGATCTCGATGTGCGCCCGGAAGGACCGCTCCTGGGCGGCCATGCCGTCGGCGCCGGTGCGGAAGTAGTCCAGACCGGTCTCGCCGACGGCCTTGACGTGCGGGAGGGCGGCGAGCCGGTCGATCTCGGCGAGCGCGTCGTCGAGGGCGGCCTCGCCGCCGGGCCCCCGCGCCCCCTGGCGCGACCAGCCGTCGGGGTCGCCCAGGACGATCCTGGGCGCCTCGTTCGGGTGCAGGGCGACGGCGGCGTGCACGTTCTCGTGCGCCTCGGCCGTCTCCGCCGCCCAGCGGGAGCCCTTGAGGTCGCAGCCCACCTGGACGACCGTGGTCACCCCGACGGCCGCGGCCCTGGCCAGGGCCTCCTCGACCGTCGTGGACTGCATGTCCAGGTGGGTGTGCGAGTCGGCCACCGCCACACCGAGCGGTTCGGGCAGGGGCGGCGGGGCATCCTTGGCGGCACTCATGGGGCCGATCCTATGAAAGGCCCCGCCCGGTCACTTCTTGTGGTGGTGCTGGAAGGGGTGCAGGAGGTCGGACAGATGCCAGTGGTGGCCCGCCTCGGGCTCGGCCGCGGCCGTGGCGCCCGCCCCGGCCGCGGGCGCGGCGACCGGCTCCGGGTCGCCCCCCGAGCCCACGGGCCCGGCCGGTGCCTGGTGGGTGGACTGGTGGGCGAGCCACTGCTGCACGCTGGAGACCCGGCCGGCGCGCAGGGTGCGCACGACGTGCCCGCCGCAGTTCATACAGGTGGGCTGGGACAGCGGCGAGGGAACCCGCTCCCCGTCCGCCCTGTAGACCACGAACGACTGCCCCTTGCCGTCCACGTGGTGCTCTATCTCGTACGCCTGCTCCCAGCCATATCCACACCTCATGCACGCGAAGGCATAAGCCTCGTGTGCCGTGGTCTCAGCGATCTCACTCATCTGCCGGCTCCCTTGTCCGCTGGACAAGCTCTTGCGAGCGCTCCTTGCGAGCGGAGGCGGAAAGCGCCCCCGATCCATGGGACGCCTTTCGCCGCCGAAACGCATCAGGGGCTGTCGAGTGTTGGTGCCGATTTGGCCTTTCCTAGGCAAAAGCCCCGGTGCGCGGCCTGCGCTTTACTTTTTACGATAGTCCTTTGCCGTCCGCGGGTGCCTGTCGTGCCGCGTTCTTTGCCGCCACGACGGCGTCGAACACCTCGCGCTTGGGCAGGCCCGCTTCCAGGGCCACGGCGGCGATCGCCTCCTTGCGCCGCTCGCCCGCCTCCTCGCGCACCAGCACCCTGCGCACCAGCTCCTCGGCGTCCAGCTCGGCCGGACCGGTCTCGGGGGCGCCCTCCACCACCACGGTGATCTCGCCGCGCACCCCTTCGGCGGCCCAGGCGGCGAGGTCGCCCAGGCTGCCGCGCTTGACCTCCTCGTACGTCTTGGTCAGCTCACGGCAGACGGCGGCGCGGCGGTCGGCGCCGAAGACCTCGGCCATCGCGGCGAGCGTGTCGTCTAGGCGGTGCGGGGCCTCGAAGTAGACGAGGGTGCGGCGCTCACCGGCGACCTCGCGCAGCCTGCCGAGCCGCTCGCCCGCCTTGCGCGGCAGGAAGCCCTCGAAGCAGAACCGGTCGACGGGCAGCCCGGACAGGGCGAGCGCGGTGAGCACCGCCGAGGGGCCGGGCACGGCCGTGACCTTGATGTCCTTCTCCACGGCCGCCGCCACGAGCCGGTAGCCGGGGTCGGAGACCGACGGCATCCCGGCGTCGGTCACCAGCAGCACGCGCGCGCCGCCCTCCAGCGCCTCGACGAGTTCGGGCGTCCGGGCGGACTCGTTGCCCTCGAAGTAGGAGACGACCCGCCCCGAGGTGTGGATGCCGAGCGCCCGGGTCAGCCCGCGCAGCCGCCGGGTGTCCTCGGCGGCCACGACGTCGGCCCGCTCCAGTTCGGCGGCCAGGCGCGGCGGCGCGTCCGCGATGTCGCCGATGGGGGTGCCTGCGAGTACGAGTGTTCCGGTCACCCCGCCATCCTCCCAGCCTCCGGACGGTGCCGTTCGCCCGGACCGGATCGGGCCCGGCCACGGGACTCGCACAGGCCCTTTCCCTACGATGGCGCGGTGACCAGTACTGCGCCGCAGACCCTTGAGGGCCATGACGCCGAAGATCCGCCGCCCGGCTGGCAGGACCGGCTGCGCCGCTTCGGCTACGCGGCCGGGCCGAGAACCGGCCTGCGCGAGCGGCTGGTGCCGCCGTACACCCGGCCGTCCGGCCGGCTCTGGGCGGCCCTGAGGGTCTCCCCGGCGACCGGCGAGCGCCTGGTGCGCTGGTCGGGCTGGGGCGGCCCGCTGCTGGTCACCCTGGTGGCGGGGGTGCTGCGGTTCTGGCGCCTCGGCAGCCCGGACGCGGTGATATTCGACGAGACGTACTACGCCAAGGACGCCTGGGCGCTCATCAACCGCGGCTACGAGGGCGCCTGGCCCAAGGACGTCGACAAGGCGGTCATCAAGGATCCCTCGTCGGTGCCGATCCCCACCGACCCGGGCTATGTGGTGCATCCGCCGGTCGGCAAGTACCTCATCGGCATCGGCGAGAAGTGGTTCGACTTCACGCCGTTCGGCTGGCGCTTCGTGATGGCGGTGCTGGGCACGCTCTCGGTGCTGATGCTCTGCCGGATCGGGCGTCGGCTCTTCCGCTCGACGTTCCTCGGCTGCCTGGCGGGCGCGCTGCTCGCCGTGGACGGGCTGCACTTCGTGATGAGCCGGATGGCCCTGCTCGACCTGGTGGTCATGTTCTTCGTGCTCGCCGCCTTCGGCTGTCTGCTGATCGACCGGGACCGGGCGCGCGCCCGGCTGGCGGCGGCGCTCCCCACGAACGAGGCGGGCGGTCTGCGCCCGGACACGGCGGTGGCGGAGGGCCTGCGCCTGGGGTGGCGCCCGTGGCGGATCGCGGCCGGGGTGATGCTGGGGCTGGCCTGCGGCACCAAGTGGAACGGCCTGTACGTCCTGGTCTTCTTCTGCGTCATGGCGGTGCTGTGGGACGCGGGCGCCCGCCGGACGGCCGGTGCGGCGCGGCCCTACCGCGCGGTGCTCCGCAGGGACGCCTTCCCTGCCTTCCTCTCCACGGTCCCGGTGGCGGTCCTGACGTATCTGGCCTCCTGGACCGGCTGGTTCATGACCGACAAGGGGTACTTCCGGGACTGGGCGCACGGCCGCGACGGCCTCTCCCCCGACCATGTGAAGCTGCCGCTGCTGGGCAGGGTGAGCCTGCCGCAGTTCGACATGGGCTGGATGCCGGAGTCGCTGCGCAGCCTGTGGCACTACGAGTCCGAGGTCTACAGCTTCCACGTCAACCTCACCGACCAGCACACCTACCAGTCCAACCCGTGGAGCTGGATCGTCCTGGGCCGCCCGGTCTCGTACTTCTACGAGAGCCCCTCCCCCGGCACCGACGGCTGCCCCTCCTCCACCACCGGCAAGTGCGCCCGCGAGGTACTGGCGCTCGGCACGCCGCTGCTGTGGTGGGCGGCGTGCTTCGCGCTCCTGTACGTGCTGTGGCGCTGGGCGTTCCGGCGCGACTGGCGGGCGGGCGCGATCGTCTGCGGCGTCGCGGCGGGCTATCTGCCCTGGTTCCTCTACCAGGAGCGGACGATCTTCTTCTTCTACGCGGTCGTCTTCGTGCCGTTCCTGTGCCTGGCGGTGGCGATGATGATCGGCGCGATCCTCGGGCCGCCGGGCTCGGACGAGCGGCGCCGGGCGGTGGGCGCGATCGGCGCGGGCGTGCTGGTGCTGCTGATCGTGTGGAACTTCATCTACTTCTGGCCGCTGTACACGGGCACGTCGATTCCGCTCGATTCCTGGCGGAACCGGATGTGGCTGGATACGTGGGTGTAGCTGGGTAGACACCCCGGGAGGGCGCGGCGGACAGCCGCGCCCTCCCGGTCGTTATTGGTCGCTGATGGCCGCTGTCGGCCGCCCTCGGACGGCCCGGAGACGGCCCGGTTGCGACACCACGGCAGTTTTACAATCTGCCCATAGGGCGCACAGAGCGGCACGCCCGACCTGCGCAAACGGCAGTCCCGAGCGCTCCGCGAGGGTTCCCCGGCCACGAATCGTCCACAGTGCTATCTCCGCCAGGCGTTCAAGGGGCCTTCCGCAGGGGCGATCGGTCAGCGCTCCAAGCACTGCGCATACAAGCCCCCAGGCCGCACATGCGCTGTAAAGTGAGGTGCGACACTGGGGAGGGTCATGCTGGGGTGGGAGTCCATCGCGCTCAAACTGGCTGGTAGTGCGCTCAGGGCGGCAAGCACAGCAATCGTCCGGGCAGTCACTGCGCCTAATCATGGAGCGCTTACGGCGCGCCATCCGGCCAAGGGTCGGATGATGAACAAGATCATCCCAGCTCGGCAAGTCCACGACAAGGACATTCAACACTTCTCCAAGTTCGTAACATCAGCACTCGAGCCCGTGATCGCTACGGAATTCCGGGGAATTCCGGATTACGAAGTTACGTCCGCGGCCGAAGCCGCCAATGCAGCATTTACTGCTACTAAGGTCGACATGTTCGACTGCAGCTTGGACCCGGCAACCTTCGCAGACACCGTAATCAAGGAAGCTGAGGACCAAACAGCCTGTCGGATGCTGAGTGAAAAAGGCGAACAGCTCTACCAGCGCATAATCTTCGAGTGTTCCGCGCAGGTAATACACTTCGTCTCCACTTGGCCCTCCTTCCTGGCAGTGGTCAGCAAAGAGCAACTTGCGCGAATCAATCAACTTTTGATCGAGACAGATCGCGTCCGTTGGGCGGTTAGTGGCGAAAAGGACACACATATCCGTCGGTTCGAAAGCAGATACAAGCGGTATGTGGTTCAGAAGCTCGACCAATTGGAACTTTTCGGACTAACTCTTGCCAACCCCGACGCTAGGACTTATCCGCTAAGTACCGCCTACATCAGCCTGGCCCTTGCCGACGCTGGAGCCCAGGGCCACACAGGTGCCATCGACGGAAGTCTGGCATTCGTCAATAAGACCACCCGGCCGGGAACGAGTGACGTTTCCGGAACGCCAGGGAGCCTACGCTCCGAGGCCGCCATTGCTGCATTCCCACGTGTACTGCTCCGCGGAGATGCTGGATCGGGGAAGAGCACTCTACTCTTCTGGCTTGCAGTTAATGCTGCGCGAGGAACGCTTGACGACGAGTTGCAGCCACTCGCTGAACATATTCCCTTCGTGCTACCGCTCCGCCGTTTTGCTGATAGAGAGCTGCCGGCACCCGAAGAGTTTTTGACGGAAATTGGCAGGAATCTGGCTGGGGAAATGCCTGGGGGTTGGGTTAACTCAGTCCTTCACACCGGACAAGCCTTAGTCCTAATAGATGGAGTTGACGAGCTCCCCGAGGCACGCCGCGAGGAGGCAAGAAAGTGGCTTCAGGACCTGATCTCCGTCTATCCGCAGTGCCGCTACATCGTAACTTCTCGCCCTGCCGCCGCCGAGGAAAAGTGGTTGGCGCGAGAGGGATTTGTTGCCCTTGACCTTCTACCTATGGGCAAAGGAGACATTGAAAACTTTATTCAGCATTGGCACCAAGCCGCCCGTGAAGCCATGGGCTCTAACGCGGGAAAAAGCGACGACAACGATCTCAATACATTTCAAGCGGAGCTGATCACACAAGTTAACACTCAGCGTCAACTGCGGCGATTGGCGTCTAACCCGCTTCTTTGTGCCCTTCTCTGCACCCTCAACCGTGACAGAAGAATGCAGCTTCCGCGTGGCCGCATGGAACTTTACGCAGCAGCTCTGGAGATGCTGCTCGTACGAAGAGACAACGAAAGGAAAATCGCCCACCCCAATGCCCCAAACCTCACTCTTCACCAAAAGAAGCGTATTCTTGGAAGCCTAGCTTATTGGCTGCTCAGGAACGGCTGGACAGACTGCACCAACACACAGGCTGTCGAGCAGACACAGACCGCTCTCAGCACAATGCCTGCGGTACACGACGACGCCGAGAGCGTCTATAAGTATCTGATGGTACGCAGCGGCGTACTGCGGATGCCGGTCGAGGGGCGGGTTGACTTTGTCCACCGTACCTTTCAGGAGTACCTTGCAGCGGAGAACCTTATAGCGCTTAACGATATTGGCGTTCTAATCGAGCATGCTCATCTAGATCAATGGCACGAGGCAGTGACCATGGCCATCGGCCATGCCCGCCCGAGCGAGCGGAAAAAAATCTTATCGGACCTTCTGGATCGAGGGGACCGAGAACCTCAGTTCACGACACGTCTACATTTGCTTGCCGCAGCCTGCCTTGAGAATGCCGACGAGCTTGACCCGGAAACGTATCGACGAGTTCGTGAGAGCGCAGAGCGCCTGATTCCGCCAACCAAATTTTCGGAGGCGAAAGAACTCGCGGCAGCCGGCGAGACGGTTCTGGCGCTTCTCCCGCGTTCACACAAGGGCGTTAAAGTCAATCAAGCTGCCTCCACGGTACGTGCCGCAGCCCTAATCGGCGGTGACGCTGCTCTTGAGTTGATCTCTTCATACGGCCCCGATAGCCGAGTCGCCGTCCAAAGAGAACTTGCCCGAAGCTGGAACCAGTTCGACGTTCGAGAATACGCCGTTCGCGTGTTGTCGAAGTCTCCTACTTTCAGGAGATCGCTCGACCTTAACTCCCCCGAAGTGCTTGACGTCATCGAGTACTTCAGCGATCTGATTCTACTGAACATCGGTTTTGCGATTAAAGACCTGAACTGGGTCAAAAAGCTTCCCCGTCTCAAGCACCTATATATCTCATCATACAGCGGTCGTTTTAACGACGACGAAATGACCTCCATCGCCCCCTTGCACGCCTTGAATATCCAGTTTTCTAGTGAGGAGGTGCTGAGCAGCTGCATGCCACGTATGGATCGCTTGGAGATGCTCACCTCCCTGACTGTGCGGGGTAGTTTCAACAGAACAGCTTCACCCATTCATCTTGGGGCTCTACCGACCATGACTGGTCTCAAAGAAATAAGCTTGATCCGATGCGCTGAGCGGCCTCTGACAGGGAGAGCGGACCGCTTTCCGGAACTTGAGGAGTTGTCGCTCCATTCGGTCAGAAATCTCGACCTACGAGGGATCAGCGCCTTCGCCGGCGTTAAGCGGCTGTCGATGCAGTTCTTCGAACGGATCGAAAATGCCGAAGAGTTGCGACGCCTTGAGTCCCTCGACACGGCCACCGTGCTGCTGCACCGTGGAGCGAAAGACTCCTTGCGTGAAATTGCAGCGCACGCTCACTCATTGCGTTTCTTGCAGGTGAGGGTTTTTTCGCCCAATTCATCATTTGTAGACCTCGACCTGTCATGCTTTTCTAAGCCTCGCAAGCTCAACATCAGCGTGATCGCATACGGCCCCGCTGAAGTGCACACAACTGGCGTCGGCGAGGGTATTAAGGTCCATGTGGCTCATCGAAAGTGGTGACGAACACGTACGGGCGGCGACTCACTCAGAAGCATGCGGGCCTTTCCCGCTACGCTGGTTCGCACCACAGCAGATCGGAGAGTGCTGCACGGATGGGACCGAAGACGACCAAGGTCTACGAGGCGCTTCACGCACGGGCAGGACTTCATCTACTTCTGGCCGCTGTACACGGGCACGTCGATTCCGCTCGATTCCTGGCGGAACCGGATGTGGCTGGATACCTGGGTCTGAGCCGCTGAGCGGTGTCCCGGTCCGGTAACGGGTGGGGCCGGTGTCACCGCTGTCACGTAATGTTCCTCCCAAAGCAAACTCTTGAACGCGTTCAAGAGACTCCTGGGGAGGGGCTGCGAGATGCGCAGTGGAGCGAAGGCCGCCATCGTCGGCGGTGTGTTCGTGGTCGTCGGCACCGGTGTGGTGTACGGCGGCTACCAGATGGTGTCCGGGGACGGCTCGTCCTCCGGTTCGCATACGCGGGCGGCGCCGGTACGGACCGGCCCGCCCAGCACCGACGAGATCACCGGGACCGCCCGGGCGTTCTTCGACGCCTGGACCAAGGGGGACGCGGCGGCGGCCTCCGTCCTGACCAACAACAACGCCGCCGCCCAGAGCGCGCTCGCCGCCTTCCACGACGAGGCGCACGTGGGCAAGGTGACGATCACGCCGGGGGCGGCCACGGGGGCGACCGTTCCGTACACGGTGAAGGCGGAGGTCTCCTACGAGGGGAAGACCGCGCCGCTCGACTACAGCTCCCGGCTCACCGTCGTGCGGGGCGTGAGCACCGGCAAGGCGCTGGTGGACTGGCAGCCGGCCGTCGTCCACCCGAAGCTGAAGCCGGGCGGGAAGCTGGTGACGGGGGCCGCCAAGAACCCCGAGATCGAGGCCGTGGACCACCGGGGGCGGGTGCTGACCAAGGAGAAGTACCCCTCGCTCGGGTTCGTCCTGGACGCGCTGCGCCAGAAGTACGGCGACAAGGTCAACGGCACGCCGGGCGTGGAGACCTGGATCGAGGGCGGCGCCGAGGGCGCACCGAACCAGACGCTGCTCACCCTGGCCAAGGGCAAGCCCGGCAAGCTGACGACGACGCTCGACGCGGACGTCCAGGCGGCGGCCGAGCAGGCCGTGAAGCAGTTCGCCGAGTCGTCGGTGGTGGCGATCGAGCCGACGAGCGGGGAGATCCGGGCCGTCGCGGACAACCGCAAGGACGGGTTCCCCGCCTCCCTCCAGGCGTCCGTGGCCCCCGGTTCCACCATGAAGATCGTCACCAGCGCGATGATCATCGCGAATGGCGTGGGCGGGGCGGACCAGCCGGTCGAGTGCCCGGCGACGGTCCCGTGGGAGGGCTACACCTTCCACAACCTCCACGACTTCACCATCGCGCACGGCACCCTGACCGACGCCTTCGCGCAGTCCTGCAACACCGCCTTCATCAAGCCGGTCAAGCCGCTCACCGGCAAGGGGATCGCCGGAACCGCGCTCGGCCAGACCGCCCGGGACTACTTCGGCCTCGGCCAGAACAACTGGAAGCTCGGCGGCGTGAAGTCCTTCGACGGCCGCGTCCCGGACTCCTCCGGCGTGGAGACCGCCGCCTCCTACATCGGCCAGGGCAAGGTCCAGATGAGCCCGCTCGACATGGCGTCCATATCGGCCACCGTCATCGGCGGCGGGTTCCGCCAGCCGGTGATCGTGCCGAAATCCCTGGACGACCGGGAACTGGCCACCGCAAGGCCGCTGCCCGACGCCCTCGCCAAGCAGCTCCGGCAGATGATGCACGCGGCGACCACCGGCAGCGGGACCGCCGTCAAGGCGATGGCGGGGGTGCCCGGGCCCAAGGGCGCCAAGACCGGCTCGGCCGAGGTGGACCAGCAGGGCACGTCCAACAGCTGGTTCACCGGGTACGGCAACGGCCTCGCCGCGGCGGCCCTCGTCCAGTCCGGCGGCCACGGCGGGGACGCGGCGGGACCGGTCGTGGCGCGGGTGCTGCGGGCGGGGTGAGTGCCGGGGGGCGCGGCGGCCCGGGGGGCGCCGTGGCCCGGGGTGCGCGGGGGCCCGGGGAAACGACCTCGCGTGCTGCGCACGGCTCCCACTAGCCTGCGGGGGCATGAGCGCTCAAGAATCCCCCGCCCACCCCCAGTTCGCCGAGGCGCTGCGCGCCCTCGGGCTCGATGTGGAGGTACGCCGCTTCCCGGACGCGACCAGGACCGCCGTGGAGGCTGCCGCCGCCATCGGCTGCGATGTCAGCGAGATCGTGAAGTCGCTGGTCTTCGAGGTGGACGGCGTCCCGGTGATCGTCCTGATGGACGGCTCGTCACGGGTGGACGTGGAGCTCGTACGGCGTGAGCTGGGCGCGGAGAAGGTACGGCGGGCCGGGGCCGACCTCGTCCGGGAGACGACCGGTTACGCGATCGGGGGCGTCCCGCCCTTCGGCCATGTCCGCCGCACCCGGGTCCTCGCCGACCGCGCGCTCCTCGACCACGCGGTGGTCTGGGCGGCGGCGGGCACGCCCCACACCGTCTTCCCGCTCGACCCCAAGACGCTGATCGGGTACGCGGGCGGGGCGCTGGCCGACGTACGCGAGCGCACGGCGTGAGCCTGGCGGCCGCCGGCCGTCCGGGGCATCGCCCCCAAGCCCCCTTCTTCCGCCTGCGGACCGTGCTGGCTTGCTCGCGCAGTTCCCCGCGCCCCTGAGCACCACGGGGCTGCGCCCCTGTGCCCGTCTTTCGCCTGCGGACCGTGCTGGCTTGCTCGCGCAGTTCCCCGCGCCCCCAGGCACCCAGGGGCGCGGGGAACTGCGCGCTCAGCCACCCGACCACCCGCAGCCGAGCCGAAAGGTCACGCCCCGAAGGGGCGTTTCAAGGGGCGCGGGGAACTGCGCGAGCAACCCACCACCGGCCCGCACACAAACACCCGGCCCGAAAGCGCCGCAGGGAACCGCCCGGCCGGCGCACCACCGGGGCGTACGCGAACACCCCTCCCGGCAGGGGTGAAGGGGGCCCGGGAAGAATTCGGTTTTGGTGCCGCGTTCAATGGGGCGAGACGCGTCGGGCCCGGCGCCGGCAGGAACAGGAGCGGAACCGTGGACGCGCAGGGATCGACGGACCCGGGGTACGAACCCGTCCGGGACGCCTTCGTCCGGAACTTCACCCACCGCGGCGACCAGGGCGCGGCCGTCGCCGTCTACCGGCACGGCCGCAAGGTCGTCGACCTGTGGGGCGGGACCAAGGACGTCGACGGGCACGCGCCGTGGGCCGTGGACACCGCCCAGATCGTCCGCTCGGCCACCAAGGGCGTGGCCGCCGCCGTCCCCCTCCTCCTCCACCAGCGCGGCCAGCTGGACCTGGACGCACCCGTCGCCACGTACTGGCCCGAGTTCAAGGCCCACGGCAAGGACCGCGCCCTCGTCCGCCACCTCCTCTCCCACCGCGCCGGCGTCCCCGCCCTCGACCGCCCCCTCACCCCGGCCGAGGCCGCCGACGATGCCTCGGGGGCGGAAGCGGTCGCCGCGCAGGCGCCGTTCTGGGAGCCGGGGACGGAGCACGGGTACCACGCCCAGACGTACAGCTGGCTGCTCGCCGAGCTCGTCCGCCGCGTCACCGGCCGCACCATCGGCCGCTGGGTCGCCGAGGAGATCGCCCGGCCGCTGGGGGCCGACCTCTGGATCGGGCTGCCGGCGGAGGAGGCCCCGAGGGTGGGGCGCGTGGGAGCCGTGGAGGCACCCCGCGCTCCCGGCGGCATCACCCTGCGCCCCAAGCCCGCCGTCGCCGCCGCCTACGCCGACCCCGCCTCCCTCACCCGCCGCGCCTTCGGCGCCATCGACCCGCTGCCGGACGAGAACGACCCGGCCTACCGCGCCGCCGAACTCCCCGCCTCCGCAGGGATTTCGACCGCACGCGGCCTCGCCCGCTTCTACGCCGCCACCATCGGGGAGGTCGACGGGCGGCGCCTCTTCGCCCCCGCCACCGTCGCCCTCGCCCGTACCGAGGAGTCCAGCGGCCCCGACCGCGTCCTCGTCGTCAACACCCGCTTCGGCCTGGGCTACATGCTCCACGGCCCCGCGTCCCCGCTCCTGGGCCCCGGCTCCTTCGGGCACCCGGGCCGCGGCGGCTCCCTGGGGTTCGCCGACCCGGAGTCCGGCATCGCCTTCGGCTACGTCACCAACGGCCACCAGAAGGGCGTCACCGCCGACCCGCGCGCCCAGGCCCTGGTGCGCGCGGTCCGGGAGGCCATCACCCCGTAAGCCCGGTTACGCCTTCGCCGCCGCCGCCCGCGGGTCGAAGCCGAACGGCAGCTCCAGGCGGTGCGTGCGCATCAGTTCCTCGTCCGCCAGGACGTCCGCCGTCCGGCCGTCCGCCGCGATCGTGCCCCCGCTGAGGATCACCGAACGGCCGCACAGCTCAAGGGCGTACGGCAGGTCGTGCGTGACCATCAGGACGGTGACGTCCAGCGCCCGCAGGATGTCGGCCAGTTCGCGCCTGGACGCGGGGTCCAGGTTGGACGAGGGCTCGTCCAGGACCAGGATCTCCGGCTCCATCGCGAGCACCGTCGCCACCGCGACCCGGCGGCGCTGGCCGAAGGAGAGGTGGTGCGGGGGGCGGTCGGCGTACTCCGCCATCCCCACCCGCTCCAGCGCGGTACGCACCCGCGCCTCCAGCTCCGGCCCCCGCATCCCGGACGCCGCCGGGCCGAACGCCACGTCCTCGCGGACGGTCGGCATGAACAGCTGGTCGTCGGGGTCCTGGAAGACGATGCCGACCCGGCGCCGGATCTCGGCGAGGTTGCGCTTCTCCACGGGCAGCCCGGCCACCTTCACCGACCCCGCGCCCCCGACGAGGATGCCGTTGAGGTGCAGGACCAGCGTGGTCTTGCCCGCGCCGTTGGGGCCGAGCAGCGCGACCCGCTCACCGCGCCCCACGGTCAGGTCGACCCCGAACAGGGCCTGGTGGCCGTCGGGGTAGGCGAAGGCCAGCCCGCTCACCTCCAGGGAGGCGGGAGAAGCAGAAGGACCGGAAGAGGTCACCGACGTGTTCACAGAGTCCACCCCAACAGACAGATCACCAGAGCCGACGCGGGGAGCACCGCCGCGTAACGCCATTGCGCACCGGTCGCCGTCACCTCGTCGATGACCGGCATCGAACCCGCGTACCCGCGGCTGACCATGGCCAGATGGACGCGCTCACCACGCTCGTAGGAGCGGATGAAGAGCGCGCCCGCCGACTTGGCGAGGACGCTCCAGGCCTTCAGCCCCTTCGCCTCGAACCCGCGCGAGCGGCGGGCGATCGACATCCGGCGCATCTCGTCGGTGATCACGTCACCGTAGCGGATCATGAACGACGCGATCTGGACCAGCAGCGACGGGAGTTTGAGCCGCTGCAGGCCGAGGAGCAGGGCCCGCAGGTCGGTCGTGGACGCCAGGATCACCGAGGCGGCGACCCCGAGCGTGCCCTTGGCCAGGACGTTCCAGGCGCCCCACAGCCCGTTCACGCTCATCGGCACCCCGAGCACGTGCACCTGCTCGCCCGGCACCACGAACGGCATCAGCACCGCGAACGTCACGAACGGGATCTCGATCAGCAGCCGCTTGAGCAGGAAGAGCGCCGGGATGCGGGCGGTGGCCGCCACCGTGGCGAGCAGGACCGCGTACAGCCCGAAGGCCCAGACCGCCTCGCGCGGGGTCGAGACGACCACGATGACGAAGAGGAAGACGGCCGCCAGCTTGCAGTGCGGGGGCAGGTCGTGGACCGGCGAGGTGTCCTGCCGGTAGAGCTTGTGCGCGTGGCCCGCGCCCATCTCAGACCTTCTCCTTCTCGGGGAGGGAGGTGGGCGTGGCCTCGGCGGTGCCCCTGCGGCGGCGCACGGCCCAGAAGATCCCGCTGCCGGCCCCGATCGTCACCCCGACGCCGATCATGCCCGCGAGGCCGGTGGCCACCCGGTCGTCGCCGATGTCCTTCACCGAGTAGCCCGCGAGCGGGGAGTCCTCGGCGGCGTGCTTCTTCTCCTGGGTGTCGATGCCCTTGTCGTGGGCGACCTTCTCCAGGCCGTCGGGGGAGGCGGAGGCGTAGAAGGAGAAGAAACCGGCCAGCAGGAGGGCGGCGACGGCGAAGGCCGCGCGGACCCTGTGCGTGGACCTGGCCCCCGTGGGTACGGGCTCGGGGGCGGGGGCGTCGACCAGTTCGCCGCCGATCCGCAGCTTCAGCGGGGCGTGCAGGCCGCGGGCCCCGTGGACGAGGTCGGGCCGTACGGCGATGACCGCGCCCACGGTGAGCGCGGTGATGGCCGCCTCGCCGATGCCGATCAGGACGTGCACGCCGACCATCGCGGTGAGCACCTTGCCGAGCGGTACGTCGGTGGTGCCGCCGACCGCGTAGATCGCGGTGAAGGCGAGGGCGGCGGCCGGGACGGAGAGGAGGGCGGCGACGAAGGTGGCCGCGGTGACGGAGCTCCGCCTGCGCGGCAGCATCTTCACCAGGCCGCGGAAGACGGTGTACGCCACGACCGTCGTCACGATCGCCATGTCGGTGATGTTGACGCCGAGCGCGGTGAGACCGCCGTCGGCGAAGAGGATGCCCTGCATGAGAAGCACGACGGAGACACAGAGGACGCCGGTGTACGGGCCGACGAGTATCGCCGCGAGCGCGCCGCCGAGCAGATGGCCGCTGGTGCCCGCGGCCACGGGGAAGTTCAGCATCTGCACGGCGAAGATGAACGCCGCGACGAGTCCCGCGAGCGGGGCCGTCTTCTCGTCGAGTTCACGTCGGGCCCCGCGCAGGCTGACCGCGATGGCGGCCGCCGCGCCGACTCCGGCTACCGCGGAGACGGGGGCGTTGATGAATCCGTCCGGGACATGCATGGGTGCTCTCCGCTGGGCCTGGATGGCTGGAACCGATCGAGTGAACCGCTCGATGATAGTCGTGCACCTGCGAACGGGTCGCAAGAGCGCACGCGTGAGATTTACCAACCGTTCTCGCGCCCGGCACGCCCCTGAAAATATGGGACATTTGATGTCAAAGCACATGATGGATCGCGCAGAGTGAGTGTGAGGAGCGACCGATGTCCCCCGCCGTCGAGGAACACGCCCACGCGAGGATCGTCTCGGATGCCCCGCACCACCGACCGGTTCCGGTCGCCCTGCGCTACGACCCGGCCGCGGACCCCCTGACCGTGTGCTTCGCCTTCCCCGGTGGCAACGAGTGGGTCTTGCCCCGCTCGCTCCTGGAGGCGGGGCTGCGCCGGCCGGCCCGCCGCGGCGACATCGTCGTCTGGCCCTGCGGGCGGGCCCAGGCCGTCGTGGAGTTCCACTCCCCGGACGGAGTAGCGGTGGTCCAGTTCGACAGCTCGCCCCTGGTCCGCTTTCTGCGGCACACCTACAGCGTGACGCCCGCGCCGAGCGGACGGCCGTAGTCGCCCCGGCGTAGCCGGAGGTACGCAGCGAAAGAGCCGGCCCCTACGCGTGATGCGTAGGGGCCGGCTCGCCGCACGGTCCCGTCCCCACAGGCCGTGGGCGTCACGGGGGGTGTCCCGCGGATCAGACGCGCGTCAGCTCGCGGTCGTCGTCGCCGTCGGACGCCTTAGCCGCGTGGGCCTTGAGGCCCTCGCCCTCGACGTCGACGTTGGGCAGGATCTTGTTGAGCCAGCCCGGCAGCCACCAGGCCTTCGCGCCGAGCAGCGCGAGCACCGCCGGGACGATGGCCATCCGGACCACGAAGGCGTCGAAGAAGACCGCGATCGCCAGGGCGAAGCCGATCATCTTGATCATCTGGTCGCTGGCCCCGATGAAGCCGGAGAAGACCGCGATCATGATCACCGCGGCGGCCGTGACCACCCGGGCGCCGTGCCGGAAACCGGTCACGATCGCCTGGCCGGGACGCTCGCCGTGGACGAACGCCTCGCGCATCCGGGTGACGAGGAAGACCTCGTAGTCCATGGCCAGACCGAAGACCACGCCCACCATGAAGATCGGCATCATCGACATGATCGGGCCGGGGTTCTCCACCCCGAACAGCCCGCCGAGCCAGCCCCACTGGAAGACCGCGACGACCGCGCCGAGGGCGGCGACCACCGAGAGCAGGAAGCCGAGGGCCGCCTTGAGCGGGACCAGGACCGAGCGGAAGACCACCATCAGGAGCAGGAAGGCCAGGCCCACCACGAGCGCCAGATAGGGCAGCAGCGCGTCGTTCATGCGCTTGGAGAAGTCGATGTTCATCGCGGTCGCGCCGGTGACCAGGACCTCGGCCTTGGTCTCGGACCTGATGTCCTTGCCCGCGTCCCGGATCGACTGGACCAGGTCCTCGGTCTCCGTGGAGGAGGGCTTGGACTTCGGGACGACCGTGATGGTCGCGGTGTCGCCCGCCTTGTTCAGGGCGGGCGCCATGACCTCGGCGACGTCGGGCAGCTTCTTGATGGTGTCGGAGGTGCGGTCGGCCGCGGCCTTGGCACCGCCGGACGCCCCGGCGCCGTCCACGACGATCATCAGCGGGCCGTTGAAGCCCGGGCCGAAGCCGTCGGAGAGCGTGTCGTAGGCGCGGCGCTGGGTCGTCGAGGTCGGCTGCGAGCCGTCGTCGGGCAGACCCATCTCCAGGGAGGCGGCCGGGATGGCGATGGCGCCGAGCCCGATCACACCGGCGAGCAGCACCCAGATGGGCCTGCGCAGCACGAAGCTGGACCAGCGGGTGCCCATGTTCGGCTTGGTCTCGCCGGGCGCCTCGGCCGTACCGTCCGCACCGGCCTCCATCTTCTTGCGGGTGCGGCGCCCGAAGACGCGCTTGCCCGCGAAGCCGAGCACCGCCGGGATGAGGGTGAGCGCGATCAGGACCGCGATCACGACCGTACCGGCCGCGGCGAAGCCCATCTTGGTGAGCATCGGGATGTTGACGACCGCGAGGCCGCACAGCGCGATGACGACGGTCAGACCGGCGAAGACGACCGCGGAACCGGCAGTTCCGACGGCCCGGCCGATGGCTTCCTCGCGCTCGCGGCCCTCCCGGAGCTCGGCCCGGTAGCGCGAGACGATGAAGAGGGCGTAGTCGATGCCGACCGCGAGGCCGATCATCGAGGCCAGCGTCGAGGTGGTGTTGCCGAGGTCCAGGACGTTGGCGAGCGCGGTGATGGTCGAGACGCCGATGCCGACGCCGATGATGGCGGTGATCAGCGGAAGACCCGCCGCGATCAGCGAGCCGAAGGTGATCATCAGCACGATGCCGGCGATCACCACACCGATGATCTCGCCGGAGCCCGTCTCGGGCTTGGCCTGGAGCGCGTCACCGCCGATCTCGACGGTGAGCCCGGCCTTCTCGGCGGCCTTGCCGGAGTCCTCCAGCGCCTCACGGTCGCTGTCCTCCAGGGCCATGCCGTTGACCTTGTACTTCACGGATATGTACGCGGTCGAGCCGTCCTTGGAGACGGCGTTGGCCTGGTACGGGTCGGTCACCGAGGCGACCTGCTTCGAGCCCTTGGGCAGCTCGGCGAGGACCTTCTCGACCTCGGCCTTGCCGGCCGGGTCCTTCATGGACTTGCCGGCCGGGGCCTTGAAGACGATACGGGCGGTGGCGCCGTCGGCGCTGCCGCCGGGGAAGCGCTCCTCCAGCAGGTCGAAGGCCTTCTGGGCCTCGGTGCCCGGCATCGAGAAGGAGCTGGCGGAAGGAGTGGAGGCGGACGCGGCGCCGAATCCGGCGAGGAACAGCAGCGCCACCCACACGAGGGCGACATAGCGGCGGCGCCGGAAGGCGAATCTGCCGAGTCGGTAGAGGAACGTGGCCACGAGGGCGTACTCCCGGTCGGTCGTTGGCTTACAGGGCGTGGATAACCAGCCCGACGACGAGAGCGGCGTACGTCAGGTGGGGCAGGTTGGTGGGGAGCTAGACGGGATCGCCGAGGGCGGGGAGGACCACGGCGTCGATGTAGTTTCCGAGGAAGGCCTTGTCGATCGTCCTGTCCTCGACGAGCTGCCGGGCGACGAAGGCGCCGACCAGCATGTGTACGACATAGGGGAGCGCGGGACAGTCCGCGCGGACCTCGCCGCGTTCCACCGCGCGCCGCAGCACCTGGTCGAGGCCGGTGATCTCCGGCTCGATCAGCACCTCGCGCAGCGCCTGGTGGAGGTCCGGGTTGTCGTGGACGGCGCGCATCAGACCCCGCATCAGGGCGGAGTCCTTCTCCAGCTTGCAGTCGTCCTCAAGACCGACCAGCGCGTGGAAGTCGCGGCGCAGCGAACCGGTGTCGATCTCGTGGAGAGCGACCGGCTTGTTGTGCCGCAGCGCCCGCGCGACCAGCTCCGGCTTGTTCCCCCACTGACGGTAGAGGGTCGCCTTGCTGGAGCGGGTACGGGCGGCGACGGCGTCCATCGTCAGGGCGTCGTAGCCGACCTCGCGCAGCAGGTCGAGCACCGACTCGTACAGCTCCGCCTCACGCTCGGCGGTGAGCCTGCCTGCCATCTCCTCGACCTCCCATCCGAACGAAACGGTTTCGTACTCGTCAGACGATATCGCCGGAGCTGATCGAAACGAAACCGTTTCGCTTGTGTTCTGTGCCACAACTGGCAGGGCTCCATAAGTTGCCGCACCCCCGCGGCGCGGAAAGCATTGACGAGTGAGCGACGCACCCGAGGCCGACCAGCAGCCGGCGCCCGTCACCGACGGCGCCTACCTCCGCTTCCCCCATCTCCACGACGACCTGCTCTGCTTCGCCGCCGAGGACGATCTGTGGGTGGCGCCCCTGGTCCCGGCCGGCCACCGCCCCTCGCGGGCCTGGCGGATCACCGTGGACCGCACCAAGGTCAGCCACCCCCGGTTCTCCCCCGACGGCTCCCGGATCGCCTACACGACCTGGCGCAGCCTGGACCCGGAGATCCATCTGGCCCCGGTCGACGGCGGCCCGGCCCGGCGGCTGACCTACTGGGGCTCGCCCGACACCCGGGTCTGCGGCTGGACCCCGGACGGCCACATCCTGGCCGTCTCCTCGCACGGCCAGCCCTTCTCGTACTTCTCCTGGGCCTACAGCGTCCCCACCGACGGCTCCCCCGGCGGCCGGCTGCCCTGGGGCCCGGTCTCCGACATCGCCTGCGCCGACCTCGACGGCGAGCGCCGCACCCTGCTGCTCACCGGCAAGCCGCCGCACGAGCCCGCCGCCTGGAAGCGCTACCGGGGCGGCGCCATGGGCCGGCTGTGGCTGCACGGCGAGCGTCTCCTGCCGGACATCGGCGGCCATCTCGACTCGGTGATGTTCGTGGGCGACCGGATCGCCTTCCTCTGCGACCACGAGGGCGTCGGCAACCTCTACTCCTGCCGGCCCGACGGCTCCGACCTGCGCCGCCACACCGACCACGACGAGTACTACGCCCGGCACGCCTCCTCGGACGGGCGCCGGGTGGTCTACCAGTGCGCGGGCGACCTGTGGATCGTGGACGCGCTCACCCCCGACTCCGTCCCGCGCCGCCTGGACGTGCGCCTGGGCGGCCCGCGCGCCGGACGGCGTACGTACCAGGTGCCCGCCGCCAGCCATGTGGACGCGCTCTCGGTCGACACCACCGGCCGGGCCAGCGCGGTCGTGGTGCGCGGCAGCCTGTACTGGCTCACCCACCGCGACGGCCCGGCCCGCACGATCGCCGACACCCCCGGGGTCCGCGTCCGCCTGCCCGAGATGCTCGGCACCGGCGGCCAGGTGGCGTACGTGACGGACGCGGACGGCGAGGACGCGGTGGAGATCGCCTATCTGCCCCGGGCCAGCGGCGAGCGCGCGCCGAGGCGGCTGGCCTCCGGCGAGCTCGGCCGGGTCCAGGAGCTGATCGCGGACGCGGAGGGCGAGCGCCTGGCGATCGCCTCGCACGACGGCCGGCTGCTGCTGCTCGACGCCACCGAGGAGTCCGACGGCGAGGTCACCGAGCTGATCCGCTCGATCAACGGGCCCGTGCGCGACCTGGCGTTCTCCCCGGACGGGTGCTGGCTGACCTGGTCGCACCCGGGGATCGGCCGCTCGCTGCGCCAGATCAAGATGGCCCGGATCGCCGGTCCCGGCGCCCGGGTGATCGTGGACGTCACCAACGGCCGCTTCGAGGACGAGAACCCTGTCTTCACCCGGGACGGCCGCTATCTGGCGTTCCTCTCCTGGCGCGGCTTCGACCCGGTCTACGACGTCCACACCGGCGACCTCTCCTTCCCGCTCGGCTGCCGGCCGTACCTGGTCCCGCTCTCCTCGGCCACCCCCTCGCCCTTCGCGCTGCTGCCCGACGGGCGCCCGGCGGCGGGCGGGCTCGACCCGCTGGAGGAGTCGGGCGACGGCACGGTCACGGTGGAGGTGGAGGGCCTGGAGAGCAGGGTCACGCCGTTCCCGGTGGCCGCCTCCAAGTACTCGGCGCTGCACCCGGTCTCCGGCGGCGGCCTGGTGTGGCTGCGCTGGCCGATCTCGGGGGCGCTGGGCGAGACCTTCGCCAACCCGGCGGACACCTCGGGGCGGCCGACCCTGGAGCACTTCGACATCACCAAGGCCCGCAAGACCGAACTCGTCGACCACCTCGACTGGTTCGCGGTGAGCGGCGACGGCAGCCGGCTGGTCGTCGTCGACGAGGGCGACCTGCGCGCCGTGCCCGCCACCGAGTCCGGGGACACCGACTCCACCGTCTACCTCGATCTGCGCCGGATCCTGCACGAGGTGGACCCGCCCTCGGAGTGGCGTCAGGCCTACGACGAGGCGGGCCGGATCATCCGCGCCTACTTCTGGGAGCCGCACATGTGCGGCATCGACTGGAAGGCGGTCCTCGACCAGTACCGCCCGCTGGTCGAGCGGGTCGCCTCCCCCGACGAGTTCGCCGACCTGCTGCGCGAGGTGCTGGGCGAGCTGGGCACCTCGCACGCGTACGTCTCGGCCGCCCGCAGGAACGAGGGCCCGCCCCACTACCAGCGCCCCCAGGGGCTCCTCGGCGCCAACCTGGTCCACCGCGAGGGGGGCTGGATGGTCCGGCGCATCCTGCCCGGCGACTCCTCCGACTCCAAGGCCCGCTCCCCGCTGGCCGGCACCGGTATCCGCGAGGGCGCGGTGCTCACCCATGTCGACGGGCGCCCGGTGGACCCGGTGGCGGGCCCCTACCCGCTGCTCGCGGGCGCGGGCGGCACCACCGTCGAGCTCACCTTCCGGCCCGCCGGGGGCGAGGGGCGCGCCCGCCGGGTCGCGGTGGTCCCGCTGGTGGACGAGCGCCCGCTGCGCTACCAGGACTGGGTGGCCAAGCGCCGTGCGGTGGTACGGGAGCTGAGCGGCGGCAAGTGCGGCTACCTCCACATCCCGGACATGGGCGGTTCGGGCTGGGCCCAGTTCAACCGGGACCTGCGCCTGGAGATGTCCCGCCCGGCGCTGATCGTGGACGTACGCGGCAACGCGGGCGGCCACATCAGCGAGCTGGTGATCGAGAAGCTCACCCGCAAGATCATCGGCTGGGACCTGACCCGGGACGCCCAGCCGGTCAGTTACGCCTCCAACGCCCCCCGGGGCCCGGTGGTGGCCCTCGCCGACGAGGCGACCTCCTCCGACGGCGACATGATCACCGCCGCCTTCCGGCTGCTCGGTCTCGGCCCGGTGGTCGGCCAGCGCACCTGGGGCGGGGTGGTCGGCATGACCGGCCGCCACACGCTGGGGGACGGCACGGTGATCACGGTGCCGATGAACGCGGCCTGGTTCGACGGCTACCAGTGGTCCATCGAGAACCACGGGGTCGAGCCGGACCTGGAGATCCTGCGCACGCCGCTGGACTGGGCGGAGGGGCGGCATGCCCAGCTGGACGACGCGGTCCGGCTGGCGCTGGACCTCCTGCACGGAACGCCCGCGGCCATCCCGCCCGGATACACGGACGCCCCGGACCGACGACGGCCCGAGCTACCCCCGCGAAGCGGCTAGCGCCTCGGCCGCTCAATGGCCCGGTTTTCGTCCGCGGGCCGGTGGCGGGCTGGTCGCGCAGTTCCCCGCGCCCCTGGGCATCCAGAGGCGCCGCAATCCCCTGGGCGCCCCGCAGGGGCGCATTCAAGGGGCGCGGGGAACTGCGCGACCAGCCACATACGGCCCCCAGACAAGAACCGGGCCCTGAAGGGGGGCGGGGAACTGCGCGAGCAACCCACCACCGGCCCGCAGCCGAAAACCGGGCCCTGAAGGGGCGCGGGGAACTGCGCGAGCAAC
>NZ_JBVHPV010000001.1:190328-280074 GCF_055567715.1 Streptomyces sp. NPDC026377
AACCCCCCACCGGCCCGCAGCCGAAGACCGGGCCCTAAAGGGGCGCGGGGAACTGCGCGAGCAACCCCCCACCGGCCCGCAGCCGAAGACCGGGCCCTAAAGGGGCGCGGGGAACTGCGCGAGCAACCCCCCACCGGCCCGCAGCCGAAGACCGGGCCCCTCAGCCCCCCGCCAACCGCCGATCCATCGCCAAAGACAGTTCCGCCTCCACCACATCCCTCGCCAGAGGACGCAGCCGGGACAGATCCTGGTCCGGGGCGTGCGCGCGCAGCAGGTCGACGAACAGGCCCGCCAGGGCATCCGCGTGGGAGCGGACCTCGCGGCCCGCCGCGAGCACCGCCGCCAGCGGAACGCCCTCACGCACCAGCGCGGCCGAGACATCGAGCAGCCGGCGGCTGATGTGGACGATCTCCTCGCCGTCGACCGCGAGATAGCCGAGGTCGAGCGCCGCCGCCAGGTTCTCCGGGGTCACCTCGCCCGCGAAGTGGTCCGCCAGGGCCTGCGGGGTCAGCCGGACCGGGGTCTCCTCGGTCGGCTCGACCAGCCCGAGCGCCTCGCCCGCGTCGCGCCCGGACTCGAACGCGGCGGTCAGGTCGGCGATGCCGGAGAGGGTGTGGCCGCGCTCCAGCAGGGCGGCGATGGTCTGCAGCCGGGCGAGGTGGCGCTCGTCGTACCAGGCGATCCGCCCCTCGCGGCGCGGCGGCGGAATGAGGTCGCGCTCGCGGTAGAACCGCAGCGTGCGTACGGTGATGCCGGCCTTGGCGGCCAGCTCCTCCATGCGGTACTCCCGGGGCCCGCCCGGAACGCCGCCCCCGTCCCCGCTCCCCACTCCTGCGTCTGCCACGTCCGCCAGCCTATGTTGTACCGCCGGTAACTTTCCTCCACGCACCCCTACCGCTCGGTATGCCGCTGCTCTACTCTCCCCATTGTGCCAGTGATTACTGGCAGTGTTTCGCGTCTTTCAGACTCTCCGCACAGACGTCCTGCATGGAGGCGGTGGCATGGTCCAGCACGAGCGCGAGCCCGAGCACGTACGGGTGGCGGTGATCGGGTCCGGATTCGGCGGGCTCGGCGCCGCGGTCCGGCTGCGGCGGGAGGGCATCACCGACTTCGTCGTCCTGGAGCGGGCGGGCTCGGTCGGCGGGACCTGGCGGGACAACAGCTATCCCGGGTGCGCCTGCGACGTACCGTCGCACCTGTACTCGTTCTCCTTCGCGCCCAACCCCGACTGGCCGCGCACCTTCTCCGGGCAGGAGCACATCCGGGCCTATCTGGAGCACGTCGCCGACACCTTCGGGCTGCGCCCGCACATCCGCCTGGACCACGAGGTCACACTGATGCGCTGGGACCGCGAGGGGCTGTACTGGGTGATCGAGTGCGCGGGCGGCGGCGTCCTGCACGCCGATGTCGTCGTCTCCGCGACCGGGCCGCTCTCCGACCCCAAGATCCCCGACATCCCCGGGCTCGACACCTTCCCCGGCAAGGTCTTCCACTCCGCGCGCTGGGACCACGACTACGACCTGAGCGGCAAGCGCGTCGCCATGATCGGGACCGGCGCCTCCGCGATCCAGATCGTCCCGGCCGTCCAGCCGAAGGTGCGCACCCTCACCCTCTTCCAGCGCACCCCGCCGTGGGTCATGCCGCGGATGGACCGGGCGATCACCGCACCCGAGCGCTGGCTGCACCGGCAGCTTCCGTTCACCGGGGCCGCGCGCCGCGGACTGCTGTGGGGCATCCGGGAGTTGCAGGTCAGCGCCTTCACCAAGCGGCCGAACGAGCTGGGCCTCGTCGAGTCGCTGGCCAAGCGCAACATGGCACGGGCCATCAAGGACCCGGCCCTGCGCGCCAAGCTGACGCCCGACTACCGCATCGGCTGCAAGCGCATCCTGCTGTCCAGCGAGTACTACCCGGCCCTCGCCCAGCCCAATGTGGACCTCGTCGCCTCCGGGCTCAGTGAGGTGCGCGGCTCCACCCTGGTCGCCGCCGACGGCACCGAGACCGAGGCCGACGCGATCGTCTTCGGCACCGGGTTCCACGTCACGGACATGCCGATCGCCGACCGCGTCGTCGGCGCGGAGGGGCACACGCTGGCCCAGGCGTGGAAGGGCGGCATGGAGTCGCTGCGCGGCGCCACCGCCGCCGGCTTCCCCAACTGGATGACGATCATCGGCCCCAACACGGGCCTGGGGAACTCCTCGATGATCCTGATGATCGAGTCGCAGCTCAGCTATATGGCCGACTACCTGCGGCAGTTGGACGTCCTGGGCGGCCGCGTGGCGCTCACCCCCCGGCCGTCCGCCGTCGGCGCCTGGAACCGGCGCGTGCAGGAGCGCATGAAGCGGACCGTGTGGAACACCGGCGGCTGCACCAGCTGGTACCTGGACGCCAGTGGCCGCAACACCACCATCTGGCCCGGCACGACAGGGGAGTTCCGCAGGGCGACCCGCGAGATCGACCTCGGGGAGTACGAGGTGGTCCGCGCCGCGGCGCCCGAACCGGCCCCGGCCGCAGAGGGCAGCGCGCGGGAGCCGGGAGCGAACCCCACCACCTCCGAGGCGGTGACCTCGTGAGACGCCCCGCACACGTCACCTCGGGCCCCTTCGCCCCGCCCGACCCCGCCCGTACGCTGACGGCCGTCTCCGCCGACGGCGCCCGGCTGCACGTCGAGGTGCACGGGCCCGAGGGCGCCCCGGCCGTCGTCCTCGCCCACGGCTGGACCTGCTCGACCGCCTTCTGGGCCGCGCAGATCCGCGCCCTGGCCGGGGACCACCGGGTCGTCGTCTACGACCAGCGCGGTCACGGCCGTACGGCGGCGAGCCCGACGTGCTCCGCCGAGGCGCTCGCCGACGACCTGGAGGCGGTGCTGGGGGCCGCCCTCGCACCGGGCGAGAAGGCGGTGCTCGCCGGGCACTCGATGGGCGGGATGACGCTGATGGCCGCGGCCGGACGGCCCGCCCTGCGCGAGCACGCGGCGGCGGTCCTGCTCTGCTCCACCGGCAGCTCGCGCCTGGTCGACGAGTCGCTGGTGGTGCCGCTGCGGCCGGGCCGGCTGCGCACCCGCCTCACCGCGGCGGTCCTCGGCTCCCGGGCCCCGCTCGGCCCCGTCACGCCGGTGGCGAAGAAGGTCCTGCGGTACGCGACGATGGGCCCGGGCGCCGCCCCGGAGCGCATAGAAGCGTGCGCCAGGATCGTGCACGGCTGCGCCCGTGGCTCCCGGTACGCCTGGTCGAAGGTGCTGGCGGAGCTGGAGATCGACGCCCGGGTACGGGAGTTGAGGGTGCCCACCGCCGTGGTGGCGGGCACGGCCGACCGGCTCACCCCGCCGGTGCACGCCCGCCGCATCGCGGCGGCGCTGCCCGACTGCGTGGGCCTCACCGAACTCACGGGCATCGGCCACATGACGCCGATGGAGGCCCCCGAGGTGATCACGGAACGTCTGCGTGAACTGGTTCGTACGTATGTGAGCGTCGAGGAGGACGTGGCATGAGCAGGGTGAGCCTGGAGGGGCAGGTCGCGGTCGTCACGGGCGCGGCCCGGGGCGTCGGCGAGCTGCTGGCGCGCAAGCTGTCGGCGCGCGGCGCCAAGGTGGCCCTGGTCGGCCTGGAGCCGGACGAGCTGAAGCGGGTGGCCGCGCGGCTGCACACCGAGGCCGAGTCCTGGTTCGCGGACGTCACCGACCACGAGGCGATGGCGCGGGTCGCGGGCGAGGTCAAGGAGCGGTTCGGCAAGGTCGACATCGTCATCGCCAACGCGGGCGTCGCCTCCGGCGGCCCGTTCGTGGACTCCGACCCCGACGCATGGCGCCGCGTCATCGAGGTGAACCTCATCGGCGGCGCGGTCACGGCCCGCGCCTTCCTGCCCGTCCTGATGGAGAGCCGGGGCTACTTCCTCCAGATCGCCTCGCTGGCGGCGATCACCCCGGCACCCATGATGACGGCGTACTGCGCGTCCAAGTCGGGGGTGGAGGCCTTCGCGCACAGCCTGCGGGCCGAGGTGGGCCACAAGGGCGTACGGGTCGGGGTCGGGTATCTGTCCTGGACCGACACGGACATGGTGCGCGGGGCGGACGAGGACGAGGTGATGCGCGAGCTGCGGCAGCGGCTGCCGTGGCCCTCCAATCGCACCTATCCGCTGGGCCCGGCCGTCGACCGGATCGTGGCCGGCGTCGAGCGCCGCTCCTCGCACGTGTACGCGCAGTGGTGGCTGCGCGGGATGCAGCCGGTGCGCGGTTACCTGCCGGCCGTCATCGGGGCGGTGGGCCGGCGCGAGATGCGGCGCTTCGAGCCGCGGCTCGCTTCGGTCAGCCGGGGTCTGGTGGGCGCGGGAGGCGCCGCCGACCAGCGGGAACGCACGCTCCGTGACCTTCCGTAACTGATCGAAATGCGCCTTATGTCCTTGCGTGTCACGCTGGTCGAGGCCCGGCGGAGCCGAGGGAAAGGCCCCGGCACCCGGCCCCCTGAACACCCTCGTAGGAGTGAACTCGATGGGCATCAAGGACCAGTTCCAGGACAAGGCGCAGCAGGCCCAGCAGAAGGGCAAGCAGGCGATGGGCGCCAAGAAGGACCAGCAGCAGGAGCGCGCCCGCCAGGCCCAGCAGAAGGGTCGCGAGCTGCCGGACGAGGCCCAGCGCTCGGCGCGGGAGCAGCAGGACAAGTACGACATGGACTACGACGCCTAGTCGCACTCCCGTGAACGGGAAGTGGCGCGTCCCGGGTCGCCCGGGACGCGCCACTTCTCCGTGCTCCGGCGCGTCCTAGCCGCCGTACACCACGGTCACCGGCGCGTGGTCGCTCCACCGCTCCTCGTGCGTCGCGGCGCGCTCCACGAAGCCCTTGACCGCGCGGGCCGCCAGGCCCGGGGTGGCGAGCTGGTAGTCGATGCGCCAGCCCGAGTCGTTGTCGAAGGCCCGGCCGCGGTAGGACCACCACGAGTACGGGCCCTCCTGGTCGGGGTGGAGGCCGCGCACCACGTCCACGTATCCGCCGTCGGCGGCGTCGAGAACGCGCGAGAGCCACTCCCGCTCCTCCGGCAGGAAGCCCGCGTTCTTCCGGTTGGCGCGCCAGTTCTTCAGGTCGGCCTCGCGGTGGGCGATGTTCCAGTCACCGCAGACCACGACCTCACGCCCGTCGGCCGCCGCCCGCGCGCGGAGCTCCTTGAGGTAGGGCAGGAACTCCCCCATGAAGCGGTACTTCTCGTCCTGCTTGGCGGTCCCGGCCTCCCCGGACGGCAGATAGAGGCTGGCCACGGTGGCGCCGGGCAGGTCCGCCTCCACGTACCGGCCGCTGCCGTCGAACTCCGTGCTGCCGAACCCGACCCGCACCCGCTCCGGCTCGCGGCGGGTGTAGAGCGAGACCCCGGCCCGGCCCTTGGCCGCGGCGGGGGCGTGCACCACGTGCCACCCCTCGGGCTCGCGCACCTCGGCGGTGAGCTGGTGCGGCTCGGCCCGCACCTCCTGGAGGCACACGACGTCGGCGTCGGAGCCGGCCAGCCACGCAAGGAATCCCTTCTTGGCGGCGGCGCGGAGCCCGTTTACATTCACAGTGGTAACAGTGAGCACCCGCGCACCCTACCCACCCGGTCACCGTGATCGCCTGCATAGAAGTACGCTCTATCGCATGCATATACGTACGCGCGGGTACGACCACCCGGACGCCGTGAAGCTCAACGACCAGGTGCAGCTCGAATACGCCGAGCGCTACGAGGACGAGGGCGACGCCACGCCCCTGGACGCCTCGATGTTCCGGCCGCCCCGCGGCCTCTTCCTGGTCGCGTACGACGATCAGGAGCGCCCGGTCGCCACCGGCGGCTGGCGCACCCAGGACGAGAACGACGAGGGCTACTCGGACGGCGACGCCGAACTCAAGCGCATGTACGTCATACCGCAGGCGCGGGGGCTGGGCCTGGCCCGCCGCATCCTCGCCCTCCTGGAGGCCGACGCCCGCGCCGCGGGCCGCACCCGGATGGTCCTGGAGACCGGCGACCGGCAGCCGGAGGCGCTCGCCCTCTACGCCTCGAGCGGCTACGCGCCCTGCCCCAAGTTCGGCTACTACCGCCACTACCCCAGCAGCATCTGCTACGCGAAGTCCCTGCTGCCGTGATGCCGCCGAGCCGCCCCGAGGGGCGGCCACGGGGCGGACTGCGCCGACCGCTTTTGTCATGAGCCCGACCCCCCTCACCGGTTAGGCTGCTGAGCGCACGCGCACCGCACGGGGGAACACGTATGAGCGACGACACACTGCCCGAACCGGCCCAGCTGCCACTCTCGCCGGACGAGCTGAAGCGGCACCACTCCGAATGGTCCGCCGGACTCACCAAGGCCCCGCCCGCCGACAGCTACGTGGACCCGCTCACCCCGGTCCCCCTGCGCCCGAACCCGCCGATCACCGGGTCGCCGCTGCTCAAGCCGCCGCTCCAGGGGCCGCCTTCGGCGCCTCTGCCCGACTTCCGGCTCGGGCCGTACCCGCCGCCGTCGCCCGCCGGCCCGCCCCAGGACATGCTCCGGATCGCGCCCGGCGTCCTCACCGCGGCGGCGGGCCGCGCGGACGAGATCCACACGGCGTTCACCAAGCCCGCCGCGGCGCTGGAGGACCCCGCGCGCAAGGCGTCGGCGGCGATGGACGGCTGGGAGTCGGCCAGGGCCATCCGCACGGCCGGCGCGCAGTGGGAGAAGCAGGCGGGCACCGTGGCGGGCTGGCTCGCCCGTATCTCGGAGAGCCTGCGGATCGGGGCCCGGGACTACCGCACGACGGACCACGCCGTGGACGAGTCGCTGAAGGGCATCGCACCCCGCCGCTCGAAGCTGGAGGGGCTGTAGGAATGCCGTCGTTCTACCAGGAGATCCTGGACACCGACCTCGGCCCGCTCCAGAAGCTCGCCGACCAGTGGCGCACCACCCACACGGACCTGGCCAAACTGCCCAAGCGGGTCCACGACGAGGTGCTCACCCCGCTGCGCGACAAGGGCTACTGGGAGGGCGCCGCCGCCCCGTACGCCTGGCGGATGATCGACGACATCGAGCGCCAGATCGAGGCCGCCGCCAAGGTCGCCCAGGCGGCGGTCGGGGTCCTGGACGACGCGCTCGGCGAACTCAAGTCCGTGCAGAAGGACTTGAAGGACGCGGTACGGCGTGCCCAGGACAGGGGGCTGCACATCGGCGGCGACGGAGTGGTCTCCACCGACGTCGTCAACGGCGTCTGCACGGTGGTCGAGAAGGGCTCGGCGGACGCCAAGGCGATCGAGGACGCCCAGCGGGAGATCGTCGGCATCGTGAAGCGGGGCGTCGTCGCCGACCGGAACCTGGCGTTCTCGCTCATGGCGGACGTGGGGCTCGGCGACTGGTTCAACACCGCCCCGCGGCACACGAACATCGACACGACCCAGACCATCGGCCAGGCCGACTACAACGCCCTCGACCTCGCGATGCGGGGCAAGGACCCGCACCCCTCCCCCCAGGGCGACGACCCGTACTCCCTCGGCTTCGACTGGGTCACCGGCATCGGGCCGCGCGAGCGCGAGTACCACGACGGCGACCGGATGACCGAGCTGATCAAGTCCAGTGTCAGCATGGAGCAGCTGCGGGCGGACACCCTCGCCAACTGGAACAAGGACGGAAACGACCAGGGCACCGTCCACTACTCCATCTCCAAGGGCGGGAAGATCGGCGCCCTGGAGAAGCTCTTCCTCACCGACCTGCCCGCGATCGCCACCGGCGACGAGGACCACCTGGGCGAGGCGTTCGTCGGCTCGTACTCCCTCGACTACGCGGTCAAGGGCCAGGACCCCGACGGCTCCCTCGTCGTGGAGTACACGCTCAACAACAAGACCAGCAACGAGTCCTTCCTCCACTTCGTCGGCTACTACGACTGGCTGAAGAAGACCAACCGCGACGACGGCGTCTTCTCCACCGTCGGGCAGCAGATGACCTGGACCGAACGCATCCCGGCAGCAGGGAAGTAAGCACCGTGCCCCACCACTCCCGACGCGCCCTCGGGGCCGTCGCCGCCCTCGCGGTCCTCGCCGCCCCGCTCACCGCGTGCGGCTCCGACGCCCTGCGGCGCTGCGTCCCGGCCGCCGCGACGTCCGCCACCCCCGGCGAGCTGACCGGCCGCTACGAGGGCGCCCACGAGGCCGCCGGGGTGCGTCTGACGCTCTCCGAGGGCGGCGCCATGCGGGCGGAGAAGTGGCCCACCGGCGACTACCACCGCGCGAAGCTGGGCGCCACGTTCAACGGCTCCGGCACCTGGGAGATCGAGCCGTCCACGTCCTCCACCGACCGCGCGCTGCTGCGGCTGCACTTCACCGCGCCCACCCTGTTCCTCCAGGGCGACACCCTCGACAAGCTCTCGATCGGCACCGACGCCACCCGCACGGACCTCTACGACGACCTCGACCCGGACGTCTGCCCCGACTTCCGCCTCCGGCGCGCCAAGCCCTGAGACGACGGGCCGTCAGGGGGCGCGGGGCCCGGGGGCGGGGGCCTCGGAGGCGGCGCCCCTCCGGGGGCTGCCCTCCAGGGGCGGAAACGACGAGATCCCGGCCGGACGGTGACCGTCTGACCGGGATCTCGTGCACCCTTCGCGGGTGAACCCGCGGTGGGTTGTTGTTGTGGACCTGAGGGGATTCGAACCCCTGACCCCCTCGATGCGAACGAGGTGCGCTACCGGACTGCGCCACAGGCCCTTGCAACGGGTGAAACATTAGCACCCCGACGGGGGTGCTTGGAAATCCGGTCCCCGCTGGTCAGCGAGACGGGCCTCACTCGTTGGCGGCGCGGGGGCGCTCGTCGTCCGCGTACTGGTCGAAGAGCGGGGTCCGTCCGCTCCCCGGCGACGTGCGGCGACGGGGCGCCGGAGGGGCCGGAACCGTCGGGTCCGCGGTGGAGGAGCGGGCCGAGGACCAGGTGTCCGGGGCGCCCAGGTCGATGCTGCCGGTGGCGCGCGGGGCGACCGGGGCCGTCACATAGGTGGGGAGCGGCACCGGGACCGGCTCCCAGCTGTCGCCGCGCTCGGGGCCGCGCTCGCGCTGCTGGTCGACCCACTCGGCGTGGTCGGTCTGCTCCACCAGCGCGCGCCGGTCGGCCTCCTGCGGGGAGACGACGGGCTCGGGCTCGGGGGCCGGGTGCGGCTCCGGCTCCTCCTCGGGCTCCGCGACGGCGACGGGCTGACGGCGCGGCTGGCGCTCGCGCAGCCGCTGCGCGGCGGCCTCGGCCCGGCGCCGGTCCATGACGAACGCGAATCTGCGCCGCTCCTGGGCGCGCAGATGCATGATGTACGCGCTGAGCAGGACGGCCGGGACCGCGGGCGCCCACAGGAAGCCGAGGCCGCCCACCGCCGCCACCACCGCGCCCACCGTGAAGGCGAGGAAGAGGATCACGGTCGTACGGCGGCGGCGCGCCAGGACCGCGCTGCGCCGGGCGCGCCGGGCCCGCTCCGCGGCGTCCGCGGAGCTGCCTTCACGCCGGCGTGCGTCATTTGGCCGCGCGCCCCCGGACCGCTCCTCACCACCGCGCCCGCTCCCGCGGCGCTCCTGGGCGGGCGGGGCCTCGTGGTGGGGTTCGGCGGGGTGCGGGGGCTCGGGCCGGGCCTCTTCGGGGCGTGGCTCCGCGCGCCGCTGAGCCCCGGCACCCGTGGGGTGCTGTCGGGGCACGGCGAGGTCCCGGACGTCGACGCCCTGCGCGGGGTCCCCGAGGAACTCCGTGGGCGCGTCCGGGTCGGCGTCGGGTGCGGGGTCGCCGGAACCTCGCTGCCTGAGCTCCCTGGCGTAACGGCGCTCCATGGCCGACCGTCCGGACAGCAGCCGGATGGCGGTGCTGAAGCGTTCCGTCGGACGGGCCTCGTTGAGCTCGTCCTGCCTGCGGAGCCACATCGGCACCAAGTAGGCGGCCCAGGCCCCGACGATGACTGCGTAGATGAGGCCGCTGCTGCTCACACCCCACACGGTAGAGGGACGGGCGCGAGGGGATACGCCAATTGAGCCGGTGTGTCGCACGATCTGGCTGATAAGACCGGCTTTTTTTGTGATTCTTCAGATCGGTTCATGGTCATACCGGTACTGAATTCGAACGTTTATTTTATTTCTCGTGGTGCGCCCGTCGTGCCTGCTTCCACCTGTGGAGCAGCCCTTCGGGCACCTCCTCGGCGGTCAGCGCGTACACCAGATGGTCCCGCCAGCCGCCGTCGATGTGGAGATAGCGCGGGCGCAGCCCCTCCTCGCGGAATCCGAGTTTCTCCACCACGCGCCGGCTCGGCCCGTTCTCCGGGCGAATGCAGACCTCCATGCGGTGCAGCCCGACCGTACGGAAGCAGTGGTCGGTGGCGAGCGCGACGGCGGTGGGCATCACACCGCGGCCCGCCACCTCGCGGTCCACCCAGTAGCCCACGTGCCCCGAGCACATCGAGCCCCAGGTGATCCCGGCGACCGTGAGCTGGCCGACCAGCCGGCCCTGGTACTCGATCACGAACGGCAGCATCCGGCCCGCGTTCGCCTCGGCGCGCAGATGCCGGACCATCTGCCGGTAAGTGGGCCGCTGGGCGGGCGGAGCGCCGGGCGCGGGCGGCGGGACGGTCGCCTCCCAGGGCCGCAGCCATTCGCGGTTGCGCCGGTTGACCTCGCGCCAGACGCGCTGGTCGCGCAGCCTTATGGGACGGAGGAGGACATCGCCGTCCGTCAGCTCCACCGGCCATGAGGGGACGTTCAGCTCAAGCTCCCCACGGGTCTGGGGTGGTCGCCGCCCCGCAGCTGGTCGACGGCGTGCACCAGCAGCCGCTCCAGGACGGCCAGCCCGTCGCGGACGCCTCCGGTGGAGCCCGGCAGGTTGACGACCAGGGTGCGGCCGCCCGCCACTCCGGCGAGCCCGCGCGAGAGCGCGGCGGTCGGGACCTTCGCCAGCCCCTCGGCGCGGATCGCCTCCGGGATGCCGGGGACCTCGTAGTCGAGGACGCGGCGGGTGGCGTCGGGGGTGCGGTCGGTCGGCGAGATGCCGGTGCCGCCGGTGGTGACGATCACGTCGTACCCGGCGGCCGCGCCCGCGCGCAACGCCTGTTCCACCGGGTCGCCGTCCGGCACGACCAGCGGACCGTCCACGGCGAAGCCGAGCCCCGCCAGGCCCTCGGCGAGGATCGGGCCGCCCTTGTCCGCGTACACCCCGGCCGAGGCGCGGTTGGAGGCGGTGACGACGAGCGCCGCGTACGGGGCGAGCAGCGCGGCGCCGAGGCCCGCCGAGTCGCCGGGGAAGGGGGGCGCGTTCTCCACTCCGGGGCGGTCCGGGGCGCGACCGGCCGTGGGAGCGGGCGTCCGGCCGGCGCCGGGTGCGTCCGGCGCCGTCACGCCGTGGCCCCGTCCGCCTCGGGGCGGGACCAGTCGCCGGACTTGCCGCCGGTCTTCGTCTCCACCCGTACGTCCGTGATGACGGCCGCCTTGTCCACGGCCTTCACCATGTCGACGACGGTCAGCGCGGCCACCGACACCGCGGTCAGCGCCTCCATCTCGACACCCGTGCGGTCGGCCGTCCTCACCGTCGCCACGATCTCCACCGCGTCGTCGGCCACCGTGAGGTCGAGCGTCACGCCGGAGAGCGCCAGGGGGTGGCAGAGCGGGATCAGGTCCGGGGTGCGCTTGGCGCCCATGATCCCGGCGATCCGGGCGGTCGCCAGGGCGTCGCCCTTGGGCACGCCCTCGCCGCGCAGCAGCTCGATCACGCGCGGCGAGACGCGTACGCGACCGCTCGCGCGCGCGGTGCGGGCCGTCACGTCCTTCTCGGAGACATCGACCATACGGGCCGCGCCCGCCTCGTCGATGTGCGTCAGCCTGCCTTGCGTACTCATGGTGTGGCGCTCCCGGTCCGGCCTGTGTGGGCAGACACGCTACCGCCACCGGGGCCCGGTCAGCCGAGCAGGATCACCTCCACTTCGGAGCCGGGCTCCACGGAGGTGACGTCCTCGGGGATGACGATCAGGCAGTCCGCCTGGGCGAGGGCAGCGATCAGATGCGATCCGGAGCCGCCGACCGGGGTGACGCTCTGCTGGTCCGGGTCGTGGCTCCCGCGCAGGAACTGGCGCCGGGCGGCCGGGGAGGTGAGCGCCTTGTCGCAGTTGAGCACGGCACGCGCGCGGGGCCGGTGCACGTCCGGCAGGCCCATCAGGGTGCGGATCGCCGGGCGCACGAACAGCTCGAACGAGACGTACGACGACACCGGGTTGCCGGGCAGGGCGAGCAGCGGAGTGTGGTCGGGGCCGATCGAGCCGAAGCCCTGGGGCTTGCCGGGCTGCATGGCGAGCTTGCGGAAGTCGATGCCGCTGCCCGGCTCGTCCTCATCGCCCACCGAGGAGAGCGCCTCCTTGACGACGTCGTACGCCCCCACGCTCACGCCGCCGGTGGTCACCAGCAGATCGGCTCGGATCAGCTGGTCCTCGATGGTGGCGCGCAGGATCTCGGCGTCGTCGGTGACCGCGCCCACCCGGTAGGCGATGGCTCCCGCCTCGCGCGCGGCGGCGGCGAGGGCGAAGCTGTTGGAGTCGTAGATCTGACCCTCCGCCAGCGGCTCGCCGGGCTGGACCAGTTCGCTGCCGGTCGACAGGACGACCACGCGCGGACGCGGGCGGACCTTCACCGTGCCCCGGCCGATCGCCGCGAGCAGGCCGATCTGGGGCGGCCCGAGCACGGTCCCGGCGGCCAGCGCGAGGTCACCCGCCCGCACGTCGCTGCCGGCCGCGCGGACGTGGGCGCGGGCCCCTGCGGGCCGGTGGACCCGGACCTCGCCGCTCGCGCCCTCGGGCGCGCCGCTGGCGGCCCGCATGCCGGTGGCCGCTCCCCCGCCCGTACCGCCGTCGGTCCACTCGACCGGGACGACGGCCTCGGCGCCGGGCGGCAGCGGGGCGCCGGTCATGATCCGGGCGGCCTCGCCGGGGCCGACGGTCGGCAGCTCGCCGCTGCCCGCGGCCACGTCGCCGACCACGGTCAGCACCGCGGGGAACTCCTCGCCGGCGCCCGCCACGTCCGCCACGCGCACCGCGTAGCCGTCCATCGAGCTGTTGTCGAAGGGCGGCAGCGCGAGCGGCACCGTGACGTCCTCCACCAGGACGCAGCCCTGGGCGTCGGGCAGTTGCAGCTCGATGGGTTCGAGCGGCGCCACGGTGGCGAGGACGTCCTCCAGGTGCTCGTCGACCGACCAGATCGTGTTGCTCAAGGTGCCTGCATCTCCTCGGTCACGTAACTGCGAAGCCAGGCCTTGAAGTCGGGGCCCAGGTCTTCACGTTCGCACGCGAGTCTGACAATGGCACGCAGATAGTCGCCGCGGTCCCCGGTGTCATAGCGCCGGCCCTTGAAGACCACGCCGTGCACCGGGCCGCCGACCTTCTCGTCCGCGGCCAGCTGCTGGAGCGCGTCGGTGAGCTGGATCTCGCCGCCGCGGCCCGGCTCGGTCCGGCGCAGTATCGCGAAGACCGAGGGGTCCAGGACGTAGCGGCCGATGATGGCCAGGTTGCTCGGCGCGTCCGCCGCGTCGGGCTTCTCCACCAGGCCGGTGATCCGCACGACGTCGCCGTGGCCGGTCGGCTCCACGGCCGCGCAGCCGTAGAGGTGGATCTGGGAGGGCTCGACCTCCATCAGGGCGATCACGCTGCCGCCCTCGCGCTCCTGGATCTCCACCATCCGGGAGAGCAGCGGGTCGCGCGCGTCGATGAGGTCGTCGCCGAGGAGCACCGCGAAGGGCTGGTCGCCCACGTGCGGCGCGGCGCACAGCACCGCGTGGCCCAGGCCCCTGGGGTCGCCCTGGCGCACGTAGTGCATCGCGGCGAGGTCGCTGGACTCCCGGACCTTGGCGAGCCGGGCCTCGTCCCCCTTGCGGGAGAGGGCCTCCTCCAGCTCGTAGTTGCGGTCGAAGTGGTCCTCCAGCGGGCGCTTGTTACGCCCCGTGATCATCAGCACGTCCGAGAGACCGGCGGCGACCGCCTCCTCGACCACGTACTGGATCGCGGGCTTGTCGACGACCGGCAGCATCTCCTTGGGCGTGGCCTTGGTGGCCGGCAGGAACCTGGTGCCGAGGCCTGCCGCCGGGATGACAGCCTTGGTGATCCGTGGGGGCGACTGAGTCATGCGCAGCACACTATCCGCTGCGTATGTGCGGAAGATTATCCTCCGGTTAATACGGCCTCATAAACCGGCATTTGAGGGGATTGTGAAAACACTGTGAGTGATGATGCAGCCGAAAAGGCCCTCTTGCGCGCGGAACTCCTGGGTGCCCGGCGCCTCCTGACGCAGCAGGACGTCGAGCGGGCGGGCGAGGAGCTGGCGCGCCGGGCGCTGGGGCTTCCCGAGCTCGCGGCGGGCGGAACCGTCGCCGCCTACGTCTCGGTGGGGCGCGAGCCGGGGACGCGCGCGCTGCTCGACGCGCTGCGCACCCGTGGTGCGCGCGTCCTGCTGCCCGTACTGCAATCGGACAATGACCTGGACTGGGGCGAGTACGAGGGCGCGGACCGCCTCGAACCGGCCGGGCGGGGACTCCTGGAGCCCTCCGGCCCCCGGCTCGGGCCCACCGCCGTGCTGGAGGCCGGAGCCGTGCTGCTGCCCGGCCTCGCCGTGGACGCGCGCGGGATGCGCCTGGGCCGGGGCGGCGGCTCGTACGACCGGGTGCTGGCCCGGATCGCGGCGGCGGGCCACGACCCCGCGCGCGTGGTGCTGCTCTACGCGAACGAGGTGGTCGCGCGGGTCCCGGAGGAACCGCACGACCACCCCGTCCAGGTGGTGGTCACCCCCGAGGGCGTGACCCGCTTTCCGGCCTGAGCCCACAAGCCCGAGCCCAGTGGCTCAGTGGCTCACGGCTTGAGCGTCAGCGTGTCGACCGTCGAGGCGCCGACCGCCCTGGCGCTGAAGGACCAGTCCAGCTGCTCGCCCCTGGCCCACTTCCCGGTCTGGTCCGAGTAGTGCGCGCTGTAGGCGTGGCCGGAGGCGCCGGTGAGGTTGATCCACTTCGACTTGTCGAAGTCCTTCAGGTTCACCACCATCCGCATCGACGGCACCCAGGTGACCGAGTAGTCACCGCCGCCCGCGTTCCAGCCCGTGGCGTTGACGGCCGCCTCGCCGCCGCCCAGGTTCCACGGGCCCCGGTTGAGGAGGAACCGCACGATGCCGGGGCCGTCGGTGCCGAGCGTCTGGTTCTTCAGCGTCAGCTGGTGCAGCTGTCCCCAGCTCCAGGTGGTGACGTCCTTGCCGAGCTTGGCCGTCAGCTCCCAGCGGGCGTCCTTCATCGCGCGCGCGAGCAGCTGGTCCCGGGTCCTGGTGGCCGGGTCCAGACGGCTCTTGGGCGTCTGCCACCACGCGTTCTTCTCGTCGTTGAAGATCCGCCGGACCACCTCGAACCAGCGGTCGCCGCCGTCGGGCTGCGCCGAGTCCGCGTCGCGCTGGCCGCACTCGCGCACCAGCCCGTTGAGGTCGTCCACCGGGCCGGCGCTGTCCGGCGGGCGCACGTTCAGGCACTCGCCCTCGACCCGGAGCTCCTTGGGGAGCTTGTTGCCGAAGGCCAGCTTGAGGACGTTGCGCCACACCGCGTTGAAGTAGGCGGCCGCCCCGGAGTCCGGCTCCTGGGTGTAGTCCCAGCCCTCCAGCAGCTTCTGCGCCTCGCGGACGGACGGGTCGGGGACGTCGACCTTCAGCAGCGCGGGCGTCAGCAGCGCGGCGATCTCACTGCTGTTGTCCATCTGCATCTTCTGCATGTCCTCGGTGGAGACCTTGCCGCCGTCCTTGGTCTTCGACTCGATGAGGTCGTTGATCCGCTGGCTGCGGGTGCCGTAGCCCCAGTCCTTGGTCAGCAGGTACGGGTACTTCTTCTCGTCGACCACGGCCTGGTTGGCGGTGACGATGTAGCCGCGCTTGGGGTTGAACTCGTACGGCAGCTGGTCGAAGGGGACCGGCGCCGGCTTCCAGTTGTACTTGGAGTCCCAGCCCGGCGCGGGCACGGAGCCGTCGTAACCCTTGGCGCGGACCGGGATCCTCCCGGGCGCCTGGTAGCCGATGTTGCCCTTGGTGTCGGCGTAGATCATGTTCTGCGAGGGGACCTCGAAGTCCTTCGCCGCCGCGCGGAAGGACTTGAAGTCCTTGGCCCGGTCGAGCTCGAAGACGGCGTCCATGGACTTGCCGGGCTCCAGCGCGGTCCACCTCAGGGCCACCGCGTACCCCTCGCCCCGGTCCGGGGCGGAGGTGGCCACGGGGGCCTTCTTGCCGACCTTCTCCAGCTCGTCGTCGCGGTCGGAGACCAGCGGGCCGTTGTTGGTCTCGCGCACGGTGATCGTCTTGCTCCTGCCGCCCGCGACCTTGATGACCTCCTCACGCGTGACGAGGGCCTTCTGCTGGTTGTCGTACAGGTAGGTGCCCCCGGGGGCGATCTTCTCCAGGTACAGGTCGGTCACGTCGGCGCCGAGGTTGGTGAACCCCCAGGAGATGTCCTGGTTGTGGCCGATGACCACACCGGGCATGCCGGAGAACGTGTAGCCCGCCACGTCGAAGCCGCAGCTCGCCGAGACCGTACGGCAGTGCAGGCCCATCTGGTACCAGAGCGAGGGCATCATCGGCGCCAGGTGCGGGTCGTTGGCGAGCAGCGGCATGCCGGTCGTCGTGTACTTGCCGGAGACGACCCAGGAGTTGGAGCCGATGCCGCTGCCGTTGGGGCCGAGGAAGGCCGGGATCTTGTCGAGGCTCTCGGAGAGGCGCGCGAGCTGCGTCTGCGCGCCCTGGGCGGCCCCCTGGACCGCCGCCCCGGCCCCGGCGCCCGCGCCCGGCTCGCGGCTCGGGTCGTACTTGCCGGTGACCTTGCTGACCGAGCCCCCCTCGACGATCGGCCGGTGGGTGGCCGTCGGGTACGGCGGGTAGAGGTCCTTCACCTGCTTGGGGGTGAGCCGGCTGGTCATCAGGGACCGGTCGATCTCGTCCTGCATGTTGCCGCGCAGGTCCCAGGCCATGGCCTTGAGCCAGGCCACCGAGTCGACCGGCGTCCACTTCTCGACCTTGTAGTCGTGGACGAAGTCCAGCGCCGCGTACTCGACGGAGATGTCCTTGGGACCCTTGCCCTCCAGATAGGCGTTGACACCGGCGGCGTACGCCTGGAGGTACTTCTTCGTCTGCGGTGACAGCTTGGTGTCGTACTCCCGCTGCGCGACCCGGCGCCAGCCGAGAGTGCGCAGGAAGGCGTCGGTCTCGACCTGGTCCTTGCCGAACATCTCCGACAGCCGGCCGGAGGTGACGTGGCGGCGGACGTCCATCTCCCAGAAGCGGTCCTGGGCCTGGACGAAGCCCTGGGCCATGAAGAGGTCGGTGTCGTTGTCCGCGTAGACCTGCGGCACCCCGTAGTCGTCGCGCTTGACCTCGACGGGGCCGCCGGTCAGGCCCTTGAGCTGGATCGACCCCGTGGTCTGCGGGAAGGAGGCGCGCACGGTGCTGACGCCCCAGTACGCGCCGAGACCGACACCCGCGACGAGCGCCAGCACCAGGACGATCAGGATCAGACGGGCACGGCGTCCCTTCTTCCTGCCTTTCGTCTCGGCGGGAGGGGCGGTTGTGTTGGCGGGCATCGCTGTCCTTCGAGGGGCAGGGTGGTCCTAGGTGCTGGAGCAACCATAGGCGCAGCGACTGACAGCCCCGGACGCGGTGTCGTGTATGGGCGTCAGCCCGTCCGGCAGACACGTTCTTGCGTAAAGAACTCGTCAAAGATTAGGTAAGGTAACGAAGTACCGTTGCCTGAAAGAACGTTTCAGCATCGGTGCGTGAGGGCGCCTGACGGTGCGTGAGGGGAAGGATCGGCCACTGACTGTCCACCATCTCAACGAGCTCCTGCTCATCTGCTCGCTCGTTCTGCTCATCGCGGTCGCGGCCGTGCGCGTCTCCTCCCGCAGCGGGCTCCCCAGCCTGCTCCTGTACCTCGGGATCGGGATCGCCATAGGGCAGGACGGAATCTTCGACGTCCAGTTCGACAACGCCGAGATGACCCAGGTCATCGGTTATGCCGCTCTGGTGGTGATCCTGGCCGAGGGTGGTCTGGGCACCAAGTGGAAAGAGGTCCGCCCGGCGCTGCCGGCGGCGGTCGTGCTCTCCATCGTCGGTGTCGCGGTGAGCGTGGGGGTGACCGCGGCCGGGGCGCACTACCTGGTCGGGCTCGAATGGCGGCAGTCACTGATCATCGGCGCGGTGGTGTCCTCGACGGACGCCGCGGCCGTCTTCTCCGTCCTGCGCAAGGTCCCCCTGCCGTCCCGGATCACCGGCGTCCTGGAGGCCGAGTCGGGCTTCAACGACGCCCCGGTCGTCATCCTGGTCGTCGCCTTCTCCACCCCGGGCCCCGTGGAGTCCTGGTACGCCCTGCTCGGCAAGATCGCCCTTGAGCTGGCCATCGGCGCCGGGATCGGCCTCGCGGTCGGCTGGCTCGGCTCCTGGGGGCTGCGGCACGTGGCACTGCCCGCCTCCGGCCTCTACCCGATCGCCGTGATGGCGATCGCCGTCACCGCGTACGCGGCGGGCGCCATGGCCCACGGCTCCGGCTTCCTCGCCGTCTATCTGGCCGCGATGGTCCTCGGCAACGCCAAGCTGCCGCACTGGCCCGCCACCCGCGGCTTCGCCGACGGGCTCGGCTGGATCGCCCAGATCGGCATGTTCGTGCTGCTCGGCCTGCTCGTCACCCCGCACGAGCTGCCCGACGACTTCTGGCCCGCCGTGCTCATCGGCCTGGCCCTGACGATGGTGGCCCGGCCACTGGCGGTGCTGATCAGCGTGGCGCCCTTCCGGATGCCGTGGCAGGAGAAGGCCCTGATGTCCTGGGCCGGGCTGCGCGGCGCCGTGCCCATCATCCTGGCCACCATCCCCATGGTCTCCGGGATCGACGGCAGCGAGCGGGTCTTCAACATCGTCTTCGTCCTGGTCGTCGTCTACACCCTCGTCCAGGGCCCCACGCTGCCCTGGCTCGCCAGGAAGCTGCGGATCTCGGACGTGGAGGCCGCCTCCGACCTCGGCATCGAGTCGGCGCCCCTGGAGCGGCTGCGCGGCCATCTGCTGTCGGTGGCGATCCCGCCCGAGTCGCGGATGCACGGCGTCGAGGTGCACGAGCTGCGCCTGCCCCCCGGCGCCGCGGTCACCCTGGTCGTACGGGACGGCAAGAGCTTCGTACCGGGGCCGACGACCGTCCTGCGGCGCGGCGACGAGCTCCTGGTGGTCGCGACGGACCCGGTGCGCGACGCGGCCGAGGCGCGGCTGCGGGCGGTCGGCCAGGGCGGCAAGCTGGCCGGCTGGCTGGGCACGGGCGGGCCCGGCTCGCACCCCGGCCGGGCCACCAAGGGAACAAGCGGACGAAGGTCCGGTTAAATCAGAGGTGTGATCTCGATCATCCGCGCGCTTTCACAGGCGCGGAACCGAATCCCCCTGTACCATGAAGGCACACCACTGATCGACCAACTCTGCCTGACGCAGAGCTGGCGCGACCGTATGGCGGTCGGAGGCTCCCCCCGGGTGAGCCCCGGCATCTACCGCAGTTCCGCGCAAGAGGACAGCTCTCGGCGGCGCCCGTACCCACCCGGTACGAGGGGCGCGCTACCAGGCGGCAGAAAGGCAAGGGCCGTGGCATCCACGGTCGCTTCCGAGCGTCGCCCGGGCTACGGGCAGCTCCTGCGCACTCCCGGCGCACTGACGTTCCTCCTGCCCGGCTTCGCCGCCCGGCAGCCCTTCGCGATGCTCACCATCAGCATCGTGCTTCTTGTGCAGCACACCACCGGCTCGTACAGCAGCGCCGGTGCCGTGGCCGCCGTCACCGGCGTCTCCATGGCCCTGTTCGCCCCCCAGAGCGGCAAGCTCGCCGACCGCCTCGGCCAGCGCGCGGTGCTGCTCCCCGGCGTCCTCGTGCACGCCGCCTCCGGCTCCGTACTGATCACGCTGGCGCTGGCCGGCGCCCCCCTGTGGGCGCTGTTCCTGGCGGCCGTCCCCACCGGCGCCTCGGTGCCGCAGGTCGGACCGATGGTCCGGGCCCGCTGGGCGGCCAAGCTCGACGGCTCGCCCCTGATGTCCACGGCCGCCGCCTTCGAGTCGGTGACCGACGAGTTCACCTTCGTCATCGGCCCGGTGCTCGCGACCGCGCTGTGCACCGGCGTCCACCCGGCGGCCGGCCTCATCACCGAGGCCGCGCTGACCCTGGTCGGCGGCCTGCTCTTCGCCGCCCAGCACCGCACCCAGCCGCAGCCCAGCCGCGCCGGCGACGACAACGCGCGCGTGGAGCACGTCTCCGCGCTCTCCATCCCCGGTGTGCGCGTCCTCGCGGTCTCCTTCCTCGGCATCGGCGCCGTCTTCGGCGGGATGCAGGTCTCGCTGACCGCCTTCTCCGAGGAGATCGGCAACCCCGGCGCCAACGGCCTGCTGTACGGGGTCTTCGCCGCGGGCAACATGCTGGCGGGCATCGCGTGCGGCGCCATCGCCTGGAAGTCCGCTCCCCGGACCCGGCTGATCGCGGGCTACACCGGTCTGACCCTGGCCGCCTCGGGCCTGTGGGCCATGCACTCCGCGGTGCTGCTCGGCGGCCTCGGCCTGATCGTCGGACTCTTCATCGCCCCGGCCCTGATCACCGGCTACACCCTGGTCGAGTCGCTGGTCCCCTCCTCCGCCCGGACCGAGGCCTTCACCTGGCTGACCGGCGCGGTGGCGCTGGGCCAGGCCGGCGCGGTCACCGTGGCCGGCCGGCTGGCGGACGCCCACGGCTCCAGCGCGGGCTTCCTGGTGCCCCTGGCGGGCACCGCGCTGGCCCTGGTCACGCTGGTCTCCCTGCGCTCCCGACTGGCTCCGCGCTCCTCGGGACGCACCGTCGCGCGTAGTGGCGTGGGTCACCGAGTCCCCGTCACGGTGGACTGATCCAGCGGAATACGTCACTATGGACCGTCGTTAGCACTCATCGAGTGAGAGTGCCAGGAGGAAGACAAGTGCCGACCTACCAGTACCAGTGCACCGAGTGCGGCGAAGGCCTCGAGGCGGTGCAGAAGTTCACCGACGACGCCCTGACCGTCTGCCCGAACTGCGACGGCCGCCTCAAGAAGGTCTTCTCGGCCGTCGGTATCGTCTTCAAGGGCTCCGGCTTCTACCGCAACGACAGCCGCGGTGCCTCGTCGAGCAGCTCGCCCGCGTCCTCGGCCGCCAAGCCGTCGACGTCGTCGGGCTCGGAGACGAAGCCGGCCGCGTCGTCCTCGGCGTCGTCGGCGTCTTCCTCGTCGAGCTCCACCAGCTCGTCGTCGGCCGCCTGACCGGCCGCACGAGCCCCGGAAACCTTCGGACCCCGCCGTCCCCGACGGCGGGGTCTTCGGCATGCCCGAATGCCCGAGCCACGCCACCGGCCGCGGCGGGGCCCGGACGGGCGTGCCTTTCCCGCGCACCGGCCCCGGCGCACGGCCCCAGCGACCCGGGCGCGACGTGAAGGGCACGCCCTAGGGTGCTGCCCATGGCTAACGCAGAGATCACACAGAGCGCGGGGAACGCCGAACGCGCGGAGATCGGCGTCATCGGGGGCTCGGGCTTCTACTCCTTCCTGGAGGACGTGACCGAGGTCCAGGTCGACACTCCGTACGGAAGTCCCAGTGACTCCCTGTTCCTGGGGGAGATCGCCGGGCGCCGGGTCGCCTTCCTGCCCCGGCACGGCCGCGGCCACCACCTTCCGCCGCACCGCATCAACTACCGCGCCAACCTGTGGGCCCTGCGCTCGGTGGGCGTGCGCCAGGTGCTCGGCCCGTGCGCGGTGGGCGGCCTGCGGCCCGAGTACGGTCCGGCCACGCTGCTCGTGCCGGACCAGCTGGTGGACCGGACGAAGTCACGCGTCCAGACGTACTACGACGGATACCCGCTGCCCGACGGCTCGGTCCCGAACGTGGTGCACGTGGCGCTGGCCGACCCGTACTGCCCCGAAGGCCGCAAGGTCGCGCTCGCGGCCGCGCGCGGGCGGAACTGGGAACCGGTGGACGGGGGCACGCTGGTCGTCATAGAGGGCCCGCGCTTCTCCACGCGCGCGGAGTCGCGGTGGCATGCGGCGATGGGCTGGTCGGTGGTGGGGATGACCGGCCACCCCGAGGCGGTGCTCGCCCGCGAACTGGGGCTCTGCTACACGACGATGACCCTGGTCACCGACCTGGACGCGGGCGCGGAAACCGGCGAGGGCGTCTCCCACGAGGAGGTGCTGCGGGTCTTCGCGGCCAATGTGGACCGCCTCCGCTCGGTGCTGTTCGACGCGGTGGCGGGCCTGCCGTCGGGCGAGCGGGGCTGCCTGTGCGCGCGGGCACTGGACGGGCTGGAGACGGGGATCCGGCTGCCGTAGGGGGTGTGTCGATCTGTCATCCCATCCACCCCAGCGGGTGACGGAGTTGTCCACAACCCGGGAGTAATCCACAGGGCTGGGCGGGAAGTTGGCGGGCCGGGGGATCGTGAGGAGCGTTCGAGCAGCACCCGCTGCGGCTCCCGTTCCTCACGATCGGTGGTGACCCGCCATGTCCTGGCCCTCCCCCCTGCCCTCCTCCCCCGCACCCGCGCCCTCTCCCGCCCCCGCTCCCCTGCCTTCCCCGGCTCCCGAACCGGCCGGTGTGCCCGTCTTCCCGCCGCTGCGGGTGCGCGGGAGCCGGCACCGGCTGCGGCGTGCGGTGCGGCGCCGGCGGCGGGCTATGGCGGCCGGGCTCGCGGTGGCCGCGGCGGCGCTGGCGGCGGTGGGGGCGCGGGCCCCGGGGCCCGGGGATACGGGCCACCCGGCTCCCGGCGCCGTCGCGGCGGCGAGCACGGCCGCCCCGCCGGCCGGTGCGCCATCCCGCCGCGCCGCCAAGGCCGTTGACGTGGTGTCGGCGCCGGTGCGGATCGCGGACGCGGAGACCGTACGGCTGCTGAGGCCCGGCGACCGGGTCGATGTGATCGCGGCGCCCGACTCCTCATCGCGCGGTACGGGCGGATCCGGCGGTACGGGCGGGTCCGGTGCGGCGCGTCTGGTGGCCTCGGGGGCGCGGGTGACCGAGGTGCCCCGGCCGCGCGGTCCGTCCTCGTCCGACGAGGGGGCCCTGGTGGTCCTCTCCGTCCCCCGCGCCACCGCGACCGCGCTCGCGGGCGCCGGCGCGACGTCCCGACTGGTGGTGACCTGGTGCTGAATCGCACGGACATCCTGTCAAGTCGCCTGTTTGCGTACGCGGATTGGACAGCGCGGTCATGCGCTGACGTAGGTTGCGGAACAGTTTGCTCCACCCCCCGCACCTGCGAAGAGAGGCTCATTCGTGACCGAGGAGAAGAAGAGCGGCGGCATCATGGCGGGCTTCCGGGCCTTCCTGATGCGCGGCAATGTGATCGACCTGGCCGTCGCTGTGGTCATCGGCGCCGCGTTCACCACCATCGTCAACTCGGTCGTGAAGGGCGTCATCAACCCGCTGGTCGGCGCGTTCGGAACGAAGGACCTGAACAGCTACAGCTCGTGCCTGAAGGGCCCCTGCCGGTTCGACCAGAAGACGGGCGAGGCGGTCTCCGGCATCCCGATCATGTGGGGTCTGGTCCTCAGCGCGGTGCTGAGCTTCCTCATCACGGCGGCCGTCGTGTACTTCCTGATGGTCCTGCCGATGGCCAAGGTCCTGGCCAAGCGCGCTCAGCGGGACAAGGCGAAGGTAGGCGTCCAGGAGACGCTGGAGATCAGCGAGCTGGAGGTGCTGAAGGAGATCCGCGACGCCCTGGTCTCCCAGCGCGGCACGGGGCACAGCGCCCCATAGCGCACCACCGCCGGTCGGGACGGCGGAACCGGGCTCAGATGTGGTGGGGCGGCTTCTCGTCGAGGAAGCGCGCAAGGTCGGCCGCGCTGCCGGTCGAGGGGGCCCGCTCACCCCACCCGCGGTCCGTGTCGTCCGCGGACTGCTGGTCCAGCGGATCGTCGAAGACCAGCGCGGGCCTCGGCTTCGGGTCGGACGCCGGCTTCGCATCGCGCAGTCCGGGGGCGGGGGCGGTACTCATAGCTCCAGGGTACGGCGAGACGGCGGACGAAGCCGTGGGCGACCGGGTGGCAGACGTCACCGCTACGGCTACAGCTACAGCTACAGCTACAGCTACAGCTACAGCTACAGCTACGGGCAACGACGCTCTCCCCCTTCCCCTTCACCGGTCCTTGGGGTCGAGCAGCCAGAGTCCGAGGACGACGAGGAACGACAGGCCCAGGAACCCCGTGCCCCACCAGGCGGTCGCGGTGTCGCCCTTCATCCACTCATTAACGATCACCGTCAGCCCCCATAGCTGGCCGACGACCACGGTGATCGCGAGGACGAGCCGGGCCGTGAGCTTGGAGGACCGCTCGGGCTCCTGCTCGGTGCCCGCGCCGGGGCCCGGGCCGGTGCGGCGGGTCCGGGGATCGCCGTATCCGCTGGTGGCACGGATCTGGGGGTACCGGTCGCGTACGGGGCGGTTGAGGCGCGGCTGGGCGCTGCCGGGTGTGTACGGCGGCGGCGCGGGCACGGCTGCGTCGCCGCTCCCGCCGGGGCCCGGGCCGGGGTGGACGCTCATGTCCGCTCGCTCCTCTCGGGCTCGGACCGCGCTCCCGGACAGCCGATCCGGGCCGCCATGTCCGGGCGCTTCTCCGCGAACTGCCGGCACATGGCCGCCTTGAAGCTCTCGCCGGAGCGGGTGGTGGCCACCGCCCAGACGCTGCCGTCGATCTCCTCCACGAGGAGCACCTTCGGCAGGGGGCGGGGCGGTGGTCCGGCGGTGACCTCACCGGTGCGGGCGTCGAAGGCGCCCTCGTGGCAGGGGCAGTACAGCTCGCCCTCGTCGCCCCGGTCCTCGCGCCACAGCACCGCGCAGGCCAGGTGCGTACAGACGGCGGAGTAGCCGACGAGGGTGCCGTCCCTGAGCCGTACGCCGACCGCCCGGTCGTCCTCGCCGGGGAAGCGGAAGGCGATGGACTCGCCGGGACCGAGCCGGTCGGCGACGCGTTTGGCCTCGGGGGCGTCCGTACCGTCGCCGTGCCGGTGGAGCACGCCCCCGGCGACGGCGACCGCGCCGACGGCGAGCCCGCCGGAGACGGTGGTGACGATCCGCAGATAGTCGCGGCGGGAGGTGAGCGAGTCGGCGGCGACACGGTCGCGCAACGCCTCCTGGGCGGGGTCGGGCCAGGGGGCGGCCGCGGACCCCTGACCAGCCGCGTAAGAGGTGCCCGGGCCGCCGCCCTCGCCCGGTGTACCGGGCCCGGCGTCCGGGGCGCCGGAGGGCGGGGGCTGGCCGGTCGTGCTCATCGGACCGTCCTTCCGTTCACCTCGACGACCGGAAGGCCGCCGGGGACCGGCCACTGGACCCTGTCGGCCGGGACGACCATCGCCACGCCGGTGGAGACGACGACATCGCCGAACGTGAAGGAGTCGGCGACCTGCACACCGGGGCGTTCGGCGCGGAGCTCTTCGACCGTTCCGTAGAAGAGGGCGCCGGTGGGGCAGACCGTCGCGCACATGGGGGCGAGGCCGTAGGCGGTGCGGTCGTAGCAGAGGTTGCACTTCATCTGGAGCTTCGCCTGGAGGTCGATCTTCGGTACGCCGAAGGGGCAGGCGTTGACGCAGTTGGCGCAGCCGATGCAGCGGGTCGTGTCGGCCTGCTGCACCACCCCGTCGGCGGTCACCAGGATCGCGTCGGCGGGACACACCTCGGCACAGGGGGCCACCGGGTCCTCACAGTGCATGCAGACCGTGGGAAGGGAGGCGACCGAGTGCCCCTCGTCGGGGTAGTCGAGATGGATCATGGATGTGCCCCGGTGCGAGTCGCACTCACGGCAGGCGGAGACACAGGCCTGACAGCCGATGCACCGGCCCGGGTCGATGAAGATCGTTCTGCCCATCATGGCGGGCGTCAGCTCCTCTCGGCGGTGCCGCGCCCCTGCGGGGACGTGGGCGGCCGGGGGTCGGTCCGGGAGGCCTGGGCCGCCGGACGGGCCACCTGGCCGGGGGCGGTCGGCGGCGCGGGGACCTCGGCGATCCGGTCGCCGGGCTCGATGCGGCAGGCGCAGACCTTGTACTCGGGAATCTTGGAACGGGGGTCGAGAGCGTCGATGGTGAGCACATTGGCGGCCGTGGGAGCCGGCCAGTGGTACGGGATGAAGACGGTGTCCGGGCGGATCGCCTCGGTGACCAGGGCGGGGAAGACCTCGCTGCCGCGCCGGGTGACCACGCGCACCGGGTCGCCGTTGCGGAAGCCGTGGGAGGGGTGCACCTCCACCCAGGGGCGCGGGGTCTGTTCGACGAGCGCGCCGAGCCGTCGGGTCTGATTGCCGGAGAGGAAGTGCGCCACGGTCCGGCCGGTGGTGAGGGAGAGGGGGTGCTCGTCGTCGTACGGGTCCATCGGCGGATGCCATTCGACGACCTGCATATGGATCTTGCCGTCGGGGTGTGAGGTCCGCCCGTCCTCGAACAGGCGCGGGGTGCCGGGGTGGTCGGTGGAGGGGCAGGGCCAGACGATCCCGCCGGTCTCCTCCAGGCGCTCGTAGGTGATGCCGTAGTAGTCGTTGACCGTCCCGGCGGAGGCGACGCGGAGCTCGTCGAAGACCTCGCGCGAACCGGCGAAGGCGAACTTGTCGCCCGCGCCCAGGCGTTGGGCCAGCTGGCAGATCACCCAGGTGTCGGTGCGGACTCCGGCGGGTGGCTCCTGGGCCTTGTTGTGCTTGACCACCCGGGCCTCGGCGTTGGCCATCACGCCCTCGTCCTCGGCCCAGGTGGTGACGGGGAAGACCACATGCGCCTCGGCCGCGGTCTCGGAGAGGAAGAAGTCGAATTGGGCGTGGAACTCGAGGGCGTCGTAGCCCTCCCTGACCGTCCTGTAGTTCGGGAGCGAGACGAAGGGGTTGTTGCAGATGCCGATCAGGCCGCGGATCTCCTGGCGGCGCATCTGATGGACCATCTCCATCATGGAGGTTCCGGCGGGCGGGAGTTCGGACTCCTCGATGCCCCAGATCTCACAGATCTGCCGCCGGTGCTCGGCGTTCATGATGGAGCGCCCGCCCGGCAGCAGGTCGGCCTTCTGGCCGTGCTCGCGGCCGCCCTGGCCGTTGCCCTGGCCGGTGATGGTGCCGTAGCCCGCGCCGGGCCTGCCGAGGTTGCCGGTGGCCACGCAGAGGTTGATCACGGAGAGGCAGTTCTCGACGCCCTGCGAGTGGTGCTCGATGCCCCGGGCGTGCCAGGCCATGGCCCTGGGGGCGCGGGCGAAGACACGGGCCACCTCGACGATCTGGGCGGCCGGGACCCCGCAGATCTCCGCGGCCCGCTCGGGCGGATACTCGGCCGCCTTGGCCCGGACCTCCTCCCAGCCCGTCGCGTGGGCGGCGAGGTAGGTCTCGTCGACGAGCCCCTCCTCGACCACGACGTGCAGGAGCGAGGTGAAGAACGCCGAGTCGGTGCCGGGCTTGAGGGCCACGTGGATGTCGGCGGTGCGGGCGACCGCCGTCTCGCGGGGGTCGATCACGATCAGCGTGGCGCCCCGGTCGCGTGCGCCCCACACGTACTGCGTCATGACGGGGAAGCACTCGCCCACGTTGGAACCGGCGATGAGCAGGCAGTCGGTGAGGAGGATGTCGGAGAAGGGGTTGGCGGCCCGGTCGATGCCGAAGGCGAGCTTGTTGGCGCCGGCCGCGGAGACCATGCACAGCCGCCCGTTGTAGTCGACGTGCCGTGTCTTCAGCGCGACGCGGGCGAACTTGCCGACGAGATACGTCTTCTCGGAGAAGAGGCTGGCCCCGCCCAGCAGACCGAGGGCATCGTTGCCGTGGGCGGCCTGGATACGGCGGATCTCCGCGACCGTGAAGTCCAGGGCCTCCTCCCACGACGCCTCGCGGAACGGCTCGTCGCGGGAGCGGCGCAGCAGCGGCGCGGTGAGCCGGTCGGGGTGGTTGATCTGCTGGTACGCGTTGATGCCCTTCGGGCACAGGCGCATCCGGTTGATGTCGTGGTTGCGGGGCTCGACGCCGAAGACCTTGCCGCCGCGGTCGACGCGGAGATACATCCCGCACTGCACCCCGCAGAAGCAGCAGTGGGTGGGCACGAGGGTCTCGCCGTCCTTGTCGGCGCGCCACCGGTCGGCCGGGATCCCGCCCGCGTCCCGGAAGGTGCGGGTGCCGGGCGGGGCGAGGGAGGGGTCCAGCGGGAGCCGGTTCACTTGTAGCCCTTCTTGACGTGCGCGAGATAGGCGGAGCCGCGCAGCACCCGCTTGCAGCGCGGGCAGTACTCGGCCCAGGCGTCGAAGCCGAGCTCCAGGTCGCGCATGGTCCCGCGCAGGTTCTCGACATAGGGGGCGGTGTCGACGGGCTCGCCGCAGCGGCGGCACGGGAAGACCCGCTCGTCCTGGCGGGCGGTGTACTTGAAGAGCTGCATCCCCACGGCGGCGGGCCGCTGGACGATGTGGAAGAACTTCCCGAACGGGATGTAGATGAGGGTGAACACCACCGACACCATGTGCAGCACGGCCAGGAACTCGTAGCCGCCGCCGCGCAGGAAGAGCGACGAGAAGGTGAGGAGGAGGCCGGTCACGGAGATGACGATCAGCAGGAGCAGCGGGACCAGGTCGTAGGCGAAGCGCTGGCCGGTGATCGCGCCGCGGTCCTTCATCCGGCGCCACAGGAAGTACGAGGCACCGGGGATGACCAGGAGGGCGGCGATGTCCAGACCGTGGAACATCAGCCGGCCGAGGAGGTCGAGGGAGTCGAAGCCGAGGATCTTCAGGCCCCAGATCCTCATCTCGTAGCCGGGTCCGGCGCCGGTGGAGGAGGTGAAGGTGAACCAGCCCCAGGTGAGGGGGAAGGTGATCGCGGCGGCCAGCAGACAGCCCCAGAAGATCAGCTGGTGGGCGGCCCAGCGGGCGTGCGAGCGAGCGCCGAGGAACTTCTGGAGGCCGAGGTAGGTGGCGGCCATCCTGGGCAGCGCGGTGGGCGCCCGGCGGAAGTTGGCGATGGAGAACAGGCTGCGCCACCCCTGGGTGAGAAGGCGGCGGGCGGCCGGGGAGGAGACCCACACGGTGTAGCGGTAGGCGACGCCGAAGGCGAGGAAGACGGTGGCGCAGGCGTAGGGAAGGAGGGCGGAGTCGAAGTCCTTCAGGCGGCGGCTGCCGAAGACGATGGCGAGGATCAGCAGGAGGGAGAGGGCGGTACCGGCGGCGGTCGCACGCAGCGCGACGGCCGGCTTGCCGGTGGGAGGCTTCGCCGCGGGAGGCTTCGCTACGGGAGGCTTCGCTGCGGGTCGGTTCGCTGCGCGGCGCTTCGCTGCGGGTCGGTTCGCTGCGGGAGGCTCGGTCACCCGGCCACCGTAGGCGCGCCTGACCCTTATCACCCGATTTGACGGGCGGCGGGGTGAACCCTTCAGTCAGATGGCAGTCAGGGCCGGACGGGGCCACCGCACTCCTGGTCCGGCCGGGACCGGACGCGCGAGTCTGCGCCCAGCCCGAAACGGGCCCAGCCGGGCCCCGGCGGGGGCAGGCCGCTGCCCCCTTCCGGCCGGGAACGGACCCTGCCGGTCCGCTCTGCCCGCAGGGGACGGGCTCGGCGCCAGGCCCCTCGGGCGGGCCGGGCCGCTGCCCCCACTCCCGCCCGGGACGGACCGCGCCCGTCTGCCCGCAGCCCGGACGGCCCGGCGTCGAGCGCTCGGCGCCGGGCCCCGGGCAACCCGCGCCGGAGCCCCGGCGACCGCCGCCGCGGCCCCCGGGCAACCCGCCCGGGCGCCCCCGTTGCCCCCCTCGCCACCTCCGCGTCTGATCTCCTTGGGGCATGCCCCGCATGACCGCACGCAGCCGCCACGAGGAACACCGCGCGGCCACTCCCCTGGAACTCTTCTTCGACCTCTGTTTCGTCGTCGCCGTCGCGCAGGCCGGCGCGCGGCTCGTCCACTCGCTCGCCGAGGGCCATCTCGGCGCCGGGCTGGCCGGCTACACCGCCGTCTTCTTCGCCATCTGGTGGGCCTGGATGAACTTCACCTGGTTCGCCTCGGCGTACGACAGCGACGACGCGCTCTACCGGGTCGTCACGCTCGTCCAGATCACCGGCGTCCTCGTCCTGGCCGCCGGGGTGCCGCGCGCCTTCGACCACCGCGACTTCACCGTCTGCGTCATCGGCTACATCGTGATGCGGCTCGCCCTGACCAGCCAGTGGCTGCGGGCGGCGCACAACGCGGCGGACGCGGGCGAGCGGCGGATGGCGCTGCGGTACGCCGCGGGGCTCGTCGTGTGCCAGCTCGGCTGGGTCGGGCTGCTCTTCGTGCCGGCCGGCACCGCCCGCTCCTGGTTGTTCGTGGTGCTGGCCCTCGCCGAGATCGCCGTCCCCATGATCGCCGAGCGGGACGCGCAGAGCACCTGGCATCCGCACCACATCGCCGAGCGGTACGGCCTGTTCACCCTGATCGTGCTGGGCGAGACGGTCGCCGCCGCCACCGTCGCCGTACAGGAGGCGCTCGACGAGCACGAGGCGCTGGGCGAGCTGCTGCCGCTCGCGGGCGGTGGGCTGCTGATCGTCTTCGCGGCCTGGTGGATCTACTTCGCCGTACCGATCGCGGGCCATCTCACCTCCAACCGCCAGGCGTTCACCTGGGGGTACGGGCACTTCGTCATCCTCGGCTCGGCCGCCGCCATCGGGGCCGGGATGGAGGTGGCGGTCGAGCAGGCCGTCGGCAAGGCGCACATCTCCACGGCGGCGGCCTCGGCGGCCGTCACCGTGCCCGCCGCCCTGTTCATGCTCACCGTCTGGGCGCTGCACTCGCGCCACTTCAAGCGCACCCTCGCCCAGCAGCTGGTCCTGCCCGTCTCGGCGGTGGCGACCCTGGCCTGCACGTTCGCCGGGCACGGCGCCGTCCTGGCCGCCGGTCTGGTGGCCGCCGCCACCGTGGCGGCGGGTGTGGCGCTGACCGGTCGCGACGGGGAGGGAGAGGGCCATAGGGTCGACGGTCATGGCTGACACCGCGAAGCCCGCCAGGGCCGACTCCCTCACGGATGTGCCCGGCTTCCTCGTCGGGCACGCCCGTGTCCCCGGCGAGCGCGCCCTGAGCGGGACCACCGTCGTCCTCGCCCCGGCCCCCGGCGCGGTCGCGGGCGTCGATGTGCGCGGCGGCGGGCCCGGCACCCGGGAGACCGACGCCCTCGACCCGCGCAACGTCGTCGAGCGGATCGACGCCGTGGTGCTGACGGGCGGCAGCGCGTACGGACTGGACGCCGCGGGCGGTGTGATGGCCTGGCTGGAGGAGCGGGGGCGCGGGGTCCGGGTGGGGCCCGAGCCGCACCAGGTCGTGCCGGTCGTCCCGGCCGCCTGCGTCTTCGACCTCGGGCGCGGCGGCGACTGGCGCGCCCGTCCGGACGCGGCCACCGGCCGGGCCGCCTGCGAGGCGGCGGGCACCGAGGTCGCCCAGGGCGGCGTCGGCGCCGGGACCGGGGCCGTAGCGGGCGGCCTCAGGGGCGGGGTCGGCACCGCGAGCCTCACCCTGCCCTGCGGCGCCACCGTCGGGGCGCTGGCCGTCGTCAACTGCGTGGGCTCGGTGTTCGACCCCGCGACGGGGGCGCTGTACGGGGTGCCGGGGCGCGTGGCGTACCCCGAACCGGCCGTCCACGAGGCGGCCTTGGAGCGGCTCGGCCGGGCCCGTGCCACCTCCGGGCTGCCGCCCCTGAACACCACGCTCGCGGTGGTCGCCACCGACGCGCCGCTCACCCGGCCGCAGGCGCAGAAGCTGGCGGGCACCTCGCACGACGGGCTGGCGCGGGCGATCCGCCCGGTGCATCTGATGCACGACGGGGACACCGTCTTCGCCCTCGCCACCGGCACCGCCGCCGCCACCGCCACCGGCGCGTCGCTGTCGCCCGCCGATCTCAACGCGGTGCTGGCGGCGGGCGCGGACGTGGTGGCCCGCGCGATCACCAAGGCCGTGCTCGCCGCCGAGGGGGTGGACGGCGCCGGCGGGACGTTCCCCTCGTACCGGGACCTGTACGGGAGTTGAGCCGGCCCGTGGCGCGCCCACCACACCCCCCTGTGGCGTGAGTCACAGAGCGTCCCCGCAACCGTAACGGCCGTGTGAGTGCTCTGTGCACGTACTGAGTGACGTACGCACAGATGGAGCCACCACGTGATCTCGCCCGACACCGCCGCGCGGCCGCAGCCCCGCACCTCGCAGCAACCGCGCGCCCGGCGCCGGGCGTTCACCGCCGCGTCGGCCCTGCTGCTCGGCGCCCTGACCCTGACCGCCTGCGGCGGCAACGCGTCCGGCTCCGACAAGGGCGACGGCAAGGGCAGGGGCGGCGACTCGGCCCCCGCCCAGGACGTCTCCACGCTGAAGATCACGATCTCGGCGAAGGACGGCTCCACCAACGCGAGCGTCAACAGCACCGCCGTCACCGCCCAGGGCGGCAGGCTCACCCGGGTCACCATGGTCGAGGCGCAGACCGGCAAGGCCGTGGCCGGGGCGCTCGCCGCCGACGGGCTGTCCTGGAAGCCCACCGCGAAGGTGGAGCGCGGCACGCCGTACAAGATCATGGCGACCGGCAGGGACGACAAGGGGCGGCCCGCGACCGAGAACTCCGCCTTCACCACGGTCTCCTCGAAGAACAGCTTCATCGGCACCTACACCCCGGACAACGGCGCGACCGTGGGCGTCGGCATGCCGGTCTCGTTCACCTTCGACAAGGCGATCACCGACAAGAAGGCCGTCCAGTCCCACATCACGGTCAGCTCCAGCAGCGGCCAGCAGGTGGTCGGCCACTGGTTCGGCGGCCAGCGCCTGGACTTCCGGCCGCAGGAGTACTGGAAGGCCGGGTCCAAGGTGACGATGAAGATCGACCTGGACGGGGTCCAGGGCGGCCGGGACATCTCCGGCGTGCAGTCCAAGACCGTCACCTTCACCATCGGCCGCAACCAGGTCTCCACGGTCGACGCCAAGACGCAGCAGATGACCGTGCGGCAGGACGGCAGGACCGTCAAGACCCTGCCCGTCTCGACCGGCAGCGCCGAACACAGCACGTACAACGGGCAGATGGTGATCTCCGAGAAGTTCACCGAGACCCGGATGAACGGCGCCACGGTCAACTTCGGCGGCGAGTACGACATCAAGGACGTACCGCACGCGATGCGCCTGTCCACCTCGGGGACCTTCCTGCACGGCAACTACTGGTACAAGGGCGACCCGTTCGGCAACTCGGGAACCAGCCACGGGTGCGTGGGGCTGAAGGACGTCCGGGGCGCCCGGGGCGACACCCCCGCCAAGTGGTTCTTCGACCACTCGCTGATCGGTGACGTGGTGACCGTGAAGGGCTCGCCCGACAAGACGATCGCCCCCGACAACGGCCTGAACGGCTGGAACATGGCGTGGGCCGAATGGCAGGCGGGCAGCGCCGTCTGACGACCCGCCCAGCACGGCCCGGGGCCCCGCCCCCGGGCCGACTCCCCCGCCGCACCCGGCCGTTCCAAGCCGATGAGAATGTTTCGGCCATGCCCGCTGCGCGAAGCGCGCGCAAGGGCTACGTTGAGCACCCTCTACGTGACGAACAGCTACGGCGGGGAGACGCCTTGGTGCCCAACGAGTGCGAGTACGAGACGGCCGAGGACCACCTCGCCGGCCTGCTCGGCCGCGCGCTGAACTCGTTCGACCTTCCGGACGAGCTGGTGGAGAGCCTCGACTCGGCCCTCGCGCACACCACTTCGCTGCATTCGTCGCTGCACGCCTCGGGCGGCCCAGGCCGCCCCCGGCTCAGCCGCGAGACCTACCGCCACACCTATCTCCTCCTCGACGGCACCACGGTCACCCTCTGGGAGGTCGTGCACGGCCGGGGCAACGAGGTGTACGCGGACGAGGAGAGCGCCGTGCTCGCCGCGGCCCGGCTGTGCCGGCGGATCCGGCCGGACCTGGCGCCGGGGGCCGCGGACGACGGTCTGGACCCGGGCCTCACCGGCATCGAGGTCCTGAGCGGGCTGGCGCCGGTGGAGCGCGCCGGGGCGCACCGAACATACGAGGCGGACGGCTCGGCCGACCACGCGCGGCGGCTGCTGCGCCGCGCCGAGAACCCGGACCGGCCCGGTGAGAGCGTGGCCCGCTTACTGCGCGGCGCCGTCGCCCACCGCATCACCCGGGCCCTCGGCGGCCACGGCGGTGCGGCCGGGCGCGGCGGCGCCATCCTGTACGAGCACGCGTTCCTGCTCCGTGACGGCGGCGAGCTGAGCCTGTGGGAGGTCGAGCACACGGCGACCCCGGACGGCCGCCACATGTGCGAGGTGTACGCGGCACAGGACTCGGCGCGGGCGGCGGTGGAGCGGCGGGCGCGGGTCTCCTGAGGGGCCGGCGCAGGACGCGGGTCTTCTGCGGGGCCCTGGGAAACGACGGCGCCGGGCCGGGTGGAGGTCTCTCCACCCGGCCCGGCGCCGTCGTCCGCCTACCGGTTCGCCCACCGCGTCACGGCGTCAGCGCCGGTTCCTTGGCGACGCCGTCGGACGGCGTCGCGTCCGCGCCGCCCTCCAGGTGCTGCTTGGGCCGGGCCGGCAGCAGGAACATCCCGACGAAGATCAGCGCGCAGACGCCCGACACGACCCACAGCGAGCGCTGGAAGGCGTCCGAGAAGGCCGGGCCGATCTCGGCGAACGGGAGGTCGTCGTCGATCGCGCCGAAGAAGACCACGGAGACCAGGCCGAGGCCCAGCGCGTTGCCCATCTGCTGCACGGTGTTGATCAGGCCGGAGGCGGAGCCCGCGTGCTCCTGCGGGACCTCGGAGAGGACCGCGTCGGTGAGCGGGGCGACGATCAGGCCCATGCCGATGCCGAGGACCACCAGCGGCAGCGCCATCTGCCAGGACTCGATGTCCATGCCGAAGTGGCGCGCCTCCCAGATGTAGATGAGCAGGCCGAGGGCGGTCACCAGGGCGCCCGCCTGGAGCACCTTGCGGCCGAACCGGGGCACCAGCGACTGGACGGACATGCCCGCCGCGGCCGACATGGCGATGGAGAACGGGATACCGGTCAGACCGGCCCGCAGCGCGCTCCAGCCCAGCCCCAACTGCATGTACAGCGTCCAGACCAGGAAGAAGATGCCCATCGCGATGCCGAACGTCATCTGCACCGCGATGCCCGCCGCGAAGCTCTTCACCCGGAACAGCGAGAGCTCCACCAGCGGCGAGCCGTCCCTGCGCGCCTTGACCCGCTCGTACGCCACGAGCGCGCCGAAGACGACGAGGCTGCCGGCCATCGCCAGGTGTCCCCACAGCGGCCAGCCCAGCTCGCGGCCGCGGGTCAGCGGGTAGAGCAGCATCAGCAGGCCGAGGGTGACCAGCGCGACGCCCACCAGGTCGAGCTTGAGGGCCTTGGGTGCCTTGGACTCGGTGATGAACTTGGCGCCCAGGACCAGACCGGCGACGCCGACGGGCAGGTTGATCAGGAAGATCGGCCGCCACTCGAGGCCGAACAGGTTCCACTCGGTCAGCAGCGCGCCCAGGATCGGGCCGGAGACCGCGCCCAGGCCGATGACCGCGCCGAACATGCCGAAGACCTTGCCGCGCTCCTCGGCCGGGAAGGTCGCGTGAATGATCGACAGGACCTGCGGCACCATCAGCGAGGCCATGGCCCCCTGAAGGATGCGGGAGGCGACCAGCATCTCGGGGTTGGCCGCGAGGCCGCAGAGCGCCGAGGCGATGGTGAAGCCGGTCATGCCGATGAGGAAGAGCTTCTTGCGGCCGTGGATGTCACCGAGGCGGCCGCCGGTTATCAGACCGGCGGCGAACGCCAGGGCGTATCCCGCGGTGATCCACTGGATCGAGGCGAAGGTGGCCCCGGTGTCCTTCTGGATCGAGGGAATCGCTACGTTGACGATCGTGACGTCGACCAGGTCCATGAAGGCCGCGGTCATCACGATGGCCAGGGCGAACCACCGTCGGCGGTCGTTCGCGGCGGCCGCTGTGCCGGGGGCCGCGGCTTCTGGAGGGGTGGGCGTGGTGGAGGTCATGGGAGAGAAGTTAGACCGTATGTAGGTCAGAGTGCGTCCTAATTTTCCCGCATCCTGGATCTCATGACGGACACCCCGGCTCGGCTGCTCCAGCTCCTCTCCCTGCTCCAGACGCCCCGCGAGTGGCCCGGCGGCGAGCTCGCGGACCGCCTCGGCGTCTCCCGGCGCACGGTCCGCCGCGATGTGGACCGGCTGCGCGAGCTGGGGTATCCGGTCCAGGCGACCCTGGGCGCCGATGGCGGGTACCGGCTGGTGGCCGGGAAGGCGATGCCGCCGCTGGTCCTCGACGACGAGGAGGCGGTGGCCATCGCGGTGGGACTGCGCGCGGGCGCGGGCCACGCGGTCGACGGGGTGGAGGAGGCGTCGGTGCGGGCGCTGGCCAAGCTGGAGCAGGTGCTGCCGTCCCGGCTGCGGCACCGGGTCGCCACCCTCCAGGCCGCCACGATGCCGCTGACCGGGCCGTGGCGCGGCGACGGGGCGAGTGTCGATCCGCACACCCTGACCGTGATGGCCTCGGCCGTCACCGGCACGGAGCGGCTGCGCTTCGACTACCGCAAGGGCGACGGCAGCGAGTCGCGCCGCCAGGTCGAGCCGTACCGCCTGGTGTCGACGGGACGGCGCTGGTACCTGGTGGCGTACGACATCGAGCGCGAGGACTGGCGTACGTTCCGGGTCGACCGGGTGGCCTCGCCCTTCGCGACGGGGTCGCGGTTCGCGCCCCGGGAGCTGCCCGCGCAGGACGCGGCGGAGTTCGTGAGCCGGTCGCTGTCGCGGATGCAGCCGGAGCTGGACCTGGACGTGACGTTCGAGGCGCCCGCCGACTTCGTGACGGCGCGGCTCGCCGCCTCGATGGGGGCGCCGGTGCCGCTCGGCCGGGCGCGGTGCCGGCTGCGGGCGCGGGTGACGGAGTCGCTGGAGTGGGTGGCGATCCGGCTGGCGCTGGTGGACTGCGAGTTCGCGGTGGCCTCACCGGGGGCGCTGACGGACTACCTGGCGGATCTGGGGGCCCGGCTGACCCGGGCGGCGGGGCCGCAGCCCGAGTAGTCCCCGGGCACCCGGGGGCCGGTCCCGGGCAGGGGGGAGCCCCCGGCACCAGGGGGGGAGGGCGCCGGGGGCTCGTCTTGGGGGGCGGGCCGGGGCGGATCGTTACGCCGCCGCGTCGAAGCCCGTGTCCCGTGCCATCTTCTTCAGTTCCAGCAGGGCGTGCTTCTCGATCTGGCGGATGCGCTCGCGGGTCAGGCCGTGCTCCTTGCCGACCTCCGTCAGCGTGCGCTCGCGGCCGTCGTCGATCCCGTACCGCATCTTGATGATCGAGGCGGTGCGCTGGTCGAGCTTGCCGATCAGGTCGTCGAGCTCCTCGCTGCGCAGCAGCGTGAGCACCGACTGCTCGGGCGAGATCGCCGAGGTGTCCTCCAGGAGGTCCCCGAACTGGGTCTCGCCCTGGTCGTCGACCGCCATGTTGAGCGAGACCGGGTCGCGCGCCCAGTCCAGGACGTCGGCGACGCGCTCCGGGGTGGAGCCCAGCTCCGCGGCCACCTCGGCGGCCTCCGGGTCCCTGCCGTTCTCCCGGTTGAACTCGCGCTGGACGCGGCGGATGCGGCCCAGCTCCTCCACCAGGTGGACGGGGAGGCGGATGGTGCGGGACTGGTCGGCTATGGAGCGGGTGATGGCCTGGCGGATCCACCACGTCGCGTACGTCGAGAACTTGAAGCCCTTGGCGTAGTCGAACTTCTCGACCGCGCGGACCAGGCCCGCGTTGCCCTCCTGGATCAGGTCGAGCAGCGGAAGACCGGCCCGGGGATAGCGCCGGGCCACGGCCACGACGAGGCGGAGGTTGGAGCGGATGAAGAGGTCCTTGGCCCGCTCACCGGCGGCGACCAGGGCTTCGAGCTCCTCGCGGGAGGCGCCGCCCGCCTTGCTCTCCACCTCTCCGTCGAGGATCTGGCGTGCGTACACCCCTGCCTCGATGGTCTGGGAGAGCTCGACCTCCTTGGCGGCGTCGAGCAGCGGCGTCCGCGCGATCTCGTCGAGGTACATCCCGACCAGGTCGCGGTCGGCGATCTCGCCGCTGACGGCGCGAACACTGCTCCCCGACTCGGATCCGCTGCTTGCGGTCCGGCGGGCGACGGCGCGGGTTGCCATGCGTGCTCCCTTGCTGTGTAGGTCGCGACACCCTTCCGGGTGCCCTGCATCCGATGGAAACAACGGCTGGAATCCGGACAGAATTCCCGTCCGGACCATCGATTTCCGGATCATGCAGTACCCTGTGCCGCCACCGAGTGCCGCACGGGTGCTGCGGGAACGTACAGAGGCGCAGGTCAGACCCGGTGCCGAGGGGTTCGGCCCGCAGCCGCGACCACCGCTGAGGTGAGACCGGCGTCACACCCGAAACAGTTGCCTTCACCTCGGAAGAGCCCTCCCCGTTTCCGTTCTCTCCCACCGTGAAGACGACCCGCGCCGCCTCCTGGTTGCTCAGGATGTCCAGACTGCCCTGGTTCCCTGGTACCCCTCCCGGCCGAACCGCACCGCCCTTTTCGCCCGCCCCACCAGAAACCCCTCACCAACCGCCCGGGGCGTGCCGTTGTGGGCGATTGGCGGCTTACAGGTGATTGGCGTAATTAATGGTGGCTTGTTCAACTTTCAAGGAGTGGTCGTACAGTGGAGCCCATGACCACCACCCCCGCCGAGGAGCCGCGCTGGCTCAGCGACGACGAGCAGCGCACCTGGCGTGCCTACCTCCACGCCACGACGCTCCTGGAAGACCATCTCGACCGTCAGCTCCAGCGGGACGCCGGGATGCCGCACATCTACTACGGGCTGCTCATCCAGCTCTCCGAGGCCCCCCGGCGGCGGCTGCGGATGACCGAGCTGGCCATCGGCGCCAAGATCACCCGTTCCCGGCTCTCGCACGCGATCGCGCGGCTGGAGAAGAACGGCTGGGTGCGGCGCGAGGACTGCCCCTCCGACAAGCGCGGCCAGTTCGCGGCGCTCACCGACGAGGGCTTCGAGGTCCTGGAGCGCACCGCGCCGGGCCATGTGGCGGCCGTGCGCCAGGCCATGTTCGACCGGCTCACCCCCGAACAGGCCGAACAGCTCGGGCAGATCATGCGGGTGATCGCCGAGGGCCTCCAGCCCAAGGACGCAGGCGCGGACCTGCCCTGGCTCCGTTGAGAGCCTGACAGGTCCGCGCCCGGTGCGTGCTCTGCTTCCCGCTTACGCGTCCCCCACGTAGGCGGTCGGCGTCAGTGGGCGATCACCGGCACCCGGATCTCGTCCTCGGCACCCTCGCCGTCACCGGAGCCGGAGAGCGAACCGGTGTCGGGGCGGCCGGTGTTGATGAAGGTGACCGCGATCGCCGAGGCGACCACCAGGATGCCGACCGCCCACCAGATGGCGCTGGTGAAGCCGTGCACCATCGCCTGGAGCTTCAGCAGCTCCAGGCTCTTGGCGCCGGCGGCGTGCGAGGTGGCGTACGCCGTGGTGGCCGAGGCGGCGATGGTGTTCAGCAGGGCCGTGCCGATGGCGCCGCCCACCTGCTGCGAGGTGTTGACCATGGCGGAGGCGACTCCCGCGTCACGCGGCTCGACCCCGATGGTGGCCAGCGACATGGCGGGCATGAAGGCGGTGCCCATGCCGAGGCCGAGCAGGAGCTGCGCCGGCAGGATCAGCCCGGCGTAGGAGGTGTCGATCTGAAGCTGGGTGAGGATCAGCATGCCGATGCCGGCGGTCAGGAAGCCGGGGCCCATCAGCAGGCGCGGCGGCACCCGGGTCATCAGCCGGGCACCGATCTGGGTGGAACCGGTGATCATGCCCGCGATCATCGGCAGGAACGCGAAGCCGGTCTTGACCGGCGAGTAGCCCTTCACGACCTGGAGGTAGTACGTCAGGAAGAGGAAGAGGCCGAACATCGCGATGATCGCGAGGCCGAGGGAGAGGTAGACCCCGCCCCGGTTGCGGTTGGTGATGACGCGCAGCGGCAGCAGCGGGTGCTTGACCCGGGCCTCGGTGGCGACGAAGGCGGCCAGCAGCACGACGGCGGAGACGAACATCGTCACCGTCAGCGTGTCCGACCAGCCGGCCGACTCGGCGCGGGTGAAGCCGTAGACCAGCGCGACCAGGCCGAGGGTGGACAGGACCACGCCCGGGACGTCCAGCGGCGAGCGGTTGCGGGTGCCGGAGGGCTCACGGATGACGAAGTAGGCACCGGCCGCGGCGACGATCGCGAACGGGATGTTGACGAAGAAGGTCCAGCGCCAGTTCAGGTACTCGGTGAGGAAGCCGCCGAGGATCAGGCCGACGGCGCCGCCGCCACCGGCGATCGCGCCGTAGATGCCGAACGCCTTGGCGCGCTCCTTGGCGTCGGTGAACATCACCGCGAGCAGGGAGAGCGCGGCGGGCGCGAGCAGCGCGCCGAACGCGCCCTGGAGCGCGCGGGAGCCGAGCAGCATGGTCTGGTCGGTGGCGGCGCCACCGAGCGCGGAGGCCGCGGCGAAGCCGAGCAGACCGACGACGAAGGTGCGCTTGCGTCCCCAGAGGTCGGCTATGCGGCCGCCGAAGAGCAGCAGACCGCCGAAGGCGAGGGCGTAGGCCGTGATGACCCACTGCTTGTTGCCGTCGGAGATGCCCAGGTCGGTCTGGGCGGAGGGCAGGGCGATGTTCACGATCGTCGCGTCGAGCACGACCATCAGCTGGGCGAGCGCGATGAAGGCGAGGGCCTTCCAGCGACTGGGGTCAGGAGCGAGGTCCTGGGGCTCGTTCTTCCGAGCCTCGACGGTTTTCGACATGGGTGTAGCCACCTTGGGACGCGATGGTGCGATGAGCGGAGTGCTGAGTGATGTGTGCTGCGTGCTGAGTAGGAAGTACTGAAGGTCTGAGGTCTGGGTGTGCTGAGCGGGCTCGCCGCCCGGGCGCGGGGCCGGTTACGGCTGGCTGAGGTCCCGCATGGTCGCCGCCGTCCCCGGCAGCTCGGACCGCGCCGGGGCCATGAGCCCGTCGAGGAAGAGCTGGAGATGGCGTTGGACGAACCGGTCCATGTTCGGGCACGCGGTGCCCGGCAGCGGCCGGGTGAGCTGAGTGAGGGCGACCATCAGATCGCCCACGTCGACGTCGTCGCGCAACTGGCCGCTGCGCCGGGCCCGCGCCATCAGGACACGGACGGCCCCGTCGAGGCGTTCCCGGGCGGCGTTCAGCTCCGGCACGTCCTTGTCGAAGCTCTCGGAGAGCATCGGGCACAGGGCGCCGATGCGCTCGTCGGCCGCGTTCAGGACGAACCGGCGCAGCGCGGCGAAGGCGTCGGGCTCCTCGGCGATCGCGGTCTCCGCGGCCACCGCCCCCCGTTCCATCACCGCGAGCACCACGCTGGTGATCAGCTCGGTGCGGTCGTGGAAGTGCCGGTAGAGCGTGGCGTTGCCGATGCCCGCGCGCTTGGCGATCTCGTCGAGCGGCACCATGGCCCCCTCCTCGACGAACATCTCGCGCGCGGCCGCGATGATCCGCTCCCGGTTGCGCAGGGCGTCGGCCCGCGGCCGCGGGGCGCGACGGGGCTCCGCTGCGGTGCTCGGGGTGGCGGTGGACACGGCTTGCTCCTTCTGCTGCGTACGAAGTCGTCGTCCGAACCGGAACCGGGGAAGCTCTCCCCGTTTCGGCGGGACACAGGTGCAAACGGGGAAAGGCTCCCCGGTTATTTCCGCCCCCGGACTCAGTTTCCTGTGACCTGAGTCACACCTCCCGTACCGGAAAACCACACGCACGGCTCACCCAGCGCGCGCCCGCGACACGCCCGACACAGGGTGATCGCACGAGCGCAGCCCGGAGCGGCCGGCTGCCGGTGGGCGAAGGCGAGGGTGCGCATGGAGGAGTCCGGCAGACCGCACCGCCGGATACCCGGCGGGCCGCGCGACCCGCGCCGCCGCCGTACCGTCGCGGGCGCGGCCCTCGCCGCCGCGGTGCTCGCCTCGATGACCGCGGGCAGCACCACCCTGATGCCCCCCCTGCGGGCGTCGGCCGGACCGGTGGCCACCGGCGGCGAGACCGCGCTCGCCCCGTGCCGGATCAACGCCACCCTCGGCGTGCAGATGTCGGAGGGCCTGCCCACCCCGCCGGGCTACACCCACTCCACGGGCACCATCCGCGCCCTGACCCTGATGGTCGACTTCCCGGACGCGCAGGGCACCGAGTCCGCGCTGAGCCGGTACGCGGAGTTCTTCCCCCAGACCACCCAGTGGTTCCGCACCGCGTCGTACGGACGGCTCGACTACCGCCCCGACGCCCCCCTGCCGCAGTGGCTGCGGATGCCGCAGTCGTTCGCCGCGTACGGCATAGAACGCGGCTCGCCGTACGAGCCGGGCTACCGGCGGCTGGTCAAGGACATCGTGGCGGCGGCCGACTCCCGGGTGAACTTCGCGGCGTACGACCTGGTCAACATCCTCATGTCGCCGAACGCGGGGCCCTCCGCGCTGGACACGGTGCTGTCGGTGACGTTCTCCGGGAACGAGGACGCGCCCCTCGCGGACGGGGTCCCGCTCTCCAACACGTCCTTCGTCTACAGCCGCCAGGACGACGGCTCCGGCTCGTACCGCGAGACGGGCTACCGGGTGCTGCCCCACGAGAACGGCCATGTCTTCGGGCTGCCCGACCTCTACACGCCCGAGGGCGGGGGCGCGGTCGGCCACTGGGACATCATGTCCGAGGACTGGGGGGCCAACAACGACCTGCTGGGCTGGCACAAGTGGAAGCTGGGCTGGCTGGACAACGCGCAGGTGGGGTGTGCGGCGGGGGCGGGTATCAGCGAGTACCTGCTGACCCCGCTGGCGGCCCCTGGGACGGGCCGCAAGCTGGTGTTCGTGCCCCTGTCGGACGAGAGCGGGTACGCGGTGGAGGTGCGGACGCGGACCGGGAACGACGAGGCGGTGTGCAAGCCGGGGGTGCTGGTGTACCGGGTCAGCACGGACGTCGACACGGGGCGGGGGCCGATCACCGTGGCGGACAGCGCGAAGGACAGCGGCGGGTGTACGCGGCGGCCCAATGTGCACGCGGAGCTCTCCGACGCGCCCTTCGGGGCCGGCGAGACGTTCACCGACCGGGAGCGGGGGGTACGGGTCGCCGTCCTGGGGGCGGACGAACTGGGGAACTACCGCGTGCGGGTCACCCGAGACTGAACCTCCCCCGCAGCCACCCCTCCACCTCCCCCCGCAGCTCCCCCTTCAGCACCTTCCCCGTCGCGTTGCGCGGCAGCGGAACCGTCCGTACGAGCACGTGCGCGGGGACCTTGTACGCGGCCAGGACCCGTGACGCGTACGCCCGCAGCTCCTCCGGGGTGACCGGTGAAGCCGCCTGCACCACCGCCGCCACCTCCTCCCCCAGCTCCGCGTGCGCCACTCCCACCACCGCCGCGTCCAGCACCGCCGGATGGCCGTGGAGGACGGACTCGACCTCCACGCAGTAGACGTTCTCGCCGCCCCGGATCACCATGTCCTTGAGCCGGTCGACCACCGCGATCCCGCCGTCCCGCGCCACCGCGAGGTCGCCGGTCCTGAACCAGCCGCCGGCGAAGGCGCGCGCGGTGGCGGCGGGGTCGTTCCAGTAGCCCCGTACGTTCGCCTGGGCGCGCAGCCGGAGTTCGCCCACCCCGCCCTCGGGCACATCGGCGCCGTCCTCGCCTACCACCCGCACCTCCGTGGTGGGCGTCGGGCGGCCCACGCTCTGCGGCCTCCGCCGGTACTCCGCGCCGAAGCAGGCCAGCACGCCGCCGCTGGTCTCGGTCAGCCCGTACCCGTTGCGCGGCTCCACCCGCTCCCCGTACCGCGCGGTCAGCCGTTCCACCAGGGTGGGCGGCGCGGCGGAGCCGCCGGTGTTGAGCATGCGCAGCGACGCCATCGGGTCGCCCGCCCGCTCGGCCGCGTCCAGCAGCTGGAGGGCGGTGGTGGGCACGCCCGCGTAGTGCGTCACGCCGTGCTCGCGGATCAGGGCGAGGGCCCGGTCCGGGTCCCACGCGCGCATCATGACCAGGGTGCCGCCCGAGCCCATCACCGAGTAGAAGCCGCTGAACCCGGCGACGTGGAAGAACGGATAGGTGACCAGGGACACCGGCGCGGGCCCCTGCCCGGGCACCAGGCCCCGGCCGAGCGCGGAGGCGGCCGCGTGGAAGCGCGCGTTCATCGCCGCCCCGGCCTGGGCGAGGTGGGTGGCCACGGCGCCCTTGGGGCGGCCGGTGGTGCCGGAGGTGTAGATGATCGTGGCGTCGTCGTCCGGCGACACCGGCACGTCCGGCGGCCCGGCCGCCGGGTCGGGCGCGCCCAGGTCCTCGTACGCCTCGAAGCCCCTCGGGGCCGGGTCCGAACCCTGGAAGACGATGCCCCGCACCCCCGCCGCGTGCGCCCAGTCCGCCACCCGGGCCGCCCGCTCCCCGTCCACCAGCAGCACACCGGGCGCGCAGTCGTCGAGCGCGTGACCCAGCTCCGCCCCGGTCCACCAGGCGTTCAGCGGCACCGCCACCAGCCCGGCCAGCTGGGTCGCCCAGAACGCGATCTGCCACTCGGGGAGGTTGCGCATCGCCACCGCCGCGCGGTCGCCCTTGCGCAGCCCGTACTCCTCCACCAGGCGCCGGGCCAGCGCCGAGGCCGCCGCGAAGAACTCCCCGTAGGTGTACGTGCCGCTCTCCGCCACGAGGAAGGGCCTGTCCCCGTACGCCCAGGTGACCTCGGCGAACTCGCGCAGGGTCCGCGGCCCCGACGCGTACACGAGCACCCCGTCCGGCCCCCGCTCGACGGCGAAGGGCGCCCCGGGCGCGGTCAGGAGCGCCTCGGCGGCGGCAGGGGTGTACGGCGGCACGGAGGCCCTCCTCGGCGGCGGGTGTGGGGCGCGGGGCTCCTCGTAACATAGACGCCGCCTCAGCCCGGCAGGAGACCGCCCGGGGCGGAGCGGACGACACCGGTCAGCGCCTCGGCGAGGACGCGTACACCGTCCTCGGTGAGCACCGACTCGGCGTGGAACTGCATCGAGGCGAAGCCGGGGCCGCGCAGCGCGTGCACCTCGCCGGTGTCCTGGTCGCGGCTGACCTCGATGACGCCGAGTTCGGGGTGGGTGAGCTTGTCGTCGGCGCTGCGGGCGGCGAACGTGTTGTAGAAGCCGACCCGCTCGTACGCGCCGAAGAGGTCGATCTCCTTCTGGACGCCCTGGTTGGGGATGTCGCGGCGGGCCAGGCCGAGGCCGAGGAGCGTGGCGAGCACCTGGTGGCTGAGGCAGACCGCGACGAACGGGCGCCGTTCGTCGAGGAGCCGGGTCACGGCCGCCCGCAGATGGGCGATCTTGGGGTGGCCGGTCTCCCGGGGGTCGCCGGGTCCGGGCCCCATGACGACGAGGTCGTGGTCCTCCAGGGCGTACGGCTCGTCGAACCGGCGGACCGTCACCTCAAGGCCCAGCGCGGCCAGTTCGTGGCCGATCATCGCGGTGAAGGTGTCCTCCGCGTCGACGATCAGCACCCTGCGTCCGGCCAGCTCCTCTACGGGCGAGGCCCGCCGGGCGGGGTCGCGCAGCCAGAAGCGGGCGATACGGTCGTTGCGCCGCTCCAGCGCCTCGCGCACCCGCGGGTGCCCGGCGAACCGTCCGGCACGGGCCGCGCCGGGTGCGCCGGAAGCGTCCGCGTCGAGGGCGGCGAGCAGGCCCGCGGCCTTCGCCCGCGTCTCGGCGACCTCGCTCACCGGGTCGGAGTGGCGCACCAGGGTCGCGCCGACCCCGATGGCGATCCGCCCCTCGGCACTGATGTCGGTGGTGCGGATGAGGATGGCGGAGTCCATGGCGCGCCCGCCGTGCCCGTCGCGGCCGATGAGGGCCATGACCCCGCTGTAGTAGCCGCGCCCCCGTGGCTCGTACCGGGTGATCACCTTGCAGGCGCTCTCCAGCGGGCTGCCCGTGACGGTCGGGGCGAACATCGTCTCGCGCAGGATGTCGCGCACGTCGTGGGAGGTGCGGCCCTCGATGACGTACTCGGTGTGGGCGAGGCGGCCCATCTCCTTGAGGTACGGGCCGACCACCCGGCCGCCGCCCTCGCAGATCCGCGCCATCATCTTGAGCTCCTCGTCGACGACCATGTAGAGCTCGTCGGCCTCCTTGCGGTCGGCGAGGAAGGCCATCACGCCGGGCAGGTCGGGGCCGGCCGGCGGGTAGCGGTAGGTGCCGCTGACGGGGTTCATCACGGCGGTGCCGCCGTGCAGGCTGACATGGCGCTCGGGACTCGCCCCGACGAAGGTGCGCCCGCCGGTGTGCACCAGGAACGTCCAGTACGCACCGGACTCCCGCTCCACCAGCCGCCGGAAGAACGACAGCGCGCTGTGCGGGGTGTACGGCGTGATGTCCGCGACGAACGCCCGCTTGACGACGAAGTTGGCGCCCTCGCCGTTGCCGATCTCGCGCTCGACGACGTCGCGCACGATCGCGGCGTAACGGTCGTCGTCCACGTCGAAGCCGCCGCCGGTGAGGATGACCGGCTCGTCCGGCAGCCGCCGCAGCGCCTCGGCCAGCGGCAGTTCGCCCTGCTCGGCCACGGCCATCACGAGCAGTGGCTCGCCGTCGTCGGTACTGGTGAAGCCGCGCTCGAAGATCTGCCGGTACGGCACGACCGCCAGCACCTCGTGGCGGGCGCCCGGCCCCCCGGGCGCGTCCGGCAGCGGGATCCCGGCGAGCGTGTCCACCGCCGCGACCTCGCCGAGCAGCACCTCCAGCACGTCCCGGCCCACCGTCTCGGGCCGGTGCAGCAGGGCGTACGCGGCGGGGGCGCGGTCCAGCACCCGGCCGAGCAGGTCACCGTCCAGCGGGGCACGGTCCGGCGGGACCCCGTCCGCCGGGGGCCGGGCATCGCTCATCGGTGCGTCCCGTCCACGGGGGCCAGCTCCGCGAGGACCGCCTTGGTGGTGGTGACCACCGCACACCGCCCGGCCGCGTACTCCAGGGCGAGGCGGTGGTGGCGCTCGGCGAAGTCCGCGACCGCGTCCGCGACGAGGAAGGGCTGGATGTCGTGGGTGAACGCCTCCACCGCCGTCATCAGCACGCCCACGTGCGCGTACACCCCGCAGAGCACCAGCTGGTCGCGGCCGGCCGTGCGCATCCGCTCCAGCAGGTCCGACCGGAAGAACGCGCTGTAGCGCCACTTGGTGAACAGCCAGTCCTGCGGGGCCGGTTCGAGCTCGTCGACGATCTGGCGGTCCTCCGGGGTGACCCGCATGCCCGGACCCCAGAAGTCCTTCAGCAGCCCGCGCTCCCGCTCGCTCATCCCGCCGGGCTGGGCGGTGTAGGCGACCGGGATGCCCGAGGCGGCGCAGCTCTCGCGCAGCAGCACGGTGTTGCGCAGCAGGGGGCCACCGGGCGACTGGTCCGCGGGCAGCGGCCGCAGGAAGTAGCGCTGCATGTCGTGGACGAGCAGCACCGCCCGGGCGGGATCGACCGTCCAGGCCGCGGTGTTCGCGGGGAGGTCGCCCTCGGCGGGCATCGGATACGGGTCGATGGTGGGCAGGCCCGCCATGGAGGATCCTTTCGCTGTGCCGGTACGGGTGCGCGGGTCGGGCTGGGCGTGCGGTCATCGGCGTACGTACGTGCAGGGGGGTGCCGTCACCGGTGTACGTCCAGGGGCGGGGGCGGTCGTCAGCCGAGCCAGGCCGAGGCCACCGTGACCGCCTGGCGCGGGTTGAGCCGCGGATCGCAGAAGCTCGTGTACTTGTCGCCGACCTCGTGCAGCCGGTCCTGGTCGGTGACGCACTCGGTGACGTCGTCGGGGGTGGTCTCCAGATGGATGCCGCCCGCGGTGCCGCCCGCCGTGGTGACCGCGCGGTGGAACTCCACGACCTCCCGCACGACCGTCTTGACCAGCCGTGTCTTGAGTCCGTCGGGGCCCACGACCGTGTTGGCGTGCATCGGGTCGGTCAGCCAGATCACCGGATGGCCCGCCGCGCGCACCGCCGCCACCAGCGCGGGCAGCCGCTCCCCCACGGTGTCCGCGCCCATCCGGGCGATCAGCGTGAGGCGGCCGGGCACCCGACCGGGGTCGAGCCGCTCGCAGAGCTCCAGCAGGTCCGCCGAGGTCGTCGAAGGACCCACCTTGCAGGCCACCGGGTTGGCGACGGCCGCGAGCAGCGCCACGTGGGCCCCGTCGGGCCGCCGGGTGCGCTCGCCGACCCAGGGCCAGTGGGTGGAGGTGAGCAGCACCCGGCCGTCGTCGAGGGTGCGCAGCGAGGGCAGTTCGTAGTCGAGCAGCAGCGCCTCGTGGCTCGTCCACACCGGGGCCTCGTGCCGCACCCCGCGCCCCGGGCCGCTCCAGCCGAGCAGCTCCAGGATGCCGCGGGCCGCCCGGTAGCCGGTCAGCATCCGGGTGGGGTCGGGGCGGCGCAGCTCGGGGTCCGGCTCGGGCGCGTTCACCATGTGGCCCCGGTAGACGGGGAGTTCGACCCCGGCGACCGTCTCCGTCGGGCGGGAGCGGGGCTTGCCGTACTGGCCCGCCAGGCGTCCGACCCGCAGTACCGGTTTGTGCGAGGTCATCCGCATGACCCCGGCGAGCATGTCGAGCAGCCCCGCCTTGCGGGCCACGTCACCGTGGCCGCCCTCCGCCCAGTCCTCGGCGCAGTCGCCGCTCTGCACGACCTGGACGCGCCCGGCGGCGACCTCCGCCAGCCGCGCGCGGAGCCGGTCCACGTCGTCCGCCTCGACGAGCGGCGGCAGCGCGGTGAGCTCCCGCCGTACCCGTACGAGTTCGGGGTGGCCCTCCCAGTCCGGTTGCTGCACCGCGGGCAACGAGCGGAGGAACGTGTGGACGCTGTTCACCTGAAGCCTCCCTGCGTGGCGTGGCACCGCTCGCCCGGGGGGCGGATCGGGAAGCGGCCGGACGCCGACTCTCGCGGACCACGGGAGGAAAACCGAAGGCCGTGTCGCGGACTCCGTGACATACGGGCCGAACATGGCCCGGACTTGACGGAGTGTCCGTCCCGGGCGGGCGCGGGCGTGCGGGGCACGCCCCGGCGCCGGGTCCGCGGTGGGGCGGTCACCACCGGGGCGCACGGTAGCGCGTGGCCTCGCGCGGGGAAGCGGTGCGCGGGCGGGCCGGCAGTGGCGAGCCACCCACGCGGCGGCGCGACGGGGTGCCCCGTGCACCTCGCCCATCCCTACGGCCCCGGCCATGGTCGAAGGGGTGGCTCCGACCGGCCGCCGAGAGCTTCCGAAGCTTCCAGGGGGTATCCGTGAGCGTTCCCGCCGGCCGTACAAGGCCCGTCCGCTGCCGTCCCGCCGCGTCGCACCGCGCCTCGCCCGCGGTGATGTACGAGCGGGAGTTCATGCTCAGGGACATGAGCAGCACGCTCTTCGCGTCCCTGCCCAGGCGGGACCAGCGCCACAAGGGCGAGCAGTACCTGCGCGGGCTGCTCACGGCGAAGGGCCGCCGCTCCATCCGCAACGTGGCGGCCTGCCTGGGCGATCCCACCCTGGAGCAGACCCTCCACCACTTCATCTGCAACTCCACCTGGGAGTGGCGCCCGGTGCGCGAGGCGCTGGCCTGCTGGGTCGGCCACCTCATCGCTCCGCGCGCCTGGGTGGTGCGGCAGACGCCGATCCCCAAGTCCGGCCACCACTCGGTGGGTGTGGGCCGCGGCTTCGACCTCCACCGCAACCAGATGTTCCACGGCCAGCAGGCCTTCGGAGTGTGGTGCGCCTCCCCGGAGGCGGCGGCCCCGGTGAACTGGCGGCTGGTGCTGCCGGAGCGGCGGGGCGAGGACGGCGAAGGCGGCGAGGGTACAGCCCCGGGCGCGGCGGGCGGAAGGTACCGCGGGCACATCGGCGAGACGCCCGAGGAGTGCGCCACCACCGCCGCCCTGGACTTCGCGGACCTGCACGGCGCCCCGCTGCTGCCCGTGGTGCTCGACCTGCCCGCCCGTGACCCGGAGGCCGTCGTCCGGCGGTTCGGCGCGGCCGGGGTGCCGGTGCTCGTCCGCGTCGGGGCGGGGGCCCTGTTCACCGTGGAGGAGCCCGCCCCGGCCCGGTTCGGCCCGGGCGCGCTGCCGGCGCACCGCGTCCTCGACTCGGTCCGGGGCCGCCGCCAGCGGGTCGGCGGCTTCGACCCGGCCGCCCCCTCGGGCGTACCCCACACCACGGCCGTCAAGGTACGGGTGGGGCTGCCGGGCGGCACCCCGGTGCCCCGCGAGGGCGCTCTGGCGCTGCTCGGGGAGTGGCGGGAGCCGCACGGGGCGCCGAGCGGGATGTGGCTGACCAACCTGGGCTCGGTGCCCGCCTCCACGCTGCTGGGCCTGACCCGGCTGACCGACCGGGTCGCCCGGGACTTCGCCGAGCACGGGGACCGGGCGGGGCTGCGGGACTTCGAGGGGCGCTCCCTGCGGGGCTGGCACTGCCACATGACGCTCGCCTCGGCCGCCCACGCCCTCCAGGTGCTGACCGCGCGCCGGGGGCGGGAGGAGGGCTACTTCCCCAAGGTGTCCTGATGCGGTCCGTCGGAGCCCTCCCGCCGCCCCGGCACCGCCTCGCGCCGGCGGCGCAGCACGTCCCGGGCGCGCAGCAGCCGCAACGCCAGCTGCGCCTCGGTGGCGCGCTCGGGCCGCTGCCAGCCGGGGCCGAGCAGCTCGGTGATGCGTTCCAGGCGGCGGGCGACGGTGTTGGGGTGGACGTGCAGGCCGCCCGCCGCGCGAGTGGGGCTGCTGCCCGCCGCGAAGTACGCCTCCAACGTCTCCACCAGCCGCGTCATGCGCTCCGCGTCGTGGTCGAGCACCGGCCCGAGGACCGAGGCGACGAACCCGTCGACGTCCTGGTCGTCGGAGAGCAGCAACCCGAGGAAGCCCAGGTCGTCGAGGGAGGCGGAACTTCCGGCCCCGTCCAGCGCGAGCAGTGCGTCGAAGCAGCGCAGCGCCTCCTGGTACACCTGGGCCACCGAGGCGAGCGAGCCGGCGGGGCCCGCCGAGGCCACCGTGACCGGCCCGGCGAGCAGCGGCGACAGCTCGCCGGAGACCGCGCGGGCGACGGCCGAGGCGTCGGCGCCGGGCAGCAGCAGCACGACGCCGCCCTCGTGCGCCTTCATCAGCCCCGCGCCACGGTAGGCGTACGAGGAGGCCCACACCACCGCCTTGCCGTGCTCCTCGCCCTCCGGCCGGGCCACCACCACGACGTGCGGGGCCTCCGGGTCGAGGCCCACCTGACGTGCCTGGCGGGCGAGTTGCTCCGGTGCCTGGGCCGTGCCGGTGAGCAGCGCGTCGAAGAACTCCTCGCGCGGCGGCCCCTCGGCCACGGCCGTGCTGCGCCGCACCGCGAGCAGCAGCGCCACCGCCTGTCCCGTGAAGCCGAGGAAGGCCCGCTCGTCCTCGGTGGGCTCCCGCTCGGCGCGCAGCAGCACCAGCCCGGGCTCCTCGCCCGCGCCGACGGGCGCCGCCCACACGCTCGGGGCGACCCGGACCGGGCCGCCCGCCGCGTGCGCCTCCAGGGCCGCCTCCCGTATCCGCGCCTCGCCGAGGTCCGGTGCCTGCCCCGCGCCCGCGAGGGCGCGCCCGCACCCGTCGCTCACCACGATCCCGGCGCCGAGCGCCGCGGCGGCGGCCTCGGCCAGCTCGTGCGCGTCACCGCCGCCCAGCACCAGCGCGGCCAGCTCCGCCCGCGCGTCGGCGAGCCGCCGCAGCCGCGCGATGGCGGCGTCCGCGCGGACGCCCGCCGACTCCAGCGCGACGATCTCCTTGCGGGAGCGGTCGAGCAGCCGGGCCTTCTCCAGGGCGACCGCGGCGAAGTCCGCCAGGTACCGCATGACGCTGATCTCGTCGGGCGTGAAGTGCCGCACGACCCGGTCTGCCCCGTACAACGCCCCTATGGACACGCCCCCCTGACGGATCGGCACCGCCATGACGGCGTGCAGCCCCTCGGCCCGGACGACCGCATCGAGCTGCTCGCCGTGCGCGATACGGTCGTCGTTGAGGTAGTCGGAGGTCCAGGAGGGCGCACCGCTGGCGTGCGCCATCTCTCCGAGCCCGCGGCTCCTCTCGACCACCAGCCCCACGTTGAGGGATGTGGTGTCGCCGTCGGAGCTGTGCACGTACGAACCGCCGCCCGGGTCACGCAGACTGATGTACGCCATGTCGAACCCCAGCAGCCGTCGGGCGCGGCTCGTGATGACCTCCAGCAGGCTGTCGGGGTCGTAGGGGATCGTCATCTCGTGGACGGTGTTGACCAGGTCGGCCATCACCGACTCCCGCTGCCGGCGCTGATGACCGGAGGCCTGGATCTTCAGGGCGAGCATGGTCGCCCTCTCCAGCTCCTCCAGCGGCGCGGAAGGCAGTTTCTCGCGGCGGGCGCGGTCGAGCAGCTCCTGGAAGTGCGCCGGCGGCGCGTCAACGGCGAGCAGCTCCAGAACGGCCAGGGCCGGGGAATCCGATAACGCCTTGCCGTCCACCATGGCCGCCGCCCCCCAGAGCCTCGGAACGGGGCACGAGCCCCCATCGAACTTACGTTTCTGGCCAAGACGGGTCAAGGGCGGGTCAAAGGGGCTGACCAGGGCGGGGAGCGGGGCTCAAGTGGGGCGCGAGGGGGGATGGGCCGCGCCTGGGCCCGACGGGGGGCCGTGGGGGTCCGGGGGCTGCGGGGCCGGGCCGCTCGGGGGGTCCGGCGCGGCTGCCCCGTCCGGGCGCGGGCATCCACACGCGGTACGGACACCTGCACGTAGCGCGGACACCTACACGTAGCACAGCCATCTACACGCACTACGGGCATCCAAACGCAGCACGGGCATCTACACACACCACGGCCGTCTACACATAGATCACGCCGCGGGCGAGGACCGCCCCATGACCACCGACGTGCACCGAGACGACCGCGTCACCGTCCCCTTCCACGTTCGCGTACATGGGGGACGGCCGTCCCATCTCCACGCCCTGGAGGATCTCCAGGTCCTGGCCGTAGGAGGCGAGGCCGTGGCGTGCCAGATGGATGGCGACGGGCCCGGCGGCCGAGCCGGTGGCCGCGTCCTCGACGACGCCGTACGCCGGGGAGAACATCCGCGAGCGCCAGTGCGTGCCCGAGCCCGCGAAGCAGTACGCCGACATGTCGGGGAAGGCGCGCAGCGCGTTGTGGTCCGGGGTCAGGGCGGAGAGGGCCGCGACGCTCTCCAGGCCGACGAGCACGTGCCGGGGACCGTTGCGGTACGCCTCGACGGGGGTGACCGAGGCGTCGAGCCCGAGGGCGGCGAGCAGCGCCCCGGCGTGCTCGTACGGCTCCCAGACGGGTACGGGCTGCGCCATCCGTACGGAGGTGGCTTCGTCGTCGTGGACCAGCTCGAAGGGGATCGCGCCCATGGCGGTCTCCAGGACCAGCCGGTCGGCCTTGCGCGGGCGTCCGATGGCGACGGCCGTACCGAGGATCGGATGCCCGGCGAACGGCAGCTCGTTGACCGGCGTGAAGATCCGCACGCGCGCGTCGCCGCCCCGCTCGGCGGGGAGCACGAAGGTGCACTCGGAGAGGTTCATCTCCTTGGCGATCCGCTGCATCACCTCGGCGGGCAGGTCCCCGGCGTCGAAGAAGACGGCCACGGGGTTGCCTTCGAGCGGAGTGCGGGCGAAGGCGTCCACGACGGTGTACTCATGCATGGAACGGGGTCTCCTGGGGGCGCGGGTGCCGGGGGGCCGGGCTCAGGTGGGGATGCCCTCGCGCTTGACCACGGGGACGGGGATGCCCAGGGCGCGCAACTGCTGGTTGGGGTTCATGAACTCCCGTTGCAGCTTGATCTTGCCGTTCTCGAACTCAAAGGAGTGGAGGAAGTGGTTCCGGTAGTACCCCTCGGGGTAGCCGGGGAAGAGGATCTTCCCTTCGCCGTCGCACTCCACCCAGAACCGGTTCGGGTCCTGCGTCTCGAAGATCTCCACGTTGATCCACGTCCAGTCGGGGAAGCACTTCAGCGACCACACCGCGTGCTCGCCGAGGGTGTCGCGCCCGCGGATGGCGATGGGCTCACCGGTGTCGGTGGTCCACAGCCCGCCGACACCGTCCTCGGTGAACAGCAGATGCCGCCGAAGCCGGTCCTCACCACGGCAGTTCATGTACTGCTCGACGACGGCCCGGTTGCTCCGCCGCACCTCCGCGTGGTCGTCCTGGAACGTGTGCGGCCGGGTGGTCTCGGACATCGCGCGATCCTCCAAGTACTGCGTCGGCGTGAGCCGCGGGCTGCGTACGGCTACGGACACGGCTACGGCCGCGACGGGCATGCGCGCCGGGCCCCGCAGCCGTGTCATGGCGTACGGCGACCCTGTTCCGCCCCGGGCGTCCGGGCAACCACGCGCCGGCGACTTTGGCAGGTACGGCGGAGACGGGGGCCGAACCTGACGGAGTACGGCCCCCGCCCCGGCCCCGGCCAAGCCACGCCCCCAGGCACCCCGCCCCGCCCTCCCAGCACCATCCGCTACCCTGTCCTGGGCTGCCCACGACGGGCGACCCGGGTACGCCTCCGTAGCTCAGGGGATAGAGCACCGCTCTCCTAAAGCGGGTGTCGCAGGTTCGAATCCTGCCGGGGGCACCAGTGCTACCAGGCACTACACGACAAAGAGCCAGGTCGGGGCAGTTCCCCCGCCCTGGCTCTTCTCTGTAGCTCCCGTGCTGCACACGGTCTGGCACGTCCTCGAAACGGTCTCCCTCGCGTGGCGATCTCCTAAATATCTCCTGAACGATCATGGAGAAAGCCCAGGTCGCACCTGCCCAGCTCGCCGAACGAGTCGGCGTCGACCGGCAGACCATCAACCGCATCGAGATGGGGCACCACGCCGCCCGCGGCGACACACTGCTCCTGATCGCCGACGCCCTCGACGTCCCGCTGTCCCCCTCGTCCGCCCCTAGCGACCGACAGCGACCCACGGATGGACCGGCACCCGCCCCCGGGTGTCGTGACCAACGGCGGCCGGGGGCGGGCGGTCATCGGGGCAGGGCCGACGTCGGCTCGACGTACAGCGGATTGCCCGGGGCTGGAGTGACCCGGCAGAACGATGTGGTGATGGCCCGGAACCCGTCATGGTCGTGTTGGCGGGCGGTATGCCGGATTGCCCAGTCCTCCGGCCCGTCGCGCTCGTCCGCGAGGTCTGACCTGTCAAGGCACGTGGTGCATTCCATGACGTAGATCACCCCGGACGCTCCGTCCATCATGTCCGGGCCGAGCATCCACTCCGCGTAGCGGATCACCGAGCGGGGGCTCACAGGACCCGCTCCCCGGCCGGAACGATGGCCAGCCGGTCCCGGCCCCGTCGCACGAGGGCGGCCAGAGCGTGGGGATCGCAGACGTTGCCCGGCGCGCGCGGTGGCAGCACCCAGTACGGTCCGGGCCGTGAGAGAAGATCCAGCCGTGGCACTCCCAGCCACGTCCCCGGCGTCAGGCATTCCACCCCGGGCACCCGCCAGTGGGCGAACGTGCGAGGCGGGACGAGGGCGTAGTACCAGACGCCGATGCCGTACGCGTCGTGGATGACCGCCCCGCCCTTCAGCACCTCGGCGAGGAGCGCACCGACCGCCTCGGGATCCGAGCCGCCCGCAGCCGCATGGACGATGGGGGCGGGGAGGCGGATCGCATCGAACACGACGCCGGTCCGCAGGAGTGCGATCCCTACGCCGAACTCGCGCCGGGCCTGCGCCGGGGAATCGTGGGCTGAGGCCAGCCACGCGGTGATCCCTCTATCGCGGGGGGAGGCCAGCCAGTTCGTGCCGTCCCTCATGCCACGGCCCCCGGGAGCGCGGAGGCCGGCATGACCGGGAAGCGGTCGTCGAGGGTAGGGATGTTGTGCTTCTTGACGCACGCTTCGTGTGCGCCCTGCGTCCAGCCCGGGCCGTTTGAGAAGTGGAGGAGGGGAATGACGACGGTCGCGCCCGGCTTGTCGCAGTACCGGCAGATGACGCTGTCAGGGGAGGAGGAGTCCATACGGCGATCGTTGCTCTGGCCTGCACGCCACGCCATTGTGTGCAAGGTCCCTACGACGGTGGGCAGTTCACACACTGTGTGAATCCAGTACGGCTACGCTGAGTGCATCGAGCGATACGGGGACACCCATGGAGCCGAACACCCTCCTTGAGGCACTGCTCGACGAAGCCGGGATGTCCCGCGTCGGGCTTGCCGCGTACGTCAACCAGGGCGCCGCCGCGCGCGGCCGGACCGTCCGCTATGACCACAGCTCCGTGGTGCGCTGGCTGCGCGGGCAAGTCCCGCGCGGTGTCATCCCCACGGTGATCTGCGACGTCCTCAGTGCCCGGCTCGGTCGGCCCGTCGCCCTCGACGACATCGGTATGGGACGCGGTGCGCCGCCAGTTGCCGCGCCACTGGACGGATTCGTGCACCGCGCGACCGCCCTCTGGCGAAGCGACCTCCGGCAACGCGCGGATGTCCAGCAGGCGCCCGTCGTCACCGGCCTGCCCGCCGTGGGCCCCGTGTGGGAGTGGGAGAACCCGCCCGAGGACACCGACGTGTCCCGGCCCGGCACCGTACGCGTGGGGGCCGACGACATCACCCTGCTGCGCACCGCGCGCGGCCATTACGAGCAGATGTACCGCAGGGCCGGCGGCGTCGCGACGCGCGCCAGAGTCCTTCAGTTCCTCACGCTCGATGCGGCGCCCCTCCTGCGCGGCTCGTACAGCGACGCCACCGGCCGGGAGCTGCACCGGGCGGTGGGCGGCCTGGTGGCGGTCGCCGGGATCTGCTCCTACGACTCCGACGCTCAAGGCCTCGCGCAGCGCTACTTCCACCAGGCGCTCCGCCTCGCGAAGGCGAGCGGGGACCGGGCCTTCGGCGGGTACGTGATAGCGCTGCTCGTGAACCAGTCCCTCTACATGCGCGAGTACCGCCAAGCCGTCGCATTCGCGGAGGCCGGGCTGCGCACCGCCGGGAGTGCGATGTCCCATGCGCTCGCGTGTGACCTGTACGCGATGCAGGCCAAGGCGTACAGCAGGATGGGCGAGCAGGCGGGCGCGCACCGCTGCATGGCGCTGGCCGAGTCCGAGGCCGGACAGATCCACCCCGACGAGGAGCCCGCCGAGACCGGCTACGTGCAGGCCGGGCTGCTGGAGGCGAACATGGCCGACGCGCTCATGCGGCTCGGTGACATGAACCCAGCGCAGACCTATGCGGCCGAGGCCGTGGCGGCGCAGACGCACGAGCGCGGGCGCGTGCACCGGCTGGCAACGCTCTCCGACTGCCAGCTGCGAGCCGGGAACGCGGAGCTCGCGGCCGCGACGGCTGTCACGATGCTCGACACGATGAGCGGCATGGAGTCCCGGCGGCTTCGCGATCGACTCGTGAAGGTCCGCGGCTCCCTGGCCGGGCTGGAAAGCAGGGCGACCGCCGAGGTCGTCGAGCGGATCGACCACACCCTCGAACTGCCCATGTAGCGTCGCCCGTATCGAGCGAAGGGCAGGCACGTGTCGGAGTGGCGGAACCTGAGCGAGCGCACCGTCTACGAGAACCGGTGGCTGACGGTTGCGATGGCGGACGTCGAGCTGCCCGACGGCCGGCACCTGGACCACACCGTGATCCGGCTAAGGCCCGTGGCGGTGGCGGCCGTCGTCAACGACGCAAACGAGGTGCTGCTCCTCTGGCGCCACCGCTTCATCACCGGCGCATGGGGCTGGGAACTTCCCTCGGGCGGGATCGGTGAGGGGGAGGACCCGGCGATCGCCGCGGCGCGTGAGTTCGAGGAAGAGACGGGGTGGCGACCGGGGCCGATGCGCCCTCTCCTCGCGGTCGATCCGATGCCGGGCATCTCGACGTCGCACCACCAGGTGTTCTGGACGGACAGCGCCGAGCGCATCGGCCACCCCGAGGATGACTTCGAGTCGGCGCGTCGGGAGTGGGTGCCGCTCAAGGACGTGCCGGAGCTGGTGGAGCGCGGGGAGATCCGGAGCGCGAGCGCCATCGCCGCGCTGATGATGCTGCACCACCTACGACTCAGCTGACGTGGAACGCACGAAAGCGCCCCCGCCCGGCCCGAAGGCAAGACGGGGGCGCACTTCACGGGTACTGCCTGCGGTACGGATCCAGGCCCAGGGACAGCAGGCCACGCCGAGCCGGTGACGGGTTGGTCGGCGGGGCTGCGTCCCGGCGGCACACCAGCGCATCCGGATCGCTCGGCGGGGGCTGAAGGCTGTAGCCGTCGGGACAGGTCTGCCCGTCCCGGCCGTCCGTACCGTCGCGGCCGTCCTGCCCGACCGCGCACCTCAGGGGCGTGTCTCCCAAGGCGGGTGTCGCAGTTCGAATCCTGCCGGGGGCACCACGCGTTACCGCTCTTACCTGGGGTTTCTCCCCTCGGGAGGAGCTCCACTCGGCCTCGGAGTGCTCATCCGAGGCCGTTTTGCGTGAGCGACGGGTACTGCTCGGCCTACAGCGGGTCTCCAGGCGCAGGTCTGGACGTCGGACGCCTTCCGGTTCAGGCCGGCCCGGGCCGCGCTTCTCGGCATGCACCTGTCGCGCGGGGACCCGCACGTCTCGCGGGCCGACGAGCACGGCCCTGGTCATGGTCGGCAGGCCGCTCACCGGTGGGGCCTTGGTGCCGAGTCCACCGCGCCGGTTCCTGACTTGTCGTGGCCTCGCCGCTCGGATGCAGGCCTGCGGGGAGGGGGCCTGAGCGAGGTCAGCCTGCCGGACGGACGGCAGACAGTACGCTGAATCCAACGGGATCGAGCCCGCAGCACAGTGCCCGGGAGGTGTTTCATGACGGCCGAGATGGTAGCCCCGGCGTGGATGCATGAGCAGATCACCGCCGAGGAGTACGAGTCCTGGTCCGGGGAGCAGTGCGCCGGCATCGAGATCGTGGACGGGATGGTCGTCGTGAGTCCGAGTGCGTCCAAGCGCCACAACCGGCTGGCCCGGATTCTGGCGAACGCCCTGGATGCCGCTGCGGGCCCGGAGTGGAACGCCGACACGGACTTTGACGTACGGCTTCAGGACGTCCCGCTCACCAATCGCCGCCCGGACGTCGTCGTGTACCGCGCGGACACGATCGACATCGCCCCCACTCGCCCTGAGCACGTGCTTCTGGTCGCGGAGGTGGTGTCGCCGGGCTCGGAGACCACCGACCGGATCGTGAAGGTCGACCAGTACGCCAAGGCAGGCATCGGCTTCTACTGGCGGATCGAGCAGGCCGCGACAGGCGTTCCTCTCGTGTACACCTACATTCTCGACCCCGCGACGAACGCCTACCGGGACGGAGACGTGTTCACCGGCGTCCTCAAGGCAGCGGCCCCCTTCCCGGTGGAGCTCGACCTCAACCAGACCTGACCACGCACGGCTCAGCCGCCCCGGACACGACCCACGACCGGCAGCGACCGAGGCGGGGCCGCGGCGGACCGGGTCTCGGCGCCACGGGTGCCGCACCGTTCGGCTTCCGCCGCGGTGAGCGTCCGGACCGCTACGCGTCCTCCACATGCCCGCACGACGCGCAGACCCAGTAGTCCCGCTGCGCCCACATCGTGCGCCGGCACCGGCCGCAGCCCCGGGTCTGGATCCCGTGCGGGCCGAGCGGTGGTGGGTCCGGGGTCGTCGCGGCGTACTCGACGATCTGGTCCCGGACCCGATCGTCCGTGGTGGCGGCCATCCGGAGCAGGCGGGCGGTGCGGCTGCGGGCCTCGTCGGCGAAGTCGGTCGTCATCTCGGGAGCAGGTTACGGGCGGCCGGGCCGAGGGCGGGCCGCGTACGAGACGTTCACCTGATTGTGTCGCGGACGTCGCGGACGCACTCGACGCAGGGCCCACCCGGCCCGGCTCTCTTCGGGAGCCCCCCGAATTCCTCCGACCCCCGGACGAACGCGCCGGATTATCGGAAATATGCATTCCGCATAATTGCCGTGCATTCGAGGGCTTGACGCTCGAAAAACACAAATACCGTTCGTTTTCTGTGGACTCGTGAACATTCCTCCGTAATATGCAGCACCAGATCAAGGCTCTCCGGGCGTTTGGTTGGAGCCCGGCACGCCACGGCCCCCACAGGAAATGGCCTCTTGATGAAGCTGAAGATCCCTGAAACGGCCCGCCGCCGTACCGTGCCCGGCCTGCTGGCCTCGGCCCTCGCCGGAACGGTCGCCGCCGCGATGGTCGTCCTCTCGCCCGTCCAGGCAGTCGCCATCGCCACGCCGGTGCCGCTGGCCACGGCGGCGAGCTTCTCCGTGCTGGCGGGCGCGGGCGTCACCAACACCGGCGCCACGGTGATCGGTCACGACCTCGGGACGCACCCGAACCCCGCCATCACCGGCTTCCCGCCCGGCGACGTGCTCGGCGCCGTACACGCCGCCGACGCCGTGGCGCTGCAGGCCAAGTCCGACCTGGTCACGGCGTACAACAACGCGGCGGGCCAGGCCACGGACTTCGCCCTCGCGGCGGGAATCGGCACCGGCACCACACTGCTCCCGGGCGTCTACACCGCTTCCTCCGGTGTCGGGCTCACCGGCGATCTGATCCTGGACGCCGGAGGAAACCCGAACTCCGTGTGGGTGTTCCAGATTCCGGAGGCCCTGACGACGGCGTCCTCCAGCCGGGTGCTCCTGACGAACGGCGCCTCGCCGTGCAACGTCTACTGGCAGATCGGGAGTTCGGCCACCCTCGGTACGAACTCCACCTTCGTGGGCACCATCATGGCTCTGACGGACATCCATGTGACCACGGGGACGAACATCGAGGGCCGGGCGCTGGCCCGCAACGGTGCCGTGACGCTCGACACCAACCGGATCTTCCTCAACTCCTGCTCGACCGGGACGACCGGTGGCACCACGACGACCGGTACCACTGGCGAATCGACGACCGGTACCACCGGCGGATCGACGACCGGTGCCACGACCGGCCCCACCGGCGGCACCCCGTCCGGTCCCACGCCCGCACCCGGATCGACGACCGGCAGCACCGCCGGTCTGATCGGCGGGGGCCTGGTCAACGGTGGTCTCCTGGGCGGGCCCCTCGTCAGCGTCACGGGCGGCGCCTCTGCCGGGAACACCTCCGGCAACACGGCGGGCAACAACGTCACCACCGGGAACACCTCGGGCAACACGGCCGGGAACACCTCCGGCAACACCGCCGATCAGCACGGCGGCCACCCCGGTGAACGCCCCGGCCACCACCCCGGCAAGCCGGAACAGCACGGTGGACCGGACCACGGTGGCGGCTACGGCCATCACCGGCCGGGCGGCTATGGGCACGAGGGTGCCCCCGGCAGGCCGGAACACGGTCACGGTGGTGGGCCCGGTGACCACCACGGTCACGGTTACGGCGGCCACGGCCATGACGCCGCCCCCGGCAACTACGGCTACGGCGACGCACCGAAGTCCGACGGCCGGGACGGCTACGGAGCCTAGTCGGCGGATGGCGCGTCCGTGCACCGGATGACGGCGTGCGGTGGGATCCCCTGATCCCACCGCACGCCGCCGGTGCCGGTCCGCGAAGACTTCCCAAGCCGGGGCAGCGGACACGAGAAAGCAAGGTGGGCGGTGTCGAGCGGAATTGATTCAGCGCACGTCGGGGAGTGCCGGCGGACCGGTGCCGGCCCGCTGCCGGGGGAACGGCGTGCGGACACCGACCCGCCCCCGGGACGGCCCAGGGGCGCCAGGGCCCTCAGAGCGGGGCTGCGCACCGCCGTCCTCCTGTGTGTGGCGACGACCCTGGTCCACCTCGGTGCGGTCTTTCTCCATGTGGCTCCGCCCAACCCCCTCTCACAGCGGTACGGCCGACAGGTCGACGCGTGGGTCTACCCCCTGTTCGAACAGAACTGGCGGCTCTTCGCCCCCAACCCCGACTCCGTCAACCGGCGCGTATGGGCACGGACCGCGCACACCGCACCCGACGGCTCGGCGCGCGTCGGCCCCTGGACCGATCTGACCGCGCGGGACCGTGCCGCCGTCGCACACGACCCGTTTCCCAGCCACACGGCTCAGAACCTCCTGCGCCGCGCCTGGTCCTCGTACGCCGACACCCACGGCGCGGACGACACGGAACGCTCGCCGCGCGCCGTGATGACGCGGAAGTACCTGACCAACATCGCGGCGGACCGCCTTGCCGATCGCCGCGCCGGCACGTTCGAGTTCATCCAGCTCCGGGTCGTCACCGCGCCCGTCGCCGCGCCCGGGCACCGGCCGCCGGTGCCGGCGCCGGTGGAGAGCCGGCTCCTGCCCTGGTGGAAGGTGACCCCCCATGGGAACTGAGCAGGTCCGCGAACTCCCGGCCCCGGCCGCCGCACCCGGCGGCTACGCGGGCGGGGCAGGCGCCCCCGGCGCGGTCCACCGTCTGCTGCGCGCACGGGCCGATGCCTTCTGGGACGTTCTCACCGGCCGGCCGGTGTCCTTGTACGCCACGTCGGTGCTGCGCATCGGGTACGGGCTGCTCTATCTGGTATTCCTCCTGCGGGAGTTCCCGCACCGGGACGAGATGTGGGGGCCCGGCTCCCCGTGGACACCCGCCCTGGCGGCACAGCTCTTCGACCAGACGGGGTGGTGGAGCTTCCTGCTCCTGTCGGACAGCCGCGCCTACTTCGAACTCTGCTACGCGCTGGCCCTGTTGACGTCCGTCCTCTTCGTGCTGGGCTGGCGGACCCGGGCCACGTCCGTGCTGTTCGCCGTCGTGGTGACCTCCTTCCATGCCAGGGCGATCTTCATGACGGACGGGGGCGACAATCTGCTCCTGCTGATGGCCCTCTACCTCGTGTGCACGGCGTGCGGTCGGCGCTGGTCGCTGGACGCGCGCCGAGAGCGGATCAAGGCGGCGCGTACGGACGGTGCGCGGGCGCGTAGCCGTGGCGCCCAGGACCTGCGTGCGGCCCGCCGGACGCTGGTCACCGTGGTGCACAACTGCGGCGTCTTCGTGATCGCGGCCCAGGTCTGCTTCCTGTACGGGTCGGCCGGTCTGTACAAGGTCCAGGGCTCGTTCTGGGACGACGGCACCGCGCTGCACTATGTGCTGAACCTGGAGCTCTTCCAGCCGTGGCCCGCGCTCTCCCACGCCATGGACCAGTACCCGCTCGTGATGGCGGTCGTGGGCTACCTGACGGTCCTCACCCAGGTCGCCTTTCCGTTCGTGCTGTTCGGCCGGCTCAAGTACCCCGTGCTGGTCCTGTTGCTGGGCATGCACGTCGCCATCGCGCTGGTGCTGGGGCTGCCTCTCTTCTCGGGCACGATGATCATCGCGGACGCCGTGTTCCTTCCCGACCGCTTCTACACGTTCCTGCCCCGCCTGCTTCGGCGCGGCGACGGGCGAGGCGGCGGGCGAGGCGGCGGGCGAGGCGGCGCGCCCAAGCAGGCGGGGCAGGCGGAGCAGGGCACCGGGCTCGGAGCCGTTCCACCGCAGGGTGGCCATCCGCACGGCCGGGAGGAGTCCCGGCCGGTGCCCCGACCGGCCAGCGGTCACGGCGGTCCCTCGCCGTCCCCTCCGGCGGTGACGCAGTAGCAGCCGCGTCCCGTGCCGGCGGCAGCGCGGCCCGGGAAGGCCGCCGCCGCACGGCGCCCCTTGCCGCCCGGCCCGGGAAAAGCCGCCGCGCACGGCAACCCTTGCCGCCCCAGCGACCACAAGTAAGCGGATCCGGCCGGTTCCGGTCGCCGGGATCCGTTGTGCCTCTGCTGAACGGCTGCAAGGAGACCCCCCATGAACAACCCCGTGCACGGCGCGCGCCGCGGGCGCCATCGCCGTCGTTGGACCGCCACCGGGCTGATGCTCGGTGTGCCCGCCATCGTGTTGCCGTACTTCCTGTTCGTGCAGGACGACTCGCAGGCCGCGACCGTCGACGGCAGCGCCTACTACGCGTTGGTCTCCGTACGCAGCGGCAAGGTGCTGGACGTCAACGCCTTCTCCACCGCCGACGGCACCCGCGTCCAGCAGTGGACCGACCAGCACACCGCCAACCAGCAGTGGAAGCTGAAGTCCGCCGGGAACGGCTACTACGAGCTCGTGAACCGCAACAGCGGCAAGGTGCTGGGCATAGCGGGCGGCTCGGCCGCCCGGGCCGCCGCCGCCGAGCAGCAGACCGGCTCCTCCTCCCCCTCCCAGCAGTGGCGGATCGACGAGGCCGGCGGTTCCGGCGCCGTCACGTTCACCTCGCGCCGGAGCGGGCAGGTCCTGGACGTCCTCGGGGGCTCCACGGCCGAGGGCGCGGCCGTCGTGCAGTATCCGGGCCGGGGCAGCACCAACCAGCAGTGGAAGCTGGTCAAGGTGACCGAGGCGCCCACGACCGGGAGCGGGAAGGGGGCCGGGAGCGGGGAGGCGCATTCCGCCGCCGCCGGGCCGTACACCTGGAAGAACGCCCAGGTCGTCGGGGGTGGTTACGTCACCGGACTGGTCTTCAACCCCCGCGAGAAGGGCCTGCTGTACGCCCGCACCGACATGGGCGGCGCCTACCGCTGGGACACGGCCGCCGAGCAGTGGATCCCGCTGACCGACTGGATCGGCGAGAAGGACTGGAACCTGCTCGGCATCGACTCGCTCGCCACCGACCCCGTCGACCCCGCCCGGCTCTACCTCGCGGCCGGTACCTACACCAACGAGTGGGCGGGCAACGGCGCGATCCTGCGCTCCACCGACCGGGGCCGCACCTTCCAGCGCACCGATCTGCCCTTCAAGGTCGGCGGCAACGAGGACGGCCGCGGCGCCGGGGAGCGGCTCGCGGTCGACCCCTCCGACAACGGCACCCTGCTGCTGGGCACCCGTAAGAACGGGCTGTGGCGCAGCACCGACCACGGGGTGAGCTGGAGCCAGGTCTCCTCGTTCCCCGTCAAGGGCGGGGCGGGCAGCGGCGCCGGGATCTCCTTCGTGACGTACGGGCCCGCGGGGAGCAGGACGGTGTATGCCGGGGTCGCCGACAAGTCCGCCTCCCTGTACCGCTCCACCGACGGCGGCGGCAGCTGGCAGGCCGTCCCCGGGCAGCCCACCGGCCAGCTGCCGCAGCACGGCGTGGTCTCCGGTGACGGTTCGCTGTATCTGACGTACACCGACGCCCTGGGCCCCAACGGCGTGACGGCCGGCTCGGTGTGGAAGTACGCGCCGAAGGGCGGCGCCTGGAAGAACGTCTCCCCGTCCCGGGGCGGTTACGGGTTCTCCGGGCTGGCCGTCGATCCGCGCAAGCCGTCCACGGTGATGGTCACCACCCTCGACCGCTGGTGGCCCGAGGACGAGGTCTACCGGACCACCGACGGCGGGGCGACCTGGAAGGCCCTGGGCTCGACGTCGGTACGGGACGCCTCCGGCGCTCCGTACGTCGGTACCGGCATCGGGCACTGGATGACCGCTCTGGCCATCGACCCCTTCGACTCCGGGCACGTGCTGTACGGCACGGGCAGCGGCATCTGGGCCAGCAAGGACGCCGACGCCGTCGACAGCGGGCGCACCAGCCACTGGACCGTGGGCGCCCGGGGGCTGGAGGAGACCGCGCTGGCGGACGCGATCGCCCCGCCCGGCGGTGCCGCCGTCATCACCTCCATGGGCGACCAGGGCGGCTTCCGCCACGACTCCCTCACCCAAGTGCCCGCCGGGCAGTTGAAGAACCCGGCGATGACGAACAGCACCGACATCGACTTCGCGCAGTCCAACCCCTCGGTGATGGTCCGCGTGGGCCGGGGCGGCGCGCAGGACGGGGCCTACTCCGCCGACGGCGGCCGCACCTGGGCGGGCTTCGGGTCGGAGCCGGTCGGCAGCGCCCACAGCGGGCACGTCGCGCTCTCGGCGGACGGCTCCGTCATCGTCTGGACCGAGGCGGGCCAGGCCCCGTACCGCTCGGTGGACAGGGGGGCTCACTGGTCGAAGGCCGGCGGTCTGGGTACCGACGCCGTGGTCGTCGCCGACCGCTCCTCGGCCAGGACCTTCTACTCGCTCTCCGGCGGCACGCTCCACGCCAGCACGGACGGGGGCGCGACCTTCACGGCCCGCGCCACCCATCTGCCCGACGGCCGGCTCACGGCCGTTCCCGGCGTCGAGGGGGACCTGTGGATCTCCGGCGGCGGCAACGGGCTGCTGCACTCCACCGACGGCGGCCGTACGTTCGCCCCGGTCGCCGCCGTGCGGTCCGCCTCCGCGCTCGGCTTCGGCAAGGCCGCGCCCGGCGCCTCCTACCAGGCCCTCTATCTGATCGGTACGGTCAAGGACGTCACCGGGGTCTTCCGCTCCACCGACCGGGGCGCCACCTGGCTGCGCGTCAACGACGACGCCCACCAGTGGGGCGCCATCGGCGGCGTCGGCGTCATCACCGGGGACCCCGATGTCTACGGCCGTGTGTACCTCGGCACCAACGGACGCGGTCTGCTGTACGGCGACCCGTCCTGACGCCGGGCGCCTGAGGGGCCCGGCCCCTCAGGCGCAGTGGCTGTCGAACCCCCCGACCTCCGCCGCCCCCCGCCCCCTGCCCACCCCGATCGCCAGCGCCACCGCCTGCCCCGCGTAGGCCAGCATCCGCTCGCCCTCGGGGGTGAGGGCGGTGCGGGGGCGGGCCAGGATGTGGCCCAGCCAGGTGGGGCCCGCCCAGATCGCCGCCTGCCAGGTGCCGGGGTCGAGGAGCTGCGGAGTGCGGGGGGCCGGGGCGGGGGCGGGGAGGTCCGGCCAGGGGTCCTCGCGGCCCGCCAGGACGCGGCCTCGGTGGTCGCGGACCAGGATCTCGGCGTCGAGCAGGACGCCCACCTCCGCCGCCAGGCCCGCCACGCCCCGGCCGGAGAGGGCGAAGCCGATGATGTGGTCGCGTACCGCCTCCAGCGAGCGCTCCTTCTCGATCGTCTCCATCGCCAGCGCGCTGTGCTCCTCCAGCTTGGCGACCTCGGCGTTGTAGAGCTCCAGCCACTGGGCCTTGTCGACCGCGGCCGCCGCCAGGTCAGCGAGCGAGCCGAGGAGGGCGGCCTCGTCGGGCTCGAAGTGGCGTACGTCGCGGTGCGCGGCGTACAGGACGCCCACCGTGCCGCTGGCGTGGTGCAGCGGCAGCGCAAGCACCGAGCGGATCCCCTCGCGGGCGATCGCCGCGTCCAGGGCCGCGTCGTGCTCGATACGGGTCTCCGCGTGGTAGTCGGGCGTCCAGAAGGGCGCGCCCGTGCCCCTGACCACCGCCCCGATGCCGTGGTCGCCGGACAGGTGCAGGCCGATGTGGAGCGAGGTGGTGGCGCCCGCCGACGCCCGGACCACCGAGTCGCCCGAGCCCGTCGTCAGCAGGGCCACGAACGCCATGTCCACGTGGAGCAGCGCCCGGGTGCGGTGGGCGACCGTCTTCACCAGGCCGTCCACGTCGCAGGACGAGGCCAGTTCGCGGGCCGTGTCCAGCAGGGCCGCCAGGTCCGCCTCGCGCCTGCGGCGGCGGTCGAGCAGGCCGTGGACCGTGCGTCCCAGACGGCCCGCCCGGTGGACGAGGGCCAGTTCCTCCGCCGTCGCGCCCCGGTCGTGGGCATTCAGCAGGACTTCCTCCATGGCGTCCAACGGCGCCTGGGATGCGAGGAGTTCGAGGATCCGTAACGCTCCCCCGGTGCCGTCCCCGCCGCCGGGCTCCCCGTGTGCCGCCGCAGCCGCCGTTCCCTTCGCCACCACAAGCCTCCCCCGGACGCGTCGGCCTCAGCGATACGCATCGGTGACCCCCCTCAGCGTTCCGCGCCCAAGATATGTGCGCGTTGTGTGGAGGCGGAAGGGGGAAGTCATGGGGATCCGGTGATCCTGTATCCGGCCCGCCTCCCCTGCGGGCGCGGCGGCCGGCGGGTCAGGCGCCCCCTCACCCCCACACCCGCTGCTCCGACTCCTCCCCCAGCGGCGCGTAGTGCTCGGTGAACAGCTTCGCCACCAGTTCGCCGCGGCTGGACACCCGGACCTTCTCGAAGATCGCCTTCACATGGTCGCGGACCGTGTGCGGCGAGAGGAACAGTTTCCCGGCCATCTCCGCGGTGCCCAGACCGCGCGCGATGTGCTGGGTGATCTCCAGTTCGCGGTCGGTCAGTTCGTACGCCTTCACCATCAGCGGGGCAACCTCCGAGATGGAGGCACGCTCGATCACCACGGCCGACGCGCCGAGTTCGCCGTCCGCGCCGCGCAGGCAGGAGGCGTGGCAGGCCAGCCAGCGGCCTCCCCTGCTGCGCACCCGGACCCGGGCCACGCCCTTGTCCCAGCCCGCCGCGATCGCCCGGGCCTTGCTCGCCGTGCTGTGCATCCAGGCCGGGACCGCCACCCCCAGCGGGGTCGGGGTGGAGGGGCCGGGCAGCAGGTCGTCCAGGAGCTCGCGGGCCTCGTCGTTGACCGAGAGCAGGCCGCCCGAGGCGTCGAAGAGCAGCAGGCCGGGACCGGGGCCGTGGCTCGGGGTCGGCTCCGCGGACGGCTCGGTGAAGGACCGCAGCCGCCGGGCCATCGCCGCGGAGAGCTCCTTGACCACCAGCGCGTCGTCCGCGCCGAACGCCGGTGCCCCCTGCGCGCGGAAGAGGCTGACCTGGCCCCACGGATGGCCGCCGACCCGCAGTACGGCACGCAGCTCGTCGTCGAGGCCGCGCGGCGCCAGGAAGTCGCGGTAGAGGGTGCTGCGGCCGGGCAGCCCGCCGGTGGCCTCGCGCAGCCCCGCCACCGGCAGCGGCGCCCGGGCGAGGTCGCGGAAGAGGTTGATGTTCTCGGTGAGCAGCTCCGACTCCCAGTAGACCGAGCAGCCCTCCTCGGTGAGGTTCTCCACCCGGATCGGCGAGGTCATCATGCCCGTCACCGGGTCGGTCGCCCGCCACACCGAGGCGTCGTAGGGGATGAGGCGGCGCAACTGCTCGGAGGCGGTCGCGAACAGGGCGAGGGCGTCGGGAGCCGCGCCGATGGCCGTCAGGAGCGTGCCGATGGCGTGGGTGGTGCTCGCGTTCCTGGGGACGGTCACGGGCCGGTACTCCTCGCTCGCCACCCCTCGCGCGCGGGTGGGCCTGGTCGGGTGCGCGTCTGCCACTCCATGCTCCCGCACCCGAACGCCCCGCACACCCCCCTCAGTTGAGGGGGGCCGGGCCCCGCCTACACCTTGATGTCGGGATGTCGCCCCGGGCCCGCGCCGCCGACGATGGACCACGCCGCCGACCCGCCCCCCGCCCCGCGCCGACTGAGGAGGCACCCCTCGTGCGATCCGCCGTGCAGCACCCCCCGCACCTCCCCGCCGACCAGGTGGCCGCGCTCGCCGCCGCCGTACGGGGGCCGGTCCTCCTGCCCGGCCAGGACGGGTACGCGCGGGAGAGCGCGGGCTTCAACACCCTGCTGGAACAGCGTCCCGCGCTGGTGGTGGGCGCGACCGGGGCCGCGGACGTGGCGGCGGCGGTCCGGTTCGCCGCCGGGCACGGTCTGCCGGTCGCGGTCCAGGCCACCGGCCACGGCGTGGCCCGGGCCGCCGACGGCGCGGTCCTCGTCTCCACCCGCCGGATGACCGGGCTGCGGATCGACCCGGAGCGCCGGACCGCGCGCCTGGCCGCCGGGGTGCGGTGGGAGCAGGTGATCCACGAGGCCGCGGCCCACGGCCTGGCCCCGCTCAACGGCTCGTCCCCGCTGGTCGGCGCCGTCTCGTATACGCTCGGCGGCGGCCTCGCGGTGCTGGCCCGCACCTTCGGGTACGCGGCCGACCACGTCCGGAGCCTCGACGTGGTCACGGCCGACGGGGTGCTTCGCCAGGTGGACCCGGAGCGGGAGCCCGAGCTGTTCTGGGGGCTGTGCGGCGGCAAGGGCAACTTCGGGATCGTCACCTCGATGGAGACCGGCCTCATGCCGGTGCCCCGGCTGTACGGCGGGGCGCTCACCTTCGAGGGGGCGGCGGCCCCGGCCGTGCTGCCCGCCTGGCTGGAGTGGACGGCGTCGGCGCCCGGGGAGATGAGCTCCTCGCTGGCGCTGGTCCGCTTCCCCGACGACCCCGCTCTGCCCGCCGAGGTGCGGGGCCGGTTCGTCGCGCAGGTGCGGATCGCGTACACGGGCACGGCGGCCGAGGGCGCCCGGCTCGTCACGCCGCTGCGCCGGTCGGCGCCGCGTGTCCTCGACACCGTACGGGAGATGCCGTACGCCGACGTCGCCTCGGTCCACGGCGATCCGACCGAGCCCTACCCGTACCACGAGCGCACCCTGATGCTCCGCGAGCTGGACCGGGCGGCGGCCGGGCGGCTGCTGGCGGCGGCCGGGCCGGACTCCGGGTGCTCGCTCGGGCTGGTGGAGCTGCGCCACCTCGGCGGGGCGCTGCGCCGGCCGGTGCGCCACGAGAACGCGGTGGGCAACCGGGACGCGGACTTCTGCCTGCTCACCGTCGCCCCCGGCGGACCGCGCCCGGCGGGGGCGAGGGGCCAGGACGACCTCCTCCTGGAGCGGCTGGCGCCCTGGGCGACCGGCGGGAAGTACCTCAACTTCCTGGACGCCTCGGCCGGTGACGACCATGTCCGGGCGGCCTTCACCCCCGAGGCGTACGCCACTCTCGGCGCGCTCAAGGCGCGGTACGACCCCGCCAACGTCTTCCGCGTCAACCACAACATCGCCCCGGCACCCCTGGCGAGCGAGGTGCCGGCGTGAGGATCGGGGTGGTCGGCGCGGGGCCCATGGGCCGGGCCGCAGCGCGGCAGTTCGCGCTCGCGGGCGAGACCGTACGGCTCACCGACCGTTCCCCGGAGCGCGCGGTGCGGGCGGCCGGGGCGGCGGGCGCGGGCACCCGGGGCCGCGTCGAGGCCCATGACGTCGACGGCGTCCTGGAGGCCGACCTCATCACGCTCGCCATGGGCAGCGAGGACACCCTCGCCTTCGTCACCCGGCACCGCGCCGCGCTCGCCGGGAAGATCCTCATCGACACCACCAACCCGGTGGAGGAGGCCGGGGCGGCGGCGCTCGGCCGGGCGGGACCGAGCATGACCGAGCTGATCGCCCGGGCCGCCCCGCAGTCCTCGGTGGTCAAGGCCTTCAACACCGCCTGCGCGGCGACCCTCTTCGCCGGGCGGGTCGACGGCGCCCACCTCGACGTGTTCGTGGCGGGCGACGACTACAGCGCCAAGATCCCGGTGATCGAGCTGATCGACCGGGCGGGGCTGCGCGGCCTCGACGCGGGCGGTCTGCGCAACGCGCACGTCCTGGAGCAGATGGCGCTGCTGTGCATGGAACTGATCGAAAGGCTGGGCCTGGGCCGCGACGCCGGGATCAAGCTCCTGCCGGACGGGTGACCGGGCCCCGGCCCCGGGACCCGCTCCCCGGCTCCGTACCGGCCGCGCCGTCCCGCCCCCGGCCCCTTACCGGCCTCACTGCCCCCGTCCCGTCCCTGCCCCCGGCCCGTACCAACCTCGCTCCCCCACCCCCGTCCACCGCGTCCCACCCGGACCGCATGTCCCCCGACCCCGTCCACCGCGCCCCCCGGGCCGCCCGTCCCCCGTCCCCTCCCCGCACCCCTCCGAAGGAGTCACCGTGCGTCTGCGCCTACTCGTCCTCGCGTTGGGAAACTTCGCGATGGGCGTCGACACGTTCATCATCGCGCCGATCCTCGACCCCATGGCCGACGACTTCGGCGTCTCCCGCACCACCGCGGGCTGGCTGATCACCGCCTTCGCGCTGGCGTACGCCATCGGCGGGCCGCTGCTCGCCGCCGCCACCGGCCACCGGCCGCCCCGCCAGCTGCTGCTCGGCGCGCTCGGCGTCTTCGCGGTCGGCAACGCGCTCACCGCGGTGGCCGGGGACTACTCCTGGGCCATGGCGGGGCGGGTGGTGGCCGGCGCCGGTGCGTCCATGTACACCGCCAACTCCCTGGCCGTGGCCCGGGCGATGGTGCCGCCCGAGCGGGCCGGACGGGCGGCCGCGCTGGTGGTGGGCGGGCTGACCGCGGCCATCGTGCTCGGCCTGCCGCTGGGCGCCTGGCTCGGCGACCAGGCGGGCTGGCGCGCGGCCCTGTGGCTGGTGGTGGGGCTCACAGCGGCGGCCACCGCCGGTATCGCGGCCAGCGTGCCGCGGCTGAAGGGGCAGGCGGCTGCGACCCTGCGGGCCCGGCTCGCGCCGCTCGGGCAGCCGCGCGTCCTGGTCACGCTGATCGCCACCTGGCTCTGCCTGAGCACCAGTTGGACCGTCTACAACTACATCGACGAGGTGATGGACGAGGCGACCGGCGGCGACGCGGGCCGCACCTCGCTGATCCTGCTCTGCTTCGGCATCGGGGCGGTGTCGGGCAACCTGCTCACCGGGCGCCTCACCGACCGGATCGGGCCGGTGCGGACCATCACCGTCGCCGCCCCGCTCCTGGTCACCGCCGCGACACTGACCCCGCTGCTCTCGAAGTCGCTCGGCGCGGGCATCGCGCTGGCCGTCGCCTGGGGCGTGTGCCACTGGATGATCAACGTGCCGCAGCAGATGCGGCTGGTGGCGACCGCGCCGCAGTCCGCGCCGCTCCTGCTCGGCCTGCACCAGAGCACCATCTACATCGGGATCAGCACCGGGGGCGTGGCCGGGGCCGCGGGCTACTCCGCCGGCGGAGCCTCGGGCGTCGGCTACGCGGCCCTCGTCGTGGGGATCGTGGCGCTCGGCGTCCTCGCGCTCTCGCTGCGCATCAACAGGCCGGCCGCCTCCCCCGCCACGACCGCCCCCGCCGCCGCCCCGGCCCGGTAGGGGCGCCCGCCACGACCCGCTCTACGCGTACTCCACGGCCCATCTGAAATCCTTGCCGAAGACGTTCCGCCCGGCCGCCGCATCGGCCGGGCCGGAATGGTTGCCCCTGGCGGCCGAAACGGTCTCCAGCGGCCGAAAAGAGATGCTAGAACGCCGACTTGGGGAGGGCTCAGCCAATGCAGTCAGCGCGAAACCCGGCATTCACTTTCCGCATACTCGGTCCACTGGAAGTCGAATGCGCGGGCCGCAAGGTCCGCCTCGGTGGATTTAGGCAACAGGCACTGCTCGCCACGCTGTTACTGGAAGCCGAACACGTCGTACCGATCGAACGGCTCCTGGAGGCCATCTGGGAGGACACCCCGCCCGCCTCCGCGAAGGGGCAGGTGCGCATCTGCGTCTCCGCCATCCGGCGCCAGTTCGTCGGGGCGGGCGTGGGGGACCTCATCGAGACGCACCCGGCCGGGTACCGCATCCGGGTGCCGAACACCGCGCTCGACCTCGCCCGCTTCGCCCATCTCGCGACGCTGGGCCGGTCCGCCGCCCGCGAGGGGCAGCCCGAGCAGGCCGTCGACCTGTTCCGCTCGGCGCTGGCGCAGTGGAAGGGCCCGGTGGCGGCGGGCCTGGAGAGCAGGGTGCTGCGCCAGGCCGCGACCATGCTGCGCGAGGAGCAGCTGTCCGTCCTGGAGGAGTGCGTCGACCTGGAGCTCCAGATGGGACGGCACCGCAAGGTGGTCGGGGAGCTGTACCGGCAGGTCGCCGAGAACCCCTACCGCGAGCAGATGTGCGCCCAGCTCATGCTCGCCCTGTACCGCTCGGGGCGGCAGGCCGACGCGCTGCGGCAGTTCCGCGAGACCCGCACGCTCCTCTCGGCGGAGCTGGGCATCGACCCCGGGGAGTCGCTGCGCACCCTGGAGCGGGCCATCCTGTCCGAGGATCCCTCCCTGGACGCGCCCGGCCGTCCGGCCCCGGTGGAGGCGGGCCGTACGGCTCCGGTCGCGTCCCTGATCCGCCAGCCCTCGCACCGCGCGGTGAAGATGTCCTGGGCCGACCACACCCTGGCGATGCGCACCCGGCTGACCAGTTTGCAGCAGGCCAATCTGCGCCTCCAGGCGACGTTGAATCTCTGACGAAATCGGGTGGGCACCGTCCCCACCAGCGTTGTCCCTGATGCCCCGTGCCTGAGGCACGGGGCATTTCGCGTCCGGTATCGCCGCGCCCCCGGCCGCGATATCCGCGTGAAACCTGGCCGATACGCGCCTTTGACAGCGTCACCGCCGGTGGGGCCGGACCGGAGAGGAACGGGGAACCGGGAGAAAGCCCCGCCGAAGCCGCGTGAAAGGACTGCTTCATGGCTCTCTCGAACGGCGGAGGTGACCCCGCGCATGGCGCCCTCGCCGCACGACCCGGCCGGACCCGGCCCTGACCGCACCGACCCGCCGGGCCCCGCAGACCGCGAGGTCCCGGCACGCCCCGACGGCTCCCCGCGCTCCGACCGGCGCGGACCCGTGGTGCAGAAGTACGGCGGGAGCTCGCTCGCCACGATCGAACAGGTGCGTGCCGTGGCGCAGCGGGTCGCCGCCACCCACCGCACCGGCCGTCCGGTGGTCGTCGTGGTCTCGGCCCGGGGGAGGACCACCGACCGGCTGCTCCGGCTGACCGAGGCCCTCGGGGCGCCCCCGGCGGGCCGCGAGACCGACCAGCTGCTCGCGACCGGCGAGAACGCCTCCGCCGCGCTGCTGGCCATGGCGCTGCACCGGAACGGGGTGCGGGCGGTGTCCCTGGTGGGCGCCCAGACCGGCATCCTGGCCACCGGTACGCACGGCCGCGGGGTGATCGTCACCGTGGACACCGACAGCATCGACGCGGTGCTCGCCCGGGGCGCCGTCGCGGTGGTCGCCGGGTTCCAGGGGCTCACCGCCGGGCGCGATGTGATCACCCTGGGGCGCGGCGGTTCGGACACCACCGCCGTGGCCCTCGCCGCCGAACTCGGCGCCGCCCACTGCGAGATCTACACCGACGTCGACGGGGTGTTCACCGCCGACCCGCGGCTGCTGCCCGGCGCCCGCGTCCTGCCGGCCGTCGACGTCGACGTGATGGCCGAGATGTCGTTCGCCGGTGCCCGCGTCATGCACGCCCGGGCCGTGGAGCTGGCGGCGCTGCGCAAGGTCGACATCCACGTCAAGCACTCCGCACGGCCCGGCCCCGGGACCGTGATCGCCGCCAGGGAGGAGACGAAAGCCGACATGCTCGAATCAGCGACGACCGTCACCGGAGTGGTCCTCGACGCGGACGTGGCCCGGGTCACCCTGCGCTTCGACGCGGGCGACGCGGACGCGGCGACCGACGTGTTCGCCTTCCTGGCCCGCGAGTCCCTCACCGTCGACATGGCCGCGCTCTTCGACGAGAGCACCGGCGTGAACATCGGCATCACCCTGCACACCGACGACGTGGAGCCGCTGCGGGACTACCTGGCGCGGCGCCCCGGACCGCCGGGCCGGCCGATGGAGTCCGACGAGCGGATCACCAAGCTCTCCCTCGTCGGTACGGGGCTGCTCAGCCGCCCCGACAGCACCGCCCGCATGCTGCGCTGTCTCAAGTCGGCCGCCATCGCGCCCAGTTCGGTGTCGACCTCGCAGATGCGGATCTCGGTGACCGTCCCGGACGACGACGCGGTACGGGCCGCCCGGGTCCTGCACGACGAGTTCGGCCTGACCGCGCTCAACGCCGGTACGGGCGTCACCGCGCCCGTACCCGCCTGATCCGACTGAGGAGGTAGTTGATGTTGCACCATTCGTTCGCACGGCAGCTGCGGCTGCGCAGGATCCACCGCCACGGCGGCGACCGGCTGCTGATCGTCCCGCTGGACCACTCGGTCACGGACGGCCCGCTGACCGGTGGGAAGCGCCTGGACCACCTGGTCGGACGGCTGGCGGACAACGGCGTGGACGCGGTGGTCCTGCACAAGGGCAGTCTGCGGTACGTCGACTCCGCCCGCTTCGCCCGCACCTCGCTGATCGTGCACCTGAGCGCCAGCACCGTGCACGCCCCCGACCCCAACGACAAGTACCTGGTCGCCAGCGTCGAGGAGAGCCTGCGCCTGGGCGCGGACGCGGTCAGCGTGCACGTCAACCTCGGCTCCGTCCAGGAGCGGCGGCAGATCGCGGACATGGCCGCCGTCGCGGACGCCTGCGACCGGTGGAACGTGCCGCTGCTCGCCATGATGTACCCGCGCGGCCCGAAGATCACCAATCCGCGCGACCCCGCGCTGATCGCCCACGCGGCCTCGCTCGCCGCCGATCTGGGCGCCGACGTGGTCAAGACCGTCTGCGCCGAGACCGTCGCGGAGATGCGCGACATCACCTCCGCCTCGCCGGTCCCGCTCGTCGTCGTGGGCGGTCCCCGGGAGCCCGACGAGGCCCGGGTGCTCGCCTACGTGGACGAGGCGCTGCGCGGCGGCGCCAGCGGGGTGGCGATGGGCCGCAACGTCTTCCTCGCACCGGACCCCGGGGCGATGGCCGCCAAGGTCGCCCGGCTGATCCACCCCGTACCCGTACCGCACGCGCACGAGATGCCCGCGCCCGGCGCGGTTCCCGACGCCTCCCCCGTACCGCTGACCACCGTCTCTTAAGAGGAGTTCGCCCCATGAAGCTCAGCTGGCTCGACGCCCGTTCGCTCGGCGAGGCCAAGGACGCCATCCTCCAGGAGGCCCTGCACTACCGGCTGGAGGGCATCGTCGCCGACGACCCCGCCGACCTCGCCGATCTGCCGCCGACCGTCACCAAGGTGCTCTTCCCGCAGGGCAAGCCGCTGCCCGCCGAGTTCGGGGACGCGTCCGTGGTCATCGTGGACCCGGCCCGGCACGGGATCACCCCGGCCGAACTCGCCCTGAAGCACCCGGAGGTGGAGTTCGGGCGCTTCGTGGAGATCATCGACGCGCCGACCCTGGAGGACGCCTGCGAGTCGGCCCGTACCGAGAAGTGGAGCGTGCTGCTCTTCCGCGACCCCACCAAGATCCCGCTGGAGATCGTGATCGCGGCCGCGGCCCGCGCCACCGGCAGCATGATCACGGTGGCCCAGGACGTGGAGGAGGCCGAGATCATCTTCGGTGTCCTGGAGCACGGCTCGGACGGCGTGATGATGGCGCCCAGGGCCGTCGGCGACGCCGCGCACCTCAAGGCCGCCGCCACCGCCGACGTGCCCGACCTCAACCTGGTCGAGCTGGAGGTACGCGGCACCGAGCACATCGGCATGGGCGAGCGCGCCTGCGTCGACACCTGCACGTACTTCCGCGAGGACGAGGGCATCCTGGTCGGCTCGCACTCCAAGGGCATGATCCTGTGCGTCAGCGAGACGCACCCGCTGCCCTACATGCCGACGCGGCCCTTCCGGGTCAACGCCGGCGCGATCCACTCGTACACGCTCTCCAAGGACGAGCGGACCAACTACCTCAGCGAGCTGAAGGCGGGCAGCAAGGTCCTCGCCGTCGACATCAAGGGCCAGACGCGGCTGGTCACGGTCGGCCGGGTCAAGATCGAGTCTCGGCCGCTGATCTCGATCGACGCGGTGGCGCCCAACGGGCAGCAGGTGAACCTGATCCTCCAGGACGACTGGCACGTGCGGGTCCTGGGACCCGGGGGTGTGGTGTTGAACAGCACCGAGCTCAAGCCGGGGGACAAGGTGCTCGGGTTCCTGCCGAGCGAGGACCGGCACGTAGGTTATCCGATCGATGAGTTCTGCCTGGAGAAGTAGCCGGGTCCTGCCTCGTCGTTCGGCTGCCGGTCCGCTTGGGCTGGTCGCGCAGTTCCCCGCGCCCCTGCAGGGCGCCCAGTACGGCAGTGTCCGGGCGCGACACACCCGGGTGTCGCGCCCCCACCCCCACCCACAGAAGGGACCCCCATGCTCAACCGACGTGATGTGATCAAGCGCGGCGCCGTCGCCGCCACCGTCGCCACCGGGCTCTCCGGAGCCGCCGGGGTCGCCGTGTACGGCTCCCGGGCGGACTCCGAGGCTCCGGCCGTCACCGCCGCCCACGGCGACGACCACACCGAGACCTACAAGGGCCGCACCATCCGGGTCACCCGCGCCGGTGCCGGCCACGCCGTCTCCATCGACGGCACACCGCTGCACCTGATGCAGCTCGGTGAGGGCGCCTATCTGAGCGCCCTGTGCCACTACGAGGTCGCCAGGACGCCCCTGCACGCCGCCCGCGCGGCCGTGGACGAACTGCACGGCGCCCACCTCGTACCGCTCGGCGACGCCTCCCACCACTCCATGTGATCCCGCGAGATTGAGGAACAGGACCATGACGCACGTCCGCAGGAACCACCTGGACATGTCGCGCGGCGAACGGCGGCGGTTCATCAAGGCCGTCCTGGAGATCAAGCGGCGCGGGATCTACGACCGGTTCGTCAAGCTCCACGTCGACGTCAACTCCCAGGACTACCTCGACAAGGACACCGGCAAGCGGGTCGGCCACATCAACCCCGGGTTCTTCCCCTGGCACCGGCAGTACCTGATGGAGTTCGAGAGGGAGCTGCGCCGCGTCGACCCCACGGTGACCCTGCCGTACTGGGACTGGACCAGGGACCAGTCGCCCCACTCGCCGCTGTGGGCGGACGACTTCATGGGCGGCGACGGGCGGCCCTCGGACGGCATGGTGATGACCGGCCCGTTCGCCTACCCCAACGGCTGGGAGCTGCGCGTCAACGTCCAGCCCGAGGGCGACGAGAACCCGGCGCTCAACGGCCACTACACCGTCGACGACCGCAAGTTCCTGATCCGCCGCATCGGGCAGAAGATGCCCTCACTGCCCTCCCCCGAGCAGCTGAGGCAGACCATGGACCTGCCGGTCTACGACTGCCCGCCGTGGAACTACACCTCCGGCAGCCGGCCTCCGTACAACAGCTTCCGCAACCACCTGGAGGGCTACACCAACTTCGCCTGGGAGCCCCCGGCGGGGAAGCTGCACGGCGCGGGCCACCAGTGGGTGGGCGGCCACATGATGTACATCTCCTCCCCCAACGACCCGGTCTTCTTCCTGCACCACTGCTTCATCGACAAGATCTGGGCCGACTGGCAGACGCTCCACCCGGACGTGCCGCACTACCTGCCGCAGGAGCCGACGCCCGAGGTCGCCGACCCGAGCACCCCGCTCTTCCCCTGGCACACCAAGACCGTGGCCGAGGTCGTCGACCACCGCCGGTACTACACCTACGCCTGACGAGAGGGGGTCCGGGACATGTGCGGAATAGCGGGCTGGGTCGGCTACGGCCACGACGTGAGGCAGCACGAGGACAGCGCGCGGGCCATGACCGCCACCATGGTGTGCCGAGGGCCCGACGCGGGCGGGGTGTGGACCGGGCGGCACGTCGCCCTCGGCCACCGGCGCCTCGCGGTCATCGACATCGAGGGCGGCAGGCAGCCGATGGCCGCCGGGTTCGGCGTCGCCCCCGAAGCGGTCGTCACCTACAGCGGCGAGGTCTACAACTACCGTGAACTGCGGGCGGAGTTGAGCGCCCGGGGCCACCGGTTCCGTACCGAGAGCGACACCGAGGTGGTGCTCCAGGCGTATCTGGAGTGGGGCGAGGCGTTCGTCGAGCGGCTCAACGGGATGTTCGCCTTCGCCCTGTGGGACACCCGCAGCGAGGAACTGCTCCTGGTGCGCGACCGGATGGGCGTCAAACCGCTGCTGTACTACCCCACCGACGACGGCGTGCTCTTCGGCTCCGAGCCCAAGGCGGTCCTCGCCCATCCGCTGGCCGAGCCGGTCGTCGACGCCGAGGGCCTGCGCGAGGTGTTCGGTCTGACGATGACGCCCGAGAACGCGGTGTTCCGGGGCATGTACGAGGTGCGGCCCGGCAGCATGGTCCGCCTCTCGCGGCGCGGACTGCGCAAGGTCCGGTACTGGCAGCTCCAGTCCCGCCCGCACACCGACGACCTCGACACCACCGTCGGCACGGTCCGCGAGATCCTCGACGACACCGTGCGCCGCCAGCTCGTGTCCGACGTGCCGCTGTGCTCGCTGCTCTCCGGCGGCCTCGACTCCAGCGCGGTCACCGCGCTCGCCGCGCGGGCGCTCGCCGAGGAGGGCGGCGGCGAGCGCATCCGCACCTTCTCCGTCGACTTCACCGGCCACGCCGAGCGGTTCGAGGCGAACGCGGTCTGGGAGGCGCCGGACGCGCCGTTCGTGAAGGAGGCCGTGGCCCACATCGGCACCGACCACGAGGACATCGTCCTGGACAACGCGCAGCTGCTCACCCCCGAGGTGCGCGGCGCGGTCCTGCGGGCCCTGGACCTGCCCACCGTCACCGGCGACATGGAGTACTCCCTCTACCTGCTCTTCCAGGCGGTACGGGCCCGCTCCACGGTCGCCCTGTCCGGCGAGTCCGCCGACGAACTCTTCGGCGGCTACAGCCACTTCCACGACCCCGAGGCGGTCTCCTCGGCCACCTTCCCCTGGCACCTGCCCTTCCGCCGGGCCGGCGGCCAGGACGCCCTGCGCGTCACGGGCCTGTGGGACCGGCTCGACCTCGGCGCCCACATCGACCAGCGCTACAAGGAGTCGCTCGCGGACGTCCCCGCCCTGCCCGGCGAGAGCCCGCACGAGGCCCGGATGCGCGAGATCAGCCATCTGCACCTCACCCGCTTCGTGAACTTCCTGCTCGACCGCAAGGACCGGATCAGCATGGCGGTGGGCCTGGAGGTCCGGGTCCCGTTCTGCGACCACCGCCTCGTCGAGTACGTCTTCAACACCCCCTGGGCGATGAAGACGTTCGACGGCCGCGAGAAGAGCCTGCTGCGGGCGGCGACGCGGGACGTGCTGCCGCGCTCGATCGTGGAGCGCAAGAAGAGCCCGTACCCCTCCACCCAGGACGTCCGCTACGAGCTCTCCCTGCGCGACCGCGTCGCCGCCCTGGCCTCGGGCGACTCCCCCGTCCTCGACCTGGTCGAGCCGAAGGGGCTGCGGCGGCTGCTGGAGCGCCCGGTGGGCTCGTACGCGATCGGCGGGCCCTACAGCGGGCGGGCGGTCATGGAACGGCTGGTCGACCTGGACGCCTGGATCCGCGGCCTCGGCGTCCGCTTCGTGCCCGAGGCGGGCTGAGGTGGACGCCTCCGCGGTGGGCCGCCGGGCCGTGCTCGCGGCCACGGCGGCCGCCGCGGTGGTGGGCGCGGCCCCGGCCGCCGCCCGCCCGGTGGCCGGGGCGAGAGCGTCCGGCCCGGTGGTGGCCCGCACCACCGCCGGGCCGGTGGCCGGGGTGCGCGAGGGCGGGGCGCTGGTGTTCCGGGGCGTGCCGTACGCCCAACCGCCGCTGGTGGCGCTCCGGTTCACCTCCCCGAGGCCGCCCAGCCCCTGGCGCGGGGTGCGCGACGCCACCCGGTTCGCCCCGCCCTTCCTCCAGCCCCTCGACCCCGCCGGCCGCGAGGACGCGCTGTACGCCAACGTCTGGACGCCCGGCACACGCGGGCGGCGCCCGGTCCTCGTCTACATCCACGGCGGCGGCTGGCAGGTCGGCGCGGGCAGCCGGCCCACGTACGACGGGACCCGCCTCGCCGTCCGCGGCGACCTGGTCGTCATCACCTTCAACCACCGGATGGGGGCCTTCGGTTTCGGCAGCCACGAGGAGCTGACCGACGACGCCACCGGCGACTGCGCCAACTGGGGCCTCCAGGACCAGGCCGCGCTGCTGCGCTGGGTCCACGACAACGCCGAGGCGTTCGGCGGCGACCCGGGCAACATCACCCTCGCCGGCACCTCGGCGGGCGGCGCCTCCGCCTGGCAGCTCGCCCTCCGCCCCCACCTGCGCGGCCTGATCCGCCGGATCGTCCCGATCAGCGCCTGCCACGTGTGGGCGCCCGCCACCTCGCTGACCGTCCCGGACGCGCGCCGCGTGTACGAGGAGGTGGCCGCCCGCCTGGGCACGACCGTACGGGGGCTGCGCACCGCGCCCGCCCCGGCGGTCCAGGACGCCTGGTTCTCGGTCTTCTCCGGGGCCCCGGGCGGGCGGGCGGTGGGCAGCGGGCGCGAGTACCGGGGGCCGGTGGTCGACGGGCGCTGGATGCGCGGCTTCGACCACGAGCTGGCCACGCCCGCGGTGCCCGTCCTGTCGGTCCACACCCGCACCGAGGGCTCCTTCTACACCGGCCCCGGCTCCCCCATCCCCACCCCCGCGCCCACCGACGACGCCTCGCTGCGGGAGGCGGTGCGCGGGGTGCTGCTCAAGGGCGCGGCACGGGTCCCCGACGCGCTGGCCGACGGGTGCGTGGACGCGTACCGGGCCGCCGCCGTGGCCGAGGGGCTGCCACTGGACCCGGTGTCGCTGTGGACCGACGTGTGGGGCGACGGCCTCTTCCGGTACCTGAACGTCCGCCTCGCCGAGCGGCACGCCCGTACGGGGACGGCGCCCGGGTATCTGATGGAGTTCGCCCATCCGGCGCGCGCGCCCTGGTTCGGCACCCCGCACGAGCACACCTCCCCGTTCCTCTTCGGCACGTACGGTCTGCCCGGGAATGTGGAGGCGTGCGGGGACGGGCCGGGTGAGGTGCGGGTCGGGGACGCCTTCATGGACCTGGTGGCGTCGTTCGCCCACACGGGCGTCCCGACCGCCCCCGGGGTCCCGGCGTGGCCCCCCTTCGCACCCGGCCGCGCGAGCACGCTGATCCTGGGCGAACCGGGCGGGCCACGGGTTGCGGAGGTGTCGAAAGGGGGGCAGTTGGGGTTCTGGGAGGGGGCCGGGGCGGGCTGGATGCCACAGGTGCGGTGACCCTTCCGTCCCCGCGAGGGGGGTGCGGCCCGGGGGGCCTGAGGTTGTCCCCTGACCTGCGGCCCGGTGGTGGGCCGCTCGCGCAGTTCCCCGCGCCCCTAGAGGGGCCTGAGGTGGTCCCCAAACCTGCGGGCCGGTGGCCGGTTGCCCGCGCAGTTCCCCGCGCCCCTGGGTAGTCCCCCGCGCCCGGCGAACCCGGCTCGGCCCCGTCCCCCCAGGCGCGGGGAACTGCGCGACCAGCCCACCACCACCCGCGGACGAAAACGGGTTCAGGGGCGCGGGGAACTGCGCGAGCAACCCACCACCACCCGCAGACGCAAACCGCCCTCAGCAACGCGGAGACCTGCGCGAGCAACCCCGCACCGGCCGCCGGCACGAAGCGTCCCGCACGGTTCGCCCGGCCACAGCGCCGCGGGCCACCCTCCTAGTGGCCGGCCCGCAGCTCCGCCGGGCACGCCGTCCCGCGGCGGAGGCTGTACGGCGCCGCCAAGCGGTACGTACCCGCCCGGGGCGCGAGCAGCTCCGTCCACTCGTCCCCCGCCGCATCCTCCGCCGCCTTCCACAGACAGCCGTTCGGATTCGTGTACGACTTCGGCACCCCGTGCCCCCGCCGCTTGGACTCCGGAGTCTCCTGCGGCGGCTCCACACCCTTGCCCTTCTCGTCCACCAGCTTCAGCCACGGCGAGTACGGGATACGGACCAGGACCCGGCCGGGCGCGCTCACCTTCAGCGTCCACTCGCCCTCCCCCGCGTGCTCCACCGTCGCGGGCGGATCGGCCAGCGGCGTCGGGTTCTCGACCGCGAACAGCCGCCAGTCGGGGTTGTGCCACAGCTCCTTCAGATAGGGCTGGCCCTTCTGAATGAGCTTGGCCTCCTGCTCGGCGCCGTTGGAGTCCGGCGGGCCCATGGGCAGCACCACGTAGTGGACGGCCCAGCGGTCCAGCCAGCTCCGGTAGCTCGCCGAGTCCAGCGTGTCGTCGTAGAAGAGCGGGTTGCGCTCCATGTCGGCCTGGCGGTTCCAGCCCCGCGCGAGGTTGACGTAGGGCGCGACCGCCGAGGCCTCGCGGTGGCTGGAGGCCGGCACGACCTCCACGCGCCCGCGCTCGGCGCCGACCTGCTGGAGCTGGTCCACCAGCGGCGCGAGCGCACGCGCCCAGGAGGCGGCCGGGGCGGTGCTGACGATGTCGTCGACGGCCTTGACGCAGACCCACACGTTCATCCCGACGAACGCGACGACCAGCACGTACCACTTGCGCGAGCGCGGCACCGCGTACGGCAGGGCGGCCAGCATCACCACGCCCGCGAAGAGCATCGCGAGCCGGGTCACGTTGGACCCGATCTGCGAGTCGATGATCCAGGTGAGCAGCACGCCCACCCCGTACACCGCGGCGCCCGTGCGGACCGTCTTCCACTCCTGGGGCACCAGGAAGAGGGTGATCACCGCGAAGAGGAACGGCAGCGACACCGAGGCGAGCGACATCGGCTGGGTGCCGGAGAACGGGAACAGCAGCGCGGAGAGCGCCACGACCGCGACCGGCGGCAGACCGAGGGCGTACGCGCCCGGGCGGCGCCGGTTCAGGAACAGCGCGGCGGCGATCACACCGAGGAAGAGCCCGGCCACCGGGCTGCTCGCCGTCGCGAGCCCGGCCAGCGGCGCGGCGATCACGCCCTTGGCCCAGCGCTCGGTGCGCCAGCGGTGCGGCCAGCAGAACACCGCAGCGACCGCGCCGAGCGCGAACATCGTGCCGAGCCCGAAGGTCACACGGCCGGAGCAGGCGTTGCACAGGAAGGCGAAGAGGGCCGCGAAGGCGCACGGCAGCGGATTGCGGACGGCCCGCACCCGCACCAGGATCAGCGTGGTCAGCCCGGCCGACACGGTCCCGGCGATCATCATCGTCGAACGGACGCCGAGCATCGACATCAGATACGGCGAGACGACGCTGTACGAGACGGGGTGCATGCCGCCGTACCACGCCAGGTTGTACGCGGAGGCGGGGTGGCGGCCGACGAACTCGGCCCACGCGTCCTGCGCGGCGAGGTCGCCGCCGCTGTTGGCGAAGAAGATGAACCAGAGGATGTGCCCGACGGCGGCGACGGCCGTGACGGCGATCACGGGGTGCCGGGCCGTGAACTCCCGCACCCGGGACACCACACTCCGGACGCTCCGGCGCGGGTCCGGGTGCGTCGGCGCGGGGGCCGGGTCCTTGAGGGTCGGCGCCGGGTCCGGGGCCGCGCCCGCGGGCGTCGGTCCGGCCGTGGTCGCGGCCGTCCGCGCGGCCTCGTCCCGGCTCGTGTCCGGGTCGGGCCGGTCGTCCGGGGCCGGAGCCACGTCGAGGGGCCCGGTCAGGTTCTGGTCCCGCACCGGGTCCCTGCTCTCGTCCTGTATTCGCCCGTCCGGCCGAGAAGGGCTGCTGCCGTCGGCGCGGGTAGGCGTCGGCTCAGCGGTGGTCACTGCGGCTCTCCCGCCTCACACAGTCTCAGGACGTCTTTCGTCCCATCGCTCATAGGGACGCCGCCCCGCGTCCTCCAGTTGACCGAAGCTAGCACGAGAGCGCGAGCGGTCCGCGACCGAAGTCCGGCGGCCCCGGGTGGCCCCATCGCCCTGAACAAGATCATTACGTCCGTCTCCTTCGTCCTCCGGCCTCCCGGACCGAAGGCCGCGACCGCCGCGTCCTGGCCCCGGGCCGCCGCATGGACGCGGGCCCGCACCGTCCCCCGGTACGGGCCCGCGCTCCTGTCTGCCGCTAGCCCAGACGAGTGAGCTTCGCCCCGAAGCCGGGCTCCGCCAGATCCTTCTTCAGCGCCACCGGGGCCGAGATCTGACCGGTGCCGGAGCCCACGGTCAGCTTGCCGACCACCGTGCCCGCCTTCGCGGAGTGCGGCACCTTCTCACCGCCGGGGGTGAGCGAGATCGCCACCTTCAGGCTGGGCCATCCGGCGACGGTCAGGTCCTTGGTCGCGACGACCGGGCCCTTGCCGCCGAGGCCGTCGTCCACGTACCCGACGACGTCACCCTTCTTGATCACGGTCTGCGAGGTCAGCGACTTGCGGGTGGCGAGCAGGACGTCCTTGCTCACCTTGTTGACCAGGTCGAGGATCGAGACGGCCTTGTGCTGGCCGAAGACCGCGCCGACGATCGTCTGCTTCGTACCGCCGACCTCCTTGACCGCCGCGAAGAGCAGGTTGCCGCCCGCCTTGGTGGTGGAGCCGGTCTTGATGCCGATCGCGCCGTTGTACGGCACCAGCTTGTTGTAGTTCAGCCACTTGCGGCCGGTGGAGTCGTACCAGTACGGCTGCCGGGTGATCTCCACGAGCGCCGGGTCCTTCACCAGCTCGGTCGCCAGCTTCACCTGGTCGGCGGCGGTCGAGACGGTGGTGGCGGTCAGACCGGACGGGTCGGTGTACGTGGTGTTCGTCATCCCGAGCCGGCGGGCGGTGTCGTTCATCTTCTTGACGAACGCCGCCTCGGAGCCCGCGTCCCAGCGCGCGAGGAGGCGCGCCACATTGTTCGCGGACGGGATCATGACCGCGCTGAGCGCGTCCTTCTGGCTGAGGCTCTGGCCCGCCTTGATGGTGTCGACGGTCGACTCGTCCTTGCCCGACTTGTTGTAGCCGCCCTCCTTCTCCGCGAGGTCGTCGACGCGGATGGAGGCGCCCTTGGAGCCGACCTTCATCGGGTGGTCGCGCATGATGATGTACGCGGTCATCGACTTGGTCACGCTGGCGATCGGGACCGGCTTCTCCTCGCCGAACCGCCCCACGGTGCCGAGGCCCGACACGGTGATCATGCCCTGGCCCTCGCTCGGCCACGGCAGCTGCGGCGCGGCGCCGTCGAAGGTGAACTCCGGGGCCGACGTCATCTTCAGCTGGGCGTCCGGAAGCGGGCGTACGAACTGTACGACCGCAAAGATGATCAGCAGCAGGATGACCAGCGGGGTCCAGATCTTGAACCGCCGTACCGCGGTGCGGACCGGGGTCTGCGCCGGGGGCGGGGTGTTGGTGAGCTCCGCGAGCAGGTCCAGCGGCGGCTTCGGCGGCAGCGGCTGCTGCCGGGTCCGCTCGGCCGCGTCGGCGTCCGGAACGGAGATCCGGGGCGAGACGGGCGGCTTCGGCGCGGCGGGCGCGGCCGCCTTCGGGGCGTCGGCGTCCGGGGCGGCCTTGGGGGTGGCCGGGCGTACGTCGTCGGAGCGCAGCGGGACGAAGGTGCTGGTCCGCTCGGCCGGGGACTCGGCCTTGGGCTCATCCGCGGACTCCCCCTTGCCGCCCGGCCGCCGGATGGCGGTGGTCGGCTGATCCACCACGGGCGGTTTGACGGCCTTGAAGACGGCGGTGGGCTGATCGACACCGTCACCCGCGGCGGCACCGGCGGCCGCGCCAGCGCCCGCGGCGCTGGGCTTGGCACCCCAGGAGGCGGCCCGGCCCTGTGGGGCGGGCTTGTCCCCCTCGGGGGTGGGCTCGCCGGTGACGGGCTTGGGCCCGGTGCCAGTGACGGGCTTGGGCCCGGTGCCGGTGGGCTTGGCGGGGGCCGACTCGGTTCCGGCGTCGGCGGGCTTGGCGGTGGCCGGCCGGGGCTTGTGGTCCGCCTCGGGCCCGGTGCCGGCGGGCTTGTTGTCGGCCGCGACCTTCGCGTCGGCGGCCGACTTCGCCCCGGGCCCCCGCCCGGCCGCGGGCTTCACACCCGGCTCGGCCTTGGACTCGTCGGCGGCCTCAGGGGCCTCGGCGGTCTCACGAGCCGCCGAGGCGGCCGCGTCGGCGGAAGCCCCACGGGCCCCCTTGTCGGCAGCCCTGCCGTCACGGGACGCGGGGGCGGCACCGGCTTTCGTGTCCGCCTTGGCATCGGTTGCCGGGGTCGCCGAAGCGTCCTCGGCCGCGCCGCCGGCGACGACGTCCGCCTCGGGGGCGGGCGCCGCCTTCGACGCGGGCTCGTTCTTCCGTACGGGCGCGGTCCCCTCGGCGGGCTCCTCGTCCGGAACCTCCGCGTCCGCGTCCGCCCCGGCGGGCTTCCCGGCCGGGGTCTGCGCCTTCGCGGCACCGGCACCGGCGCCCGTACCCGTACCGGATCCCGAGCCGGAGGCCGGCCCCGTGGGCTCGTCCGGGTCCGCCGGGGCGGAGTCCGGGTCCTCGTCGGTGGCCACCCACGCCGCCACGGCCGCCCGCAGACGGGTGTCGCGGGACTCGTGGTCCCCCTGGCGCGGGGCGCGGAAGACGGCGGTCGCCCGGTCCACGGGGGCGGAGCCACCGTCCGCGGCCCGCTCGGCACTGGCGTCCTCCCCCGAGCCGTTCACGGACGCGCCCGCGGAGCCGTTCGCGGCGCCCTTGGCGGAGCCGTTCGCCGAACCAGCCGTGGAGCCCTTCGCCGAACCGCCGCGCTCCGGTGCGGAACCGGACGCGGCACCGTGGCCGTCATCCGTTCCGAACACCGCCACACGGGGATCGCGTTCGCTCGGAGTCGTCTCCCCCGACGACTGCTGCTGCTTCGACCTGTCGGGGGACTCGCCCGCCACCGATGCCTCCTCCCGGCGCCCCGGGGCGCCGTCCGAACCTGTCCGAACCATCTACCAGTGTCCTGTGTGCGGGGTTGACCCCCGTGCTAGACGAGAACGACATACCTGTCGGTTCCCGTACTTTCCACCCAGGCGCTCTCGACAGATGAATGTGAGAGGGGTCACCCTGTCATTCATCCACGCGGGGAGGCATGGATGGGCAGGAGCCGCAGAACAATTCCGGAGGAGCTTCTGCTGCTCGCTCTGGACCCGGCAACGGGTACCACAGCGCAGCCGCAGTCGCTCGACCTCGGCCTCGCCGGAGCCCAGCTAGTGGAGCTGGCTCTGGCAGGACGGATAGCCCCAGACGGGGATCGTATCGCCGTGGTGATGGCACGGCCGACAGGAGATCCGACACTGGACTCCGCACTGGAACTGCTGCGCAGGCGCGGCAGTCCGGTCCGGGCCGTCCACTGGATCGGCGGGCCCCGGCTGGGGCTGCGCCAGATTTACCTCGCGCACCTGGAGCGGTGCGGCATGGTCCATGCCGTGGCGGGCCAGATGTGCGGGGTGCTGCCGACGACTCGCTACCAAGCGACGGACACGGCGATCAGCCGGGACATCAGGGCCCGGCTGGACAATGCGATCCGCACCGGCGTACCGCCGGACCCGCGGACCGCGGCGCTCGCCGCGCTGGCCCACGCGGTCGGACTCGGCAAGCACCTGTACCCCGGCAACGAGGGGCGTTCATCGCGCTCCCGGCTCCGGGATCTGATCAGGCACGACCCCATGGGCGGACTGGTGGCGCACGCCGTCATGGACGTCCAGAACGGAGTGGGCGCGCAACCGCGCCGCAGCGCCGGCGGTCCCGCCGCCGCGGCGGGCGTCCGCGCGACCGCGACCGCGCCCGGCGTCCCGATGCAGCCGCACCGCGGCGGCATGGCCCGCGCCGTGGCCCACTAGCGGCCGCTCCGGCACCACTTCACGCACCACCGGCACCACGGCACCACCGGCACGACCCGCACCACCCAGCACCAGGCACCACCCCGCACCACCGCCGCACCGACGTCCCCCTCACGACCCGGTTCGGGAGTCGCGTCACGGGCGCGTGGGGCCGGCCTTCGCCGGTCCCGCGCGCTCGGCGTCCGCCGAGGCCCGGCACCTCGTACCGCCGGTAGCCGGTGCCCCACCGTGTGTGGCCATTTCCCAGCGCGGCCGGGAACATTGGTGGCAGTCTGCTGAGCACAGGAGCAGAAGAACAGCAGAAGTGCCGCAGCCGGAGGTGCAGTTCCCGTGGCGTCCAACGTCAATCCCACCGTCAGGCGACGCCGACTCGGCCAGGAGCTCCGTCGGCTCCGCGAGCTGAAGGGCATGACGGCCGAGGAGGTCGCCGAGCGCCTGCTGGTCTCCCAGTCGAAGATCAGCCGGCTGGAGAACGGCCGCCGCTCCATCAGCCAGCGCGACGTGCGCGACCTGTGCGGGGTGTACGAGGTCGAGGACCACCGCATCGTCGACTCCCTGATGCAGATGGCCAAGGACTCCCGGCAGCAGGGCTGGTGGCACGCCTTCGGCGACATCCCCTACAGCGTCTACATCGGCCTGGAGACGGACGCGGCGAGCCTGCGCGTCTACGAGTCGCTGATCGTGCCCGGACTGCTCCAGACCCGGGAGTACGCGCAGGCGGTCATCGAGGGTATGTGGCCCGAGGCCGCCTCCAGCGACATCGACAAGCGCATCCAGATCCGGCTCAAACGCCAGGACCGGCTCACCGACCCGTCCAACCCGCTGCGCTTCTGGGCCGTCATCGACGAGGCCCTGCTGCGCCGGGTGGTCGGCAACGAGCAGATCATGCGCGACCAGCTGCTGCACCTGGCACACCTGAGCCAGCAGCCGCATGTGACGCTCCAGGTCCTGCCGTACGACGCGGGCGCGCATCCGGGGATGTACGGCAAGTTCGCCATCCTGGAGTTCCACGACGCCATGGACGCGAGCGTGGTCTATCTGGAGGGCGTCACCAGCGACCTGTATCTGGAGAAGGCCGCCGATGTGC
>NZ_JBVHPV010000001.1:280170-324056 GCF_055567715.1 Streptomyces sp. NPDC026377
AGTTCGCCATCCTGGAGTTCCACGACGCCATGGACGCGAGCGTGGTCTATCTGGAGGGCGTCACCAGCGACCTGTATCTGGAGAAGGCCGCCGATGTGCAGAGCTACACGGTGATGTACGAGCATCTGCGGGCCAAGGCGCTCAGCGCCGAGCACTCCCGGGACTTCATCCACGAAGTGGTGGACGGGTACTCGTTGTGAGCGAATGACACGAGGGGTGGCCGGGGCCCCCGGGGGCGGGCACCTTACACCTTGGCATCCTCAACTGAGAAGAACCCGATGGAATATGCCATCCGGACGGGTGAACGACCCCTGCGGCCGGTGATGTTGCGGCGTAGCGTCACACGCACAGCCGCTGGCCCTCAGCGGCCGGGCACATCACCCGGACAACCGGATCAAGCATCGGAGCCATCATGCGCGTTCAGAAGCCCGTACTGACGGACTGGACCAAGTCCTCGTACTCCGCCGTGAACGGCGACTGCGTGGAGGTCAAGGCGGCGGACAGGACGACCGTGTCCGTCCGCGACTCCAAGAACCCGCTCCACGGAATGCTCGACTTCGCCCCCGAGACGTGGTCGGCCTTCCTCCAGGACGTCAACCGCACCTCCCCGCGTGGAGTCTGATCTTCACCGGCATCGCTCCACCGCGAAGTGAGCAAGGCCCTCTCGACTGGTCCGCCGTCCTGGCCGAGGGGGCTGGTTGCTGTCCGGACCCCTCCGCTCAGCGGCGCAGCCGGTCGACATGGCGGTCGGTGCCCGGCACCGTGGGGATGAACGGCGCGGCCAGCTCGACCCGCCCGAGCCCCGATCCGGCCACCTCCTCCCCCAGGTCCGCGAAGTGCTCGGACCACACCCCGGCCGGATCCCGCTCCAGGAACCACAGCAGCGTGAGGCGGGTGTCGACCCCCTCGACCTGCTTGACGTAACTCATCCGGTCACCGGGCAGCGGGGTCGGCCGGAAGACCGTCACCAGCGCGGCCGGCCCGCCCGCGAGCCGGCGCGGCAGGTGCCGCGCGCGCAGCCACTCCAGCAACTCGGCGCGCCGGCCGGGGTTCTCGGAGTCGATCACCTGGAGCACCAGGCCCGCGTACGGGTGGTCCAGCGCGTGGTAGTCGCGCGGCCCCGCCGCCCCGTCCCGGTAGACGGTCGCCTCGTGGTCCTGGAAGGCCGTGAAGACGTGCGTGCGGTCCTGGTAGACGCGGCCGTCCCGATTGAGCCGCCTGTTGATGCCGACGGTCCACTTCATGTGGTCGTCGTAGCGGCCCTCGGTGATCCAGTACGTGGAGAGGTAGCACCCGGCGGTCACCGGAGTGGCGATCGCCGACCTCTCCGGGTAGCGCAGCTCCTGGAGCTCGCGGGTGGCCACCCAGCGCCGCCCCGCGAACATCCAGGGCATCGCCATGGCCCCGGCGTAGTAGTGGTCGTCCTCGTACCAGCGGTTGTACGCGTACTCGTGGCCGGGGTGCGGCTCCACCATGGTGATCAGGGCATGGCCCGGGTGCACCCCGTACGGTCCCACCGCCGCCAGCTCCGCGTACGTCTCGCTCCTGGTCTCCTCACCCACCGCGCTCCCCTTCCCTCCTGCCGCCGACCGCCCTACTCTGACGCCCCGTCAGAAGAACTGCCAGAGCCGGGAGGCACCCGGATGTCGTTGAACGGGAAGACGGTCGTGGTGTCCGGCGTCGGGGCGGGCCTGGGGCACCAGGTGGCCGCGACCGTCGTCCGGGACGGGGCCAACGCGGTGCTCGGCGCGCGCACCGGGGAGAACCTGCTGAGGACGGCCCAGGAGATCGACCCCGGGGGCGGGCGCACCGCCTGGCGGCCGACCGACATCACCGTGGAGGCGCAGTGCGAGGCGCTGGCCGCGCTGGCGCTGGAGCGGTTCGGCCGGATCGACGCGGTGGTCCATGTCGCCGCCTGGGACAGCTACTTCGGCGGGGTCGAGGACGCCGACCTCGCCACCTGGCAGCGCGTCCTCGACGTCAATCTGCTCGGCACCCTGCGCATGACCCGGGCGTGCCTGGCGGCCCTCAAGGAGCGCGGCGGCGCGGTGGTCGTCATCGGCACGCAGTCGGCGATCGCGGCGCCCTCCCAGGTGAGCCAGGCGGCGTACGCGGCGTCCAAGGGCGCTCTGACCTCCGCGATGTACTCCATGGCCCGGGAGTTCGGGCCGCACCGGATCCGGGTGAACACCGTTCTGCCCGGGTGGATGTGGGGGCCGCCGGTACAGGCGTACGTCCGGTTCACCGCGCACGCCGAGAAGGTGCCCGAGGAGGAGGTGCTCGGGCGGCTCACCGAGCGGATGGCGCTGCCGGAGCTGGCGACGGACGCGGACGTGGCGCACGCCGTGGCCTTCTTGGCCTCGGACCGCGCCAGGGCGATCACCGGGCAGTCGCTGCTGGTGAACGCGGGGGAGATCATGCGCTAGCGGAACCAGCCGACCCGCTCTCTCGGCCGCACGGGACCCGCATCCCGTGCGGCCGTTCACGTTGGTACGCGTCTGACGAAGTGGCCCGTTCATGGTGGGGCGGGGGCCCTCGGGGCGACAACACTCGGTGCGGTAAAGGCGGAGCAAAACCGTTCTGCCTCCTGACCTGTGTTCATATCCATGACCACCACAAGCCTTGACCGGCCCTCCGCACAGGCGGTTCAATCCCCGGAAGTCCCCGCTCCCGCACGGGGCCCGCTGAGCCGGACGTACTGACGAAGAGCACCGGCATACACCTCGACGTTCACAAGGCGGACCCCTCGGAGGGGACAATGAACAGTCTCGACTGGGCCGTACTCCTCGGCTACTTCGGCGTCATGGTCGCGATCGGCGTCTGGTCCCACAAGCGGGTGGACGACGTCTCCGACTTCTTCACGGCCGGGGGCCGGATGCCGTGGTGGCTCTCGGGCATCTCGCACCACATGTCCGGGTACAGCGCGGTGATGTTCACGGGGTACGCGGGCATCGCCTACCGCTACGGTGTGACGTCCTTCGTCACCTGGTCCTTCCCCATCGCGGTCGGCATCGGCATCGGCGCCAAGCTCTTCGCGCCCCGGCTCAACCGGCTGCGCTCCAAGCTGCACGTGGCCTCGCCGCTCGAATACCTCAAGAACCGCTACAACATCTCCACCCAGCTCGCGCTCGCCCTGTCGGGCATGCTGCTCAAGATCGTGGACGTGGGCGCCAAGTGGGCCGCCATCGCCACGCTCCTGTCGGTCTTCACCGGGGTCACCCTCACCCAGGGCATCTTCATCACCGGCTGCATCACCGCCGTGTACTGCACGGTCGGCGGGCTGTGGGCGGACGCGCTCACCGAGCTCGGGCAGTTCGTCATCCAGCTGTGCGCCGGCGTGGCCATGCTGGTCGCGACGATGGGCGAGCTCGGCGGGATCAGCGCGCTGTGGACCGTGTGGGACAAGCTCCCCAGCGGCCACGCCGACCCGACCGCCGGGCCCTACACGGTGACGTTCCTGCTCGCGTTCCTCTTCATCAAGACCTTCGAGTACAACGGCGGGATGTGGAACCAGGCCCAGCGGTACATGGCCACCGACTCGGCGCGCTCCGCCACCCGTTCGGCCCGGCTCTCCGCGATCCTGTGGCTGGTGTGGCCGGTGGTGCTGTTCTTCCCCATGTGGTGCGCGCCGCTCCTGGTGCAGGCGAAGAAGCCGGACGCCTCCGACAGTTACGCCCTGATGACCGAGACCCTGCTGCCGCACGGGCTGCTCGGCCTGGTCATCGTCGGTTTCTTCTCCCACACGATGGCGATGTGCTCCTCGGACGCCAACGCCATCTCGGCCGTCTTCACCCGCGACATCGCCCCGGCGCTCTCGCGGCGGGCACGCGGCTGGGACTCGCGGGCGGGGCTGCTGGCGGCGCGCCTGTCGACGCTGGTGTTCCTCGGCCTGTCGATGTCGATCGCCACCCAGGTCAACTCCCCCGCCTTCAAGGACATCATCACCGTGGTGATCAAGTGGGTGGCGGGTCTGATGGGCCCGATCGCGATCCCGTTCATGCTGGGCCTGCTGCGCGCCTTCCGCACGTGTGGCCCCACGGCGGCGCTCACCAGCTGGGCGGTGGGCCTGGTCGCGTTCTTCCTGGTCAACTACGACCTGGACGGCTCCGACCGTACGGGCGTGGCGCTCCAGTACCAGGTGTCGGTGCCGCTGGCGATCTCGCTGGTGCTGTACGTGGTGGTCGGCCTGGTCAGGCCGGAGGACACTCCGGAGCGGGACGCGCTGCTGGACCGGATCAACTCCGACGGCGACGGGCCGGGCGCGGGGTCGGGGACGGGGGCCGGTCCGGGATCCGGTTCGGCGTCGGCGGCGGTCCCGGGGCGGTCGGGGCAGGCGAAGGCGCTGGAGCTGTGAGGGCGGGCTAGGCCCGGGGGTAACGGGCCAGCCAGCCCGGGGAGTTGATGCCGGGCCCGTGCAGGGCGGGGCCCTGGGTCATCTCCATCGCGAAGTCGTCGGCGAGTTCGAGGACGGTGGAGCGCCCTTCCAGCCCCGCGAGCCAGCCGGGCGGGAGGGCGGTCTCGCCGTGCAGGGCACCCAGGAGCGTGCCACACAGGGTGCCGGTGGCGCCGGAGGGGCCGTCGTGGTTGACGGCGAGCAGCAGGCCGTGGCGGATGTCCTCGCCGACGAGGGCGCAGTACACGGCGATGGCCAGCGCGTCCTGGGCCAGGTGTCCCTCGCCCAGCGAGGCCACCGGGCCCGGGCTCGGCACGCCCTGGCGTACGGCGCCGAGCGCGTGCTGGAGGGCCTCGGTGACGGGCTGGTGGCCGGGGCGCTGGGCGAGCAGGCCGAGCGCCCGCTGGACGGCCGCGTCAAGCGGCTCGCCCCGGGCGAGCCCGTGCACGACCACCGCGAAGGCGCCGGCCGAGAGGTACGCGGCGGGATCCCCGTGCGTCTGGGCCGCGCACTCCAGCGCGAGCTGGAACACGAGCTGCGGCTCCCAGCCGACGAGCAGGCCGAAGGGGCCGGAACGGGTGACGGCGGCGGGGTCGCGGGCGTCGGGGTTCTTGGGCCGGTCGAGGGTGCCCATGACGTCGTCGGCGAGCCCGAGCAGGCACGGCCGGGCGGGGTCGCGTCTGCTGTACAGCCACTCCTGAGCGGCCAGCCACCCGTTGTCCGTCCGCCGCTCGTCCGGCCCCCAGTCCCGCTGGGTGGCGCTCCAGCGCAGATACGCCCGGTGCACGTCGGTCGGGGGGTGCCAGGCGCCGGTGTCGCGGCGGACCTGGGCGCGGATGAGGCCGTCGACGGTGAAGAGGGTGAGCTGGGTGGCGGCGCCGATCCGGCCTCCGCCGGCGCCGCCGGCCGGGCCGGTGACGCCCTGCGGGCCGTAGCGGGTGCGGATCGCGTCGAGGGCGAGGGGGGTGACCGGGGCGCCGAGCGCGTCACCGATCGCCCCGCCGAGGAGGCTGCCGCGGACCCGGCTGCGGAAGTCCTGCTGTTCGGTGCGGCCCCATATGGAGGTGGTGGGTCCGGTGGCTGCTGCGGTCATGGCGCAGCACTGTAATTGATTGGGTGCGGGTGAATAAGACCGTGGGGGACCGCTCTGTGGCGAGTTTTGTTCCCCCACCCCGCCCGTTCCCTCAACCCTCCGGGGGCGGGGGCCCTGCGGGGGGCGGGCTGTTCGTCTGCGGGTGGGTGGGGGCTGGTCGCGCAGTTCCCCGCGCCCCTGAGGGGGTCGGTGGGGGTGCCTGGATTTTGGCGGCGGGCCGGTGGTGGGCTGGTCGCGCAGTTCCCCGCGCCCCTTGGGGGGTCGGTGGGGGTGCCTGGATTTTGGCGGCGGGCCGGTGGTGGGCTGGTCGCGCAGTTCCCCGCGCCCCTGAGGGGGTCGGTGGGGGTGCCTGGATTTTGGCTGCGGGCCGGTGGTGGGTTGCTCGCGCAGTTCCCCGCGCCCCTTGGGGGTGCGGGTGCTGTTTCGGGGAGGTTCGGGCAATCCAGCCCCTCCGGCCTGTGAGGAGCGGGGTGCGGGGGCGGAGCCCCCGGGAAGTATCTTCCCCCGGCCCCGGAGGGTTTAGGGGAGCGGGTGGGGTGGGGGGAGTTCTCTCAGGAGGGCCCAGGCCTGGTGGGTTCGGGGGAGCAGGGCCCGGGGGGGCGTTCCGCACAGGCCCAGTTCCTCCAGGCCCTCCGCCCACCCCGCCCACACCTCCCACCCCGCGCCCCCGGACGACGACAGCAGCGCGTCCGCCCGGGCCCAGTCACCCCGGGCGCACGCCGCCACCACGTCGTCGCCCCGCCACCGCGCCACCCCGCCCGCCCGGCTCGCCGCCATCGCCCGGTGGAACGCGCCCTCCGCCCCCGCCAGCGAGGCCGCCGCGTCCGCCGCCGCCCCGAAGTTCCCCCGCGCCCGGTGCGACGCGGCCCGGGCGGGCCCGGCGGGGACGCGGCCGGACAGCAGCGCCAGGCAGTGGTCCAGGAACGGACCCGCCGCACCCCCGGCCGCCAGGCACTCCCGCGCCCGGCGCCCGTACGCCCAGCCGATCTCGGGATCGAGCGGGATCGCCCGGTCCAGGGCCGCCAGAGCCTCGCCCGGCCGGGAGAGGCCGAGCAGCGCCGACGCCGCCGCCGCGTGCGACGCGCCCTGCCCGGGGTCGAGCTCCACCGCCCGCGCCAACGACTCGTACGCCTCCTCGTACCGTCCGAGCGAGAGCAGGACCCGGCCGCGGCCCGCCACGGGGACCGCGTCGGCCGGGTCCTCCCCGGCCGCCGCCGCGTAGTCGCGCAGGGCCTCCTCGTACCGCCCGGCCCGCCAGTACGCCTCCGCCCGCGCCGTAAGGACCCCCCGGTCCCGTGGGCCCGCCAGGGCCACCGCCCGGTCCAGGTCGGCCAGTTCGGCCGCCGTCTCGCCCAGGTCCGCCAGCAGGAACGACCGCTCCAACAGCGGCGGCGCACCGGACGCGGGAAGGTCTGCCGCGCGGTCCAGGTCCGCGCGGGCCCCCGCCACCCGCCACAGCCGCCGCCGCACCCGCCCGCGCCAGGTGAGCGCGTACGCGTCGTCCGGCGCCTGCGCGACCGCCCGGTCCAGGTCCTCCAGCGCGCCCTCGGGGTCGCCCGACTCCGTCCGCAGCCGCGCCCGCATGATCAGCGCCCAGGTGTAGCCGGGGTCCACCTCCAGCGCGCGGCCGAAGTCCGCCAGCGCCTCCTGGTGGCGGCCCAGCGCCTCCAGGGACAGGGCGCGGCTGCCCAGGGCCCACGCGTACGCCCCGTCCAGCGCGAAGGCCCGCCCGTACTCCGCCACCGCCTCCTCGTGGCGGCCCGCCGCGCGCAGCACGTCACCGCGCTCGCCGACCACCCACGCCGGATCCGCCGCCAGCCGCTCCGCGCGCTCCAGGTCGGCCAGCGCGCCCGCCGTGTCCGCGAGGTCGCGCCGCACCTGGGCGCGGCGCACCAGCGCCCAGCCGTAGTCACCGTTCAGCTCCAGTGCCCGGTCCAGGTCCGCGAGCGCGTCCGCCGGCCTGCCCAGCTGATGGCGGATCCGGCCGCGGCTCGCCGGGGCCCAGGCGTCGCCCGGGTCGAGGAGGATCGCGCGGTCGAGATCGGCCAGCGCCTCCTCGAAGCGCCCGAGCCGCCGGTACATGTCGCCCCGGTAGCCGATGAAGTACGCGTCGTCCGGGGCCAGTTCGCATGCCCGGTCCGCATCGGGCAGCGCCGCCGCCGGGCCGTGCAGCGCGTAGCGCGCCACGGCCCGTCCGTAGTACGCCCGTGCCCGCCCGGGGTCGAGCGCGATCGCCTGGTCCAGGTCGGTCAGCGCCTGTTCGTGGGCGCCGGTGTGGCGCAGTTCCCTGGCCCGTACGACATGGGCGGCCGCGCGGCCCTCCGCGTCGAGGCCGCCCCGGGACAGCAGCAGCCCCACCACCCCGGACACGCCCGCCGGTTCGTCGCCGAGCGCCGCCAGGCAGTCGGCGCCCCAGCGCCGCAGCGGCCCGTCGTCGCCGTCCTCGCCCGCCTCGGCGAGCGTGGTGGCCCAGCGGCGGGCGGCGGCGGGCCCGGCCTCGCAGGCGTCGACGCCGTCGCGCAGCATCCGGGCGAGCGCGGCCCCGGGCCGGGCGCACAGCAGGTGGTAGGACTCCTCAAGGCGCAGCTCGCGCCACCGCTCAGCGCTCCACGGGCTGCGCGCGGGGACGGGGCCCGCGGCCTCGCGGCGCGCCCCGAGAGCCTCGGCGAGCCGCTGGTGGCCGGCGCTCCAGCGCTGCGGCGAGCCGGTGCGCTGGACGCCGAGCATGGCCGTGCGCACCACCGGGTGGTACTGGGCGCGCCCGCCGTGGTCGCTGACGAACGGCAGGGACCGCAGCCACCCGTACAGCCCCGCCGCGTCCTCTTCGACCGCCGCCCGGAACACGTCCTCGTCGATGTGCCGGGGCAGCGCGCAGGCGAGCGCGGCGGCCCGCCGCACCGGGTCGCCCTCCCACTTCAGGAAGCGGTCCACGGCGGTGGCGCCGGGGGCGCGCGCGTCGCCGGGGTTCTGGGCGAGCGTGGAGACCAGGACCGGCAGCCGTCCCGACAGGCGCAGCACGTCGCGGACGACGTCCTCGTCCACCACGCCCTTGGCGGCGAGCAGTTGGCGCGCCTCGGTCTCGGTGAACAGGTCGAGCGGCAGCTCCGCCACCAGGTCCGCGCTGTCCGCCCAGCAGCCGGGGTCGAGCCGGCGCTGGCCCGCGAGGACCACCACGACCCGGGCGGGCAGCGCCCCGTACCGCTCGGTGGTGATGAGGTCGCGCAGCCAGGTGTCGAGGAAGGGCGAGGTGCGTTCGTACGTGTCGAAGAAGAGCACCGTCCACGGCGCCTCGTCGGCGAGCCGCACCAGCTCCGCCACGAACACCGGGGTGAGGACCCGCACCGGGTCCAGGACCAGCTGGACGTCCTCCTGCTTGCCGAACCGGGCGCCCAGCGCGGCCCGCGCCCGGTCCGCGCCCTGGGCGAGCTGCTGGGCGTCCACCCCGCCCGCCAGCATCCCCACGCCCGGCACCAGGCCGAGGCCCACCAGGGAGGCCTGGGCGAGCAACGAGGAGCCGGGCGAGGGCGCGGCGGGGCCGGGACCCGCGGGGGCGGCGGACTCCGCCTCGTACCGCATCCGGCGGTAGGCCGCGAGCAGCCGCTCCAGGGACTTGAGCGGGCGTCCCTGGCGGGCGAAGTGGACGCAGAGCGCGGCGAGGGTCTCGGGGACGCTGTTGACGGCCTCGTCGGCGCAGGCCGTCACCGCGCCGCGTTCACGCGCGGTGTGTTCCAGCTCCCGCACCAGGGAGGTCTTGCCGACCCCGGCGGCTCCGTGGACATGGAAGACGAACCGGTGCCGCTCGTCGTCCACGGGGATGTCGAAGTTCTGCCGGAAGAGCGCGAGTTCGCCGCGCCGTCCGACGAATCCCGCCCGTCTGCGCCGCCGGATGAGCTCCTGCATCGACGCGCCGCCCGCTGCCATGGGATCAGTATGCGACCCCCCTGTGACAACCGCCCCCCCTCGACGACAGGCTCTCAGTCCCCCAGCACCGGCAGCAGCTCCGGCAGATGGCCGTCCGAGGCGAGCGCCGCCTCCCGGCGCTCGGGCGGCACCTCGCCGTAGAGCGTGGTGCGCGGCCTGGCCGGGCGGCCCGCCGCCTCCGCGATGGCCTCCAGGTCCCTGATGGAGCGGTACGAACCGTAACTCGACCCGGCCATCCGGGAGATGGTCTCCTCCATCAGCGTGCCGCCCAGGTCGTTGGCGCCCGAGCGCAGCATCTCGGCGGCGCCCTCGGTGCCCAGCTTCACCCAGCTGGTCTGGATGTTGGGGATGTGCGGGTGCAGCAGGAGGCGGGCCATCGCCACCACCGCGCGGTTGTCGCGGGTGGTCGGGCCGGGGCGGGCGATCCCGGCCAGGTAGACGGGCGCGTTGGTGTGGATGAAGGGCAGCGTCACGAACTCGGTGAAGCCCTGCCGGCCGGAGTCCAGTGCGGCCTGCTGGACGCGGGAGAGCGTACGGAAGTGGCCGAGCCAGTGGCGGGGCTGGTCCACATGCCCGTACATCATCGTGGACGAGGAGCGGATGCCCAGCTCGTGGGCGGTCTGGACGACCTCGATCCAGGTGGCGGTGGGCAGCTTGCCCTTGGTGAGGATCCAGCGGACCTCGTCGTCGAGGATTTCGGCGGCCGTGCCGGGGATCGAGTCGAGGCCCGCCTCCTTGGCGGCGGTCAGCCACTCCCGGATGGACAGACCGGTGCGGGTGGCGCCGTTGACGACCTCCATCGGCGAGAAGGCGTGCACGTGCATGCCCGGTACGCGCTCCTTCACCGCCCGCGCGATGTCGAAGTACGCCGTGCCCGGCAGGTCCGGGTGGATGCCGCCCTGCATGCACACCTCCACCGCGCCCACCTCCCACGCCTGTTCGGCGCGGTCGGCCACCTGCGACAGGGAGAGGGTGTACGCGTCGGCGTCGGTGCGGCGCTGGGCGAAGGCGCAGAAACGGCAGCCGGTGTAGCAGACGTTGGTGAAGTTGATGTTCCGCGTGACGATGTACGTGACGTCGTCGCCCACCACGTCCCGGCGCAGCTCGTCCGCGATCCGGCAGAGCGCGTCCAGGGCCGGGCCGTCCGCGTGCAGCAGCGCAAGCGCCTCCGCGTCGGTCAGCTTCGTGGGGTCGTCGGCGGCGGTGGCGAGCGCGGCCCGTACGTCGGTGTCGATCCGGGAGGGCGCCATGCCGGGCGCGGCCGCCTCGCGCAGCGCCTCCCAGTCGCCGTACACCTCGTCGAAGTCGTCGCGGCGGTCGCCGGTGCGGCCCTCGGTGTCGATGGTGCGGTGCAGATCGGTGCGGCCGGTGGAGGCGAAGGCCTCCTCGGGCTCCTGCCACGGGTGGCCCTCGACCACCGCGTCCGGCCGGGCCAGGCCCGTCTCCGGGTCCGCGAGCGCCCGGACGTGCGGCAGCAGCCGGGGGTCCAGCCAGGGCTCGCCGCGCGTGACGAACTCGGGGTAGACGCAGAGGCGTTCGCGCAGCTCGAACCCGGCGGCGGCGGACTCCGCGGCGAGCTGCTCGATCTTCGGCCAGGGCCGCTCCGGGTTCACATGGTCGATGGTGAGCGGCGAGACCCCGCCCCAGTCGTCGATGCCCGCCCCGATGAGCCGTCCGTACTCGCTGTCCACCAGGTTCGGCGGCGCCTGGAGGCAGGCGGAGGGGCCCATGATGTGCCGGGCCACCGCGACCGTGGCGACCAGCTCGTCCAGCTCCGCGTCCGGCATGCCGCGCATCGCGGTGTCCGGCTTGGCGCGGAAGTTCTGGATGATCAGTTCCTGGACGCCGTGGTAGGCGCGCGCCACGCGGCGCAGCGCGAAGAGCGACTCGGCGCGCTCCTCGTGGGTCTCGCCGATGCCGATGAGCAGCCCGCTGGTGAAGGGGACGGAGGAGCGGCCGGCGTCCTCCAGGACCCGCAGCCGCACCGCGGGCTCCTTGTCCGGCGAGCCGAAGTGCGGGCCGCCCGGCTCGGACCACAGCCGGGTCGCGGTCGTCTCCAGCATCATGCCCATGCTCGGAGCGACGGGCTTGAGGCGCTGGAAGTCGGTCCACGACATCACCCCGGGGTTGAGGTGCGGCAGCAGGCCGGTCTCCTCCAGGATGCGGATGGAGATGGCCCGTACGTACGCGATGGTGTCGTCGTAGCCGTGCGCGTCCAGCCATTCGCGCGCCTCGGGCCAGCGGTCCTCCGGCTTGTCGCCGAGGGTGATCAGGGCTTCCTTGCAGCCGAGCGCGGCGCCCCGGCGGGCGATGTCCAGGACCTCGTCGGGGGAGAGGAACATCCCGTGCCCGGCCCGGCGCAGCTTGCCGGGCACGGTGACGAAGGTGCAGTAGTGGCACTTGTCCCGGCACAGCCGGGTCAGCGGGACGAAGACGCTCTTGGAGTAGGTGATGACGCCCGGGCGGCCCGCCGCCTCCAGGCCCGCGTCGCGGACCCGGGCGGCGGAGGCGGCGAGGTCCACCAGGTCCTCGCCGCGCGCCTGAAGCAGCACGGCCGCCTCGGCGGTGTCCAGCGCGACACCGTCCCTGGCCCGTTTCAGGGCGCGCCGCATCGCGTTGGCGGTCGGTGCGTCTGCCTGCGGTCGCTGCGCGCTGGAAGTCATTCCCCGAGCATACGAGCGGCCCCCGCTCGGCCGAGTCCCGGCGTGGTGGCCCGGCCGGTGCCGGGCCACCACGCCCTCACACGTACGGCGCGAACTCGTCCAGCGCCTTCAGTACGGTCCGCTCCTCGGCGGACGGCAGCTGGAGGATGATCTCGTCGATGCCGAGGTCCGCGTAGTGGGCGAGCTTGCCGGGCGAGGGGAGCACCGCGTACGGGACGACCCGCAGGTCGGCCGGGGCGCGGCCGGCCTCCTCCCAGGCCCGGCGCAGCAGCGGCAGCGAGTCGGTGAGGCCGCCCCCGCCGATCGGCAGCCAGCCGTCCGCGAACTCGGCGATGTGCGCGAACAGCTTCGGCCCCGCCGCGCCGCCGACCAGGACGCGCGGCGCCCCGTTCCGCACCGGCTTGGGGTGGGCCTCGCTGGCCCGCAGCGAGCCGAAGCGGCCCTCGTACGCGGTGGGCTTCTCCGCCCACAGCGCCCGCATCAGCGCCATGCGGTCGCGCACCAGCTCGCGGCGCGTGGACCACTCCACGCCGTGGTCGGCGGCCTCCTCGCGGTTCCAGCCGTAGCCGACGCCGAGGGTGAAGCGGCCGCCGCAGAGGTGGTCCAGGGTCGCGGCCTGCTTGGCCAGGTCGATCGGGTCGTGCTGGGCGACCAGCGTGATGCCGGTTCCGAGGTCGAGCTCCGGGGCGACGGCGGTCATCTGCGCGAGGGCGATGAAGGGGTCCAGGGTGCGGCTGTACTGGCGGGGCAGCTCGCCGCCCGGCGGGTACGGGGAGAGGCGCTCGACGGGGATGTGCGTGTGCTCCGGCAGATACACGCCGGCGAACCCGCGCTCCGCCAGCTCGCGGGCGAGCCGGACGGGGGTGATCGTCTCGTCGGTGAGGAAGATCGTGGTGGCGATACGCATCCCCACTTCCTATCCCCGCGCCCTTCCGGGTGCAAGGGATGCGGCCCGGCCACCGCCCGTGCGGACCGGCCACGCGGCCGCCACGGACCGGCCATCGCCCAACCGCCGCCCCTTGCAGCGGAGTTCACTCGCGCGTACGACTGTGGGCAGCGACGGACACGCACCGACAGGCCCCTTCCCCCCCTCCGCTGGGAGCAGACGCCATGACCGGATCCGAGGACAGAGCCCAGGACGGCACCGACGACCGGACGCTGGGCCGGCGCGGGCTGTTCGTGACGGGAGCGGCCACCGCGCTCACGCTGGGAACCGTGAGCTTCGCGAACGCGGCGCCCGGTGACGGCGGGAGCGGCGGTGGCGCCGGTGGCGGCAGCGGCTCCCGGGAGGTGACCCGGGTCGTCACCGGCACCCTGCCGCCCGGCGCGCCCGACTTCGTGTACCTGCCGGTGGAGGTCCCGCGCGGGGTGCGCGAGCTGGCCGTGGCGTACACGTACGAGAAGGCGGCCGTCCCGGCGGGCACGCCCAACAACGCCCTGGACATCGGCGTCTTCGACGAGCGCGGCACCGGCCTGGGCGGCCGGGGCTTCCGGGGCTGGTCGGGCGGGGCCCGCACGGAGTTCTTCATCCGGGCGGACGCGGCGACCCCCGGCTACCTCCCCGGGCCGGTGCGGGCCGGGACCTGGCACATCGCGCTCGGCCCCTACACGGTCGCGCCGCAGGGGCTGCCGTACACCGTGACGATCACCCTGAAGTACGGCGAGCGGGGCCGCGCGCCCCGGCCCGTGTACCCGCCGTCCCGGGCCAGGGGGCGGGGCCGGGCCTGGTACCGGGGCGACTGCCATCTGCACTCCTGGTACTCCGACGGCAGGCGCACCCCCGCCGAGATCGCGGCGCTCGCGCGGGCGGCGGGCCTGGACTTCATCAACACCTCCGACCACAACACGAACGCCTCGCACCCCGCGTGGGAGGGGCTGTGGGGCGAGGACCTGCTGATCCTCACCGGCGAGGAGGTCACCACCCGCAACGGCCACGTGCTGGCGCTCGGCGTCGACCCGGGCACGTTCGTCGACTGGCGCTACCGCGCCCGCGACAACCGCTTCGGCCACTTCGCCCGGGAGATCCGGCGCGCCGGGGGCCTGGTCGTCCCGGCGCATCCGCACGGCACGTGTGTCGGCTGCAACTGGAAGTTCGGGTTCGCCGAGGCGGACGCGGTGGAGGTGTGGAACGGGCCGTACACCCCCGACGACGAGGTCTCGCTCCAGGAGTGGGACAGCACGCTGGCGGTGGCGGCGCGCTCGGGCGGGCGCTGGACCCCGGCGATGGGCAACAGCGACGCCCACCGGGACCCCGACCGCGTCGGCGGCCCGCAGACGGTGGTCCTCGCCGACGACCTGTCCCGTCAGGCGGTCCTGGCGGGCCTGAAGGCGGGCCACTCGTACGTGGCGGAGTCCTCGGCGGTCTCGGTGGTCTTCGGGGTGTCGGGCGGGCGGGGCGAACACGCGGGCATCGGGGACCGCCTGCGGGTGCCCCCGGACGCGCCGCTCACGGTACGCCTGGAGGTCACGGGCGCACCGGGCTGCACGGCGTCCTTCGTGACGGACCAGGGGGTGGTGTTCTCCTCGGTGCTGGGGGGTTCTGGGGCGGGGGTGGTGGAGTGGCGGACGACGGCGTCGTACGCGACGTACGTACGGGCGGAGGTCCGCCGCCCCCCGGTGACACCGGTCCTGCCCGGCGCCCTGGCCGCCTTCACGAACCCGGTGTTTCTGGGCGAATAGGTCTTGGGGGGGCGCCTGTGGGCGGGGGCTGCTCTTGGCCGGGGGTGCACCTGCGGGTCGTGGCGGGTCGCTCGCGCAGTTCCCCGCGCCCCTTGTGGACCGGGGGTTCGTGTACGGCCGGTCCCCGCGCCCCGGAAGGCCATGTTTTCGTCCGCCGGCCGGTGGGGCTTGCTCGCGCAGTTCCCCGCGCCCCTGAAGGGGCTCGACTCCATCTGCGGGCCGGTGGGGGCTTGTCGCGCAGTTCCCCGCGCCCCTTGGGTAGTCCCCCGCAGCCGGAAATGCGGCTCAGCCACCCGCTTTCAGGAGCGCGGGGAACTGCGCGAGCAACCCACCACAGCCCGCAGCCAAACGACAGCCCCTCAAGGGACGCGGGGAACTGCACGACCAGCCCACCACCAGGCCGCAGCCAAACAACAGCCCCGCAAGGGGCGCGGGGAACTGCGCGACCAGCCCACCACCGGGCCGCAGACAAACGACAGCCCCTCAAGGGACGCGGGGAACTGCGCGACCAGCCCAGCACCGGGCCGCAGACGAACCCCTGGCCGGGAGGGCACGCCCCGCCCGCCGCAGGCGAACCCCCGGGCATGAGCGGGACCGGGCCGACTCAGCCCGGCCAGACCAGGGACTGGAGTTCGCTGTACGCCCGCAAGGCGTAAGAACCCACATCCCTCCCCACCCCACTCCGCTTGAACCCCCCGAACGGCGCCTCCAGGTTCCGCCCCACCGTGTTCACCCCGACCCCACCCGCCCGCAACCGCCGCCCCACCCGGAAGGCCCGGGCCACGTCGCCCGACCAGACGTAGTCGATCAGGCCGTAGTCGCTGTCGTTGGCCAGCGCGATGGCCTCCTCCTCGTCGTCGAAGGGGACCACCGCCACCACCGGCCCGAAGATCTCCTCGCGGACGACGCGCATGTCGTTGGTGCAGTCCGCCAGGAGCGTGGGGGCCACGTAGAACCCCCGCTCCAGCGGCGGCCGTTCACCCCCGGCCACCACCCGTGCCCCCTCCTTCCGCCCCAGCTCCACATACGCCTCCACCCGGTCCCGGTGCGCCGAGGAGATCACCGGCCCCACCACCGTCCCGGGGGACGAGGGGTCGCCCACCGGCAAGTGGCCCGCATACCCCGCCAGTCGAGCCACCAGCTCGTCGTGCACCGACCGGTGCACCAGCACCCGCGTCGGCGCCGTGCAGATCTGTCCGCTGTAGAACGAGAACGTCGTGCCGATGCCCCGCACCGCCGACCCCAGATCCGCGTCCTCGAACACCAGGGCCGCGCCCTTGCCGCCCAGCTCCATCAGCTGGCGCTTCATCTCCCGGCCGCACACCTGAGCGATGCGCTGCCCGACCGCCGTGGAGCCGGTGAAGCTGACCATGTCGACGTCCCGTGAGTCCACGGCCGCCTCCCCGAGGGCCGGGGCAGTACCGGTGACGACGTTCACCACGCCCGGCGGCACCCCCGCCTCCGCGAGCGCCTCGGCCATGCGGAAGACGGAGAGGGGGTCCTGGGGCGCGGGTTTCACCACCACCGTGTTGCCCATGGCGAGCGCGGGCGCGACCTTGCCCGCCGGGTTGGCCCAGGGGTTGTTGTACGAGGTCACGCAGGTCACCACACCCACTGGCTGCCGTATCGCGAGCGCCCCGAAGACGCCCGCCCGCCCCATCGGCCCGGCCTCGTTGATCTGCGGCGGTACGGCGGTCTCGACCGGTTCCAGGGCGCCCTTCGCGTACCGACGGAAGCGTGCCGCGCCCACCGCGACCTGCATACCGCGTGCGGTCGCGGTGGTGGCGCCGGTCTCGGCGCGGGCGAGCTCGGCGTACGCGGTGGACTCGCGCTCGATGATGTCCGCCGCCCGGTCGAGGATCGCGGCGCGCTGTTCGGGCGCGGTGCGGGACCAGCCGTCGAAGGCCTCGCGGGCGGCCGAGGCCGCCGCGTACACCTGGGCGCGGCTCGCCTCGGGGGCCAGGCCCACCACCTCCTCGGTGGCGGGGTCGACGATCTCGTACCGCCCGCCGTCCGGCTCGACCCACTCGCCTCCGAGGAACAGTTTCGGCTCGTACACGCTCACTTGACCGACACCGTCCTCGTGTCGCGGCCGGAGCGCAGGACCGTCCCCGGCACGGCTCCGGTCACCACGTCGTCGCGGATCGTCTCGACGCCGTTGACGCGGACCGAGACGACGCCGATCGCCTTGGCGTCCAGGCGGGGGCTGCGGCCGGGCAGGTCGTGGACGAGGGTGGCGGGGCCGGCCGCGACGCGCTCGGGGTCGAAGAGGACGAGGTCGGCGTGGTATCCCTCCTCGATGCGCCCGCGCCCGCGCAGCCCGAAGAGCCGGGCCGGGTCGTCGCTGAGCATCTGCACGGCCCGCTCCAGCGGCACCAGCCCGCGCCCGCGCAGACAGTCCCCGAGGAAGCGGGTGGTGTACGGGGCGCCGCACATCCGGTCCAGGTGGGCGCCCGCGTCGGAGCCGCCGAGCAGGACGTCCTCGTGCTGCCAGGTCTCCTGGCGCAGCGCCCAGCTGGCCGGGTCGTTGTCGGTCGGCATCGGCCACAGGACGGTCCGCAGCCGGTCGTTGGCGCAGATCTCGACCAGGCAGTGGAAGGGGTCCTGGCCGCGCTCGGCGGCGATGTCGCGCACCACGCGTCCGGTGAGGGAGGCGTTGGCCTCGGAGTAGGTGTCGCCGATGACGTACCGGCCGAAGTCGGCGAGGCGCCGGAAGACCCCGGCCTCCTTGCTCCCGGCGCGGCGCAGCATCCCGGCGCGTACGGCCGGGTCGCGCAGCTTCGCGATCCGCTCGGGGACGGGGAGGTTGAGGATCTCCCCCCACCCCGGGATGAGGTTGAGGGCGCAGAAGGTGCCCAGCGACATGTTCATCGGGGTGAGGATCGGCATGGTCAGCGCGACGATCCGGCCGCCCGCGCGGCGGGCGCGCTCGCTCGCGGCGAGCTGGCGCGGGACGCGTTCGGGGACGGCCGCGTCGATGGTGAGCACGTTCCAGTTCAGGGGGCGTCCGGCGGCGGCCGACATCTCCACCAGGAGGTCGATCTCCTCGTCCGAGAACTGGTCCAGGCACCCCGCCACGATCGCCTCGATCTGGGTGCCCTCGTGCTGCCCGACCGCCCGCGACAGCGCGAGGAGCTCCTCGGGCCGGGCGTGCCGGGAGGCGACGGGGCGGCCGTCGCCGTCGGAATGCGTGGACGACTGGGTGGTGGACAGGCCCCAGGCGCCCGCGTCCATGGCGTCGTGGAGGAGGCGCAGCATGGCGTCGAGCTGGGCGGGGGTGGGGTCGCCGCCTACGGCGTCGGGGCCCATGGCGTAGCGGCGCAGCGCGCAGTGGCCGACCATGAACCCGGCGTTGACGGCGATCCGCCCTTCGAGGGCGTCCAGGTACTCCCCGAACGTCGACCAGCTCCAGTCGACCCCGTCCTCCAGGGCCTTGAGCGCCATGCCCTCCACCCGGGCCATCATCCGCCGGGTGTAGTCGGCGTCCTCGGGGCGGTCCGGGTGGAGGGGGGCCAGGGTGAAGCCGCAGTTGCCCCCGGCGACGGTGGTGACGCCGTGGTTCATGGACGGGGTGGCGTACGGGTCCCAGAACAGCTGGGCGTCGTAGTGGGTGTGGGGGTCGACGAAGCCGGGGGCGAGGACGAGGCCGTCGGCGTCCTCGCTGGTGCGGGCGGTGTGGGGGGTGAGGGTGCCGGGTTCGGCTATCGCCTCTATGCGGCCTGCCCGGATGCCGATGTCTGCGGTGTAGGCGGGGGCGCCGGTGCCGTCGGTGACGGTGGCGCGGCGGATCAGGTGGTCGAGCATGTCCCTCTCTCCCTCGCGTGGGTGCCCCGGCCGGGGCCGTGCGGCGGGCCGCCGCCGTTGCGGCCTCCGGCCGGGGGTACGGGGCGACGTTCCGGGAGGTCGCCGTCCCGCGCCTGTTCGAGCCCCCGCCCCGCCCCTTCCCCGAACTCTCCGGGGGCTGGGGTGCGTAGGGGCCTGATTTCGTCTGCGGGTGCGGTGGGGCGATGAGGGGCTCGATTTCGTCTGCGGGCCGGTGGGGGCTTGTCGCGCAGTTCCCCGCGCCCCTTAACCGGAGAACCCGGCTCAGCCACGGAGGTCTCCAGGGGCGCGGGGAACTGCGCGACCAGCCCACCACAACCGCAGCCAGACGACGGGCCCTCAAGGGGCGCGGGGAACTGCGCGAGCAACCCACCACAGCCCGCAGACGACCACCGGCCGAGAAGGGGCGCGGGGACCACGGCCCCGCCCGGGGGGTTCGGGGCGCGGTCCCGAGTCAGACTCCCGCCGACCCGCGGAATCGGGTCGTACGGTGCACCGGATCCGTATCGATCTTCGGAATCACATGCTCCCCGATCAGCCGGATCGTGTTCATCGTGTCCTCGTAGGGCACACCGATCGGCAGCCCGAAGGACAGCTGATCCGCCCCCGCCTGCTCCCACCGCTTGCACTGCCGCGTCACCTCCTCCGGATCACCGCAGATCATCAGCTCCTCCGCGATGAGGAGTTCGATGATCTCGGTGGTGTACTCGGGCAGCAGCTCGGGCCACTGAGGCACGCCCTCCGGGCGCGGGAACGTGTCGTGGTAGCGGAAGACCAGGGACTGGAGGCGGTTCAGACCGCCCGCCGCCGCGATGGCCACCGCCTTCTCGTGCGTCTCCGCGCAGATCGCCGTCGACGTCACCATCACGTTGTCGTTGACGAAGTCGGAGATCGGCTCCGCCTCCCGGATCGCGGTCTTGTACTGCTCCAGGACCCACTCCATGTCCGAGACCTTCTGGACGGAGAAGCCGAGGACGCCCAGGCCCTTCTTCGCGGCCATGGCGTACGACGAGGGCGACCCGGCCGCGTACCACATCGCGGGGTGCGACTTCCCGTACGGCTTGGGGAGGATCTTGCGCGGCGGCAGCGACCAGTGCTTGCCCTGGAACCCCACGTACTCGTCCTGGAGCCACATCTTGGGGAACTCCGCGATGGTCTCCTCCCAGATCTCCTTGGTGTGGTTCATGTCGGTCACCCCCGGCATGAACCCCAGGATCTCGTGGGAGCCGGCGCCCCGGCCGGAGCCGAACTCGAAGCGGCCCTCGCTGAGGTGGTCCAGCATCGCGACCTTCTCCGCCACCTTGACCGGGTGGTTCACCGCCGCCAGCGGGTTGAAGATGCCCGAGCCGAGGTGGATGCGCTCGGTGGCGTGGGCGAGGTAGCCGAGGAAGACCTCGTTGGCGGACAGGTGCGAGTACTCCTCCAGGAAGTGGTGCTCGGAGGCCCAGGCGTACTTGAAGCCGGACTTGTCCGCCTGGATGACGTACTCGGTCTCCTCCATCAGCGCCTTGTGCTCGGCCTGGGGGTCGACCGACGAGCGTGCCACGGGCACGTAACCCTGTACGAACAGACCGAACTCCACGGAGGTTCACCGTCCCTGTCGTCGTCATGGACTCTCGTAACCTGACGCATCGTCAGATTTCCGATGGTGCGACTGTTCCACCGGGGCCGTCCGCCCGTCAATACCTGATGCCTGGTCAGAACACGCTGACCCCCGCCAGCCAGCCCCCGTCGATCACGAACGGCTGGCCCGTGATGTACGCGGAGTCCTCGCTGGTCAGGAAGAGCGCGAGCGCCGCCACCTCCTCGGGGCGGCCGATCCGGCCCAGCGGCACCAGCCGCCTGTAGAGCTCGGCCACCGCCTCCCCCGCCTCCGCCGGATCGGCCGTCGGGTCCAGGGCCGCCGGGTTGGTCATGGGGGTGTCCACGGCGCCGGGGCACACCGCGTTCACCCGGATCCCCTTCGCCGCCAGCTCGACCGCCGCGACCCGGGTCAGGCCGAGCACGGCGTGCTTGGTGGCGGCGTAGGCGCCGACGTACGCCATGCCCGTGAGCGCGGTGTACGAGGCGGTGTTGACGATGGTGCCGCCCCCGGCCGCCTCGATCTCGGGCGCCGCGTACTTGATGCCCAGGAACGTGCCCACCTGGTTCACCTGGACGATCTGCTGGAACTCCTCCAGCGGCGTGGCCACGAGCTCGTTGAAGCGCAGGATGCCCGCGTTGTTCACCAGCCCGTCCAGATGCCCGAAGGTCTCCGTGGCCGCCGCGATCGCGCTCCCCCACTCCTCCTCCCGGCCCACGTCCAGGTGCACGAACCGCGCCGAGCCGGCGCCCAGTTCCTTCGCCACGGCCTCGCCCCGGTCGTCCAGGACGTCCGCGAGCACCACCTTCGCCCCCTCGGCCGCGAAGAGCCGCGCCTCCTGCTCGCCCTGCCCGCGCGCCGCGCCCGTGACGAGGACGACCCGCCCGTCCAGCTTGCCCATGTCCGTACTCCCTAGCTCAGATGAGGGGCCACACCGGCGGCGAAGGCCGCGATCTGGTCGACGAGTTCGGCGCGGCCGCGCGAGCGGAGGCGCACCTGGACCTGGTGGACGCCGAGCGCGGCGTACTCGCGCAGGGACTCGGCGAGTGCGTCCGGCCTGCCGCTGAGGGTGCGGCGCCCGAGGTCCCACCGCGCCTCGCCCACGTACAGGGGCTCCGTGATGGCCCCCACGCAGAACGCGCCCTCGATCCCGGCCCGCTCCCGCAGCTCCCGTATCCGCGCGATCCGATGCGGCAGCTGCTCCCGCGGGTCGCCCTGCGGGAGCCAGCCGTCGCCGCGCAGGGCCGCCCGGCGCACGGCGGCGGGCGAGGAGCCGCCCACCCAGACGGGCACCCGCTCCTGCGCGGGGCGGGGCCGCTGCCCGAGGCCGGAGAAGGCGAACCGCTCGCCGTGGAACTCCGGGAACTCCTCCGGCCCCAGCGCGGCCCGCAGCGCGTCGATCGACTCGTCCAGCACCGCGCCCCGGCCCGCGAAGTCGGCACCGAGCAACTCGAACTCCTCCCGTACGTGTCCGGCCCCGACCCCCAGGACCAGCCGACCGCCGCTGAGGTGGTCGAGGGTCGCGTACTGCTTGGCGGTGAGGAGGGGGTGGCGCAGGCCCACCACGGCGACATGGCTGAGGAGCAGGGTGCGGGTGGTGAGGGCCGCCAGATAGGCCAGGGTGGCCACCGGGTCGTACCAGGTGGTGCCCATCGCCCCCGCCAGGCGGCGCGGGATGGCCACGTGGTCGCAGGTCGCGAGGTAGTGGAAGCCGGCGCGGTCGGCGGCTCGCGCGATCTCGGCGAGGTCGCCCGGGCCCGCCCCGGCTTCCCAGGGTTCGGCGTAGAGGGTGCTCTGGGACTGGATGGGAAGCTGCATCCCGTAACGGAGCCGCCCCCCGTTGGCTGTCTGCGCGTACGGGTCCACGGCGCCGCCTCCTCGGTCCGGACGGGCGCCGGGGAACTGACACCACGTCACGTCGACTCGTCCGTGCCCATCGTGGTATCTGATGGGCCGTCAGACAAGGCCCCGGGCGGACCCCTCGGGAGGCGTACGGTCAGTCCAGGAGCGCGTAGACCGTGCTCGCCCGGGCCGCCGGCTCGTCGGCGCCCTCGGCGGTGAGGGTGATGTCGGCGAACGCCATGCGCCGCCCCAGTTTGGTGACCCGCGCCTCGACCGTTACGTCCACGCCCACGACCGGGCGCTGGAAGCTGGTCGACTGCTGCACGGTGGTCATGGGGCCGTACGCGTCCCGGGCGGCCGAGACGGCGATGACGGTGGCGGTGTCGGCGGCGGCCATCAGCGCCTGTCCCGACATCCCTCCGCCCTCCCGCGCCAGTTGCGGGTCCCACGGCAGCCGCAGCACGGCGTGCCGCGCCCCGACCTCCTCGACGGTCAGTCCGAGGCCGAGCACCCAGGGGGCGAAGTTCTCGGTGAGGATCTTCTGTGCGGTTCGGGCGTCCATGGGGGGATGGTGGCGGGGACCGGGACCGGGGGGCAAGGCCACCCCGCCCGTTCGGCACGGCGAAGCGCCCCGCGGCACGTCCGGCCGCGGGGCGCTTGGTTCCCCCGTGCTTCCCCCGTTCCCCCGTTCTCCCCCCGTGTCCCCCGTGCTCCCCCCATCCGGGGACGCGCACCCCCAAGTACGCGTCCCCGGCGTTCCCCCGTTCCCCCCGTTCCCCCGTGGCCCGGTGGTTCCCCCGTGGTTCCCCCGTGCTCTCCCCCGTACGTCCCCCGTGTGCCGCCGGCCGCGGCGCCCCCTCCGCGTCGCCGCGGCCGGTCCCCGCCCAGCAGTGGTGCCCGGGCGCTCAGACCTCTTCGGAACCGGCGTGGTTCTCCTGGGGCTTGAGCACATCCGTACCGATCAGGCCCGCGTGGTTCTCCATCGGCTTGACCGGACCGCCCACGCCCACGAACCCGGCGTGGTTCTCAAGGGGCTTGATGGTGGCGTCGCCACCGAGCAGGCCCGCGTGGTTCTCCATCGGGACGATGGTGCCCGTCCCCGTACCCGCGCCGGAGCCCGGGTTCCCCGCGTGGTTCTCCTGCGTGGTGGTGTCGCCGATCTCGGGCTTGTTACCGTCACTCATCGTGTTCAGCTCCCCTGAGTTGCTGCATGTCGTGCTGTGAACGGTGCCCGCCCGGCGGCTCCCCCGAGGGTCGCCGGACGGGCACTGCAAGGGCCGTCCACAGTAACGGGGAGGCCCACCGTCGACCCGCCTGCCCCCCGACGCGGCGAATCGTTGAGTAGAAGAGTGCCGAGGGGCGATAAACGAAGGCTAAACGGCGTCGGCAACCCTTTGGACCGTGCCCGCACGGCCGCCCCGGCGCGTGGCACGCGAAGCCGCCGCGCCGGGCGAAAGCCCTGGTGGCGGCGGGTGCGCCAAGCGCTACGCCGCCGCCGTCAGACTCAGCAGCTGCCGTACGTCCTTGGCCTCCGCCGCGCCCGTCGACTCGTAGATGGCCAGCGCCTCGCGCCAGCACGCGCGCGCCCGGTCGGCCTGGCCCAGCTGGTCCAGGGCCCGGCCCAGCGTCGTCAGGACGTTGCCGCGCATCCACTCGCCGCCGATGCAGCGCAGCGCCAGCGCCTGCTCCGCGTGCTGGGCAGCCCGCGCCGGGCGCCGCGCCGCGAAGTGCGCCTCGGCGATACGGAAGTGCGTGGTCCCCTCCCACAGGCGCTGGCGGTTGTCCTGGAAGACCTCCAGCGCCTGGCCGAGCTGGGAGAGCGCCTCGTCGTGCCGGCCCGCCCGGGTCAGCGCGATCCCCAGCGCGAAGCGGCCGTTGGCGCACCGCAGGGCCAGGCCCATCTCGCTGAAGATGTCCAGCCCGCGCTGGGCCAGCTCGACCGCGCTCGCGGTGCGGCCCATGTTCACGTGGATACGGGAGAGGTTGCACAGCGCGCTGGCCTCGCCCGGCCGGTTGCCGTCGGCGCGGTAGTTCTCGATGGCCTCCTGGAGGAAGCCCTCCCCGTCCGCGTGCCGGCCCTGGTAGAACGCGATGATCCCGCGGTCGGTGGGCGCGGCCCCGGCCGGCATCGGGTCACCTGCCTCCCGGGCGAGCAGCGCCGAGACCCGCGCCTCCTCGTCGGCCTGCTCGAAGCGGCCGGAGACGAGCAGCACGGTGGAGAGCGCGAGCCGGGCCCGCGCCTCGGCGCTCGCGTCGCCCCGCCGGTGCCCGGCGTCCCGTACCGCCGCGGCCGTCGTCTCGTACTGGCGCGAGTTGGCCCCCGACTCGGCGAGGTCCTTGGCCGCCCAGAGCAGGTCCACCGCGCGCCGCAGCATCGCCGGGTCGGCCGCGCACTGGTGCAGGCACGCGAGCAGGCAGTTGGCCTCCCCGTACAGCCAGTCCACGGCCGCGTGCCCGTCGGCGAAGGTGAGGCCGGGGTACTGGGTGGGCGCCAGGTGCTCCACCAGCCGGTCGCCGGGCCGCTCGATCGCGTACACCCGGGCGGCCGTGGCCAGATAGAAGTCGAGGAGGCGCGACATCGCGTCGGCCCGCTCGGACGGCGGGTCCTCGTCGCGCTCGGCGCAGGCACGCGCGTAGAGCCGTACGAGGTCGTGGTAGCGGTAGCGGCCGGGAGCGGCCGACTCCACCAGGCTGGTGTCGACGAGGGATTCGAGCAGGTCCTCGGTCTCCTGGAGCGGCAGGTCCAGAACGGCCGCGGCGGCCGCCAGCGAGATGTCGGAGCCGTCGGGCAGCCCCAGCAGCCGGAAGGCGCGGGCCTGGGCGGGCTCCAGCTGGCCGTAGCCGAGTTCGAAGGTGGCCTTGACCGCGAGGTCGCCCGCCTGGAGCTCGTCCAGGCGGCGCCGCTCGTCGGCGAGCTTGGCGGCGAGGACCGAGACGGTCCAGGTGCGCCGCGAGGCGAGCCGGGAGGCGGCGATACGGATGGCGAGCGGCAGGAAACCGCAGGCGGCCACCACGTCGAGGGCCGACTGGCGCTCCGCGCTCACCCGCTCCTCGCCCACGATCCGGGTGAAGAGCTGGAGGGCCTCCTCCGGGCTCATCACGTCCAGGTCGACCAGGTAGGCCCCGGCCAGGTCCAGCATCCGGATCCGGCTGGTGACCAGCGCCGCGCAGCCCGCCGTGCCGGGCAGCAGGGGGCGGATCTGGGCCGCGTCGCGCGCGTTGTCGAGCAGGACCAGGACCCGGCGGCCGTCGAGGGTGGAGCGGAACAGGGCCGCGCGCTCCTCCAGCGAGTCGGGGATGGACGCGTCGGGGGTGCCGAGCGCCCGCAGGAACGCGCCGAGCACCGCCTCGGGCTCGCAGGCGCGCGGTCCGGTGCCCTGGAGGTCGACGTAGAGCTGGCCGTCGGGGAAGTGCGGGCGCGCCGCGTGGGCGACGTGCACGGCGAGCGTCGTCTTGCCCACACCGCCGATCCCGGCCAGCGCGGAGACGGCCATGACGGTGGACCCGGCGGCGGCGAGCCGTGCCGACAGCTCCTGGACGAAGGCGACCCGGCCGGTGAAGTCGGGTACCGAGGCCGGGAGTTGGGCGGCCCGGACGGGCGCCGGGGCGGCCGGGGCCTCGGCGGGCCGGGCCAGGTCCTCGTCGGCCTGGAGGATGCGCTGCTGGAGCCGGGAGAGCTCGGCGCACGGGTCGACACCGAGCTCGTCGGCGAGCAGCCTGCGGGTGTCCGCGTAGACCGCGAGGGCCTCGGCCTGGCGTCCGCTGCGGTAGAGCGCGAGCATCAACAGCTCCCGCAGCCGCTCGCGCAGCGGGTACGCGGCGGTGAGCGCGGTCAGCTCGGAGACGGCCTCGGCGTGGCAGCCCGCGTCCAGCTCCATGTCGAGCCGCGCCTCGGTGAGCTGGAGGCGCCACTCGACGAGCCGGGTGCGCTCGGTGTCGGCGTGCGGGCCCGGGATTCCGGCGAGCGGCTCTCCGGCCCACAGCGCGAGCGCGGCCTTGAGCAGGTCGCGCGCCCGCGTCCGGTCGCCGCCGGCCCGCGCCTTCTCGGCCTCGGCGGCCAGCTCCTGGGCCTCGGCGAGGTCCAGGACGCAGGAGGCGAGCCGGATGGCGTACCCGCCGGACTCGCTGACCAGGACCCCGGGCCCGAGGGTCTTGCGCAGCCGCGAGGCATACGTCCGTACCGCGGCCAGAGCCTGCGAGGGCGGCTCGTCGCCCCAGATGGCGTCGATGAGCTCGGCGGCGGTGGCCGTGCGGCCGTCGCGCAGCAGCAGGGCGGCGAGCAGGGCCCGCTGCTGCGGTGAGCCGGACGGCAGGGCCTCCGGCCCCCGCCAGGCGCGTACGGGTCCGAGCACGCCGAAGCGCAGGTCCGCGGTGTCCGCGGCCTGGCCGGCGCCCGCCGCCGAAACCGGAGTCCGTTGCTCCGGAATGCGCGGCTCGCCGTTTCGGTCCATAGCGACCCCCTGTGCCCCCGTAGCGCTGGTAATGCCCGTGCCAGTCTGCCCTGTCCATGGCATGCGCGTCAGCTACGGGTGACGCTCCGCACAAGGGCTCTGCACACTTTCGTTACAGGTCACCGGCGCTTGTCCACGGCCGCGTCCGGGGGCGGACAGGCGTCGCGGCGGTGGGGCCACAGGGGCGAATGGCCGACGAGTGACGGGTGAGTGGCCGGGGGGCGACCGGTGCGCGGGCGCGACGGAGCCGCCGGCTCCACCGGGCCCGGGCGGCGAGCACGGCGGACGGACTGGCTGACGGATCGTCAGATCAGGTCTACCGTGAGGAGCCATGGAGACCATGGAGACTGTGGAGACCGTGGAGAGCTTCCCGAGGATCATCTCGGTGGACGACCACACGCTGGAGCCGCCGCACGTCTGGCAGGACCGGCTCCCGTCGAGGTACCGGGACTCGGGCCCGCGCGTCGTCCGCGCCCCGCTCAAGGAGATGACCTTCCTCGGCGGGAAGTTCGCGCCGGTCATGGGCGCGCCGGGCGACGAGGGGCCGGTGGGCGACTGGTGGGTGTACGAGGACCTGCACCGCCCGCTGACCCGGCTGGACACGGCGGTCGGGTACCCGAGGGACGAGATCCGCCTCGAAGTGATCACCTACGAGCAGATGCGGCCGGGTTCGTACAGCGTTCCGGAGCGGCTCGCGGACATGGACGTCAACCACGTCCAGTCGGCGCTCTGCTTCCCCACCTTCCCGCGCTTCTGCGGCCAGACGTTCACCGAGGCCTCCGACCGGGAGCTGGGGCTGCTGTCGGTGCGGGCGTACAACGACTGGATGGTGGAGGAGTGGTGCGGGCCCGAGGCGCACGGCCGGCTGATCCCGCTGACCCTGATCCCCCTGTGGGACGCGGAGCTCGCGGCGGCGGAGGTGCGGCGCAACGCCGCACGGGGCGTACGGGCGGTGGCCTTCTCCGAGATCCCGCCCCACCTGGGCCTGCCCTCCGTCCACACGGACCACTGGGACCCGTTCCTGGCTGCGTGCGACGAGACGGGCACGGTGATCGCGATGCACATCGGCTCGTCCTCCCGCATGCCGTCCACCTCGGCGGACGCGCCACCGGCGGTCGGCTCCACGATCACCTTCGCCAACTGCTGCTTCTCGATGGTGGACTGGCTGATGAGCGGCAAGTTCGAACGCTTCCCCCGGTTGCGGGTGATGTACGCCGAGGGCCAGATCGGCTGGATCCCCTACATCCTGGAGCGCGCGGACGTGGTCTGGGAGGAGAACCGCGCCTGGGGCGGAGTGGCGGAGAAGGTCCACCGCCCCCCGTCCGAACTCTTCGCCGACCACGTCTACGGCTGCTTCTTCGACGATGCCTTCGGCCTGCGGAACCTGGAGGCAATAGGGGTGGGGAACGTCCTGTACGAGACGGACTACCCGCACTCGGACTCCACCTGGCCGAAGTCCAGGGAGGTCGGGGCGGCCCAGATGGCGCACTTGCGCAAGGACGTGGTGGAGCGGATCGTCCGGGGGAACGCGATCGGCCTGCTGGGGCTGACGGAGACGGGGCTCTGGGCGGGGTAGGCGGGCCCGGCGGCCACCGGGCACCCGCCACTGCCCGCGGAGGCGGGAGTGGCGGGGTGTCACCGCCGGGTCGCTCCTGGCCGAGCGCTCAGGCGTGGTCGAACCAACCTGCCTTGATGCCTGAGACGAAGGAAGAGTAAGCCTCGGCACGGAGGTCGAGGACGGGGCCGTCCGGGCGCTTGGAGTCACGGACGGGGACCACACCGCGCGCGGCGGCGACGGTGTGGGCGACCTGAACACACTGGCCGCCATTGTTGCTGTACGAGGACGTGAACCACTGCAGATGTTCGGTCGTCACGGGGTGCCCTTTCGTAACCTGCTGATCATGGCCACTGCCTCCGCCTGGGAGGGGGATTCGCCTTGCAGTTGATGGTAGGCCGTCAACAGCGGGAGCACGAAGGTGGATTCACGTTCGAGGTGGCCTCGATGAGTGGATTCCGCGTAGGACACGAGTGACCGGTCCGGCAGCGTCAGGACCGTCACCGGCAGGTCGAACGGACGGCGGGCTCCCATGTCGAACGGGGCCACCTGGAAGAGCGTGGTCGGCAGGTCGGCGAAGTCCAGCAGGCGCGCCAACTGCGCGTCCATGACGTCCGGCTCCCCGATCGGCCGACGGACACAGCTCTCGTCCAGCACCGCGTGCACCAGCGGTGGCGGCATGCGGTCGAGGGCGGCCTGCCGTTCGGCGACGAGGGAGACCCGCTCCTCCGCCTGCTCGTGGGTGATCGCCCCGCGCTTGACCGCGCTCCGGGCGAGCACGGCCGCGTACTCCGGCGTCTGGAGCAGACCGGGGATGACCCCGACCTCGTAGAGCCGGATCTCCGCCGCGCGCGCCTCGTGCTCCACGAACTGCGGGAAACCCTCCATCAGTCCGGCGTTGCGGACCTTGCGGTACGCGCGCTCGAAGGCGTCACCGGCCCCGAACGCCTTGTCCGCACTACGCGCGAAGCGAAGAGTCGGCAGTTTGCGACCAGTTTCCACCGCCGAGATGTGCGTACTGGAATACCCCATACGCTCGGCCACCTCTTCCTGCGTCCACCCCCGCTCCTCCCGCGAACTGCGCAGACGCGCGCCGAAGGCCGCCTGGGGCGAGCTGTCCGGGTCCAACTCCTTGCGGTTCAAGGGGCGTTCACCGACTTTCCGTGCCGTTCTGACAGATTGAGGGGTTCCCGCTGCGCGGTCACTCTGAATCCACAGAGTAGTGCTGTCGCTACGGAGAGGAGCGGCCATGCCCGACAAGGACAGGCCGGCCGAGAGGGCCGAGAAGTACATGGCGGACACCGCGAACGACGACAGGATCGGCGTGGTGCAGCAGCGGTACGAGGGAAGCGTCTACCTGCGACCCCCCGGCGGCGGCACCGAATGGGCCACGTCCCCCATGGCCCTGAGAACCCTGACCCCCGCGGAACTCCACCGGGCCCGCGTACTGGACACCCCGATCGGGGGTGGACGGTGATGTGGGCGCTTCCTGTGGGGATTCCGGGGGGTGGGGAGGATGGGGAGGAGCCGGAGGGCGGGGAAAAGGAGGAGGCCGCGCTCCTGTCGGGGCCGAGCTCAGATCTTCGCCGCGGCGGCCCCCCTCAGGAGCGCGGGGAACTGCGCGACCAGCCCCCACCGGTCCGCAGACGACACGACTGAGCCACCAGCCCCCCAACCGGGGCACATACGAAAGCCCGGACCAGGGTTACCCGCCCCCGGAGGGTTCAGGGAAGGGGCGTGGCGGGAGAGAACCCCCTCAGCGTCCCCTTCACCACCTTCCCCGACGCGTTCCGCGGCAACTCCCCCACGAACACCACCCCCCGCGGCACCTTGAAGTTCGCCATCTCCCGCCGCGCCCACGCGATCAGCTCGTCCGCCGTCAGTGAAGACCCCTCCCGTCGCACCACGAACGCCCGCCCCACCTCCCCCAGCCGCCCGTCCGGTACCCCCACCACCGCCACATCCGCCACCTCCGGATGCAGCCCGAGCGCCTGCTCGATCTCGGCGGGGTAGGCGTTGAACCCTCCGACGATGAACATGTCCTTGATCCGGTCGGTGATCCGCAGATTGCCCGCCGCGTCGAGCACCCCCACGTCCCCCGTCCGCAGCCACCCCTCGGACGTGATCGCCCGGGCTGTCTCCTCCGGGTCCTCGAAGTACTCCCGCATGACGTTGAATCCCCGCACCCGCACCTCCCCGGGCTCTCCCGCGGGTGCCAGCACCCGTACCTCGGTACCGGGTATCGCCCGCCCCGATGTGGCCGCGACCACCTCCGGCGGGTCCTCGCGGCGGCACATCGTGACGATGCCGCTCGCCTCGGACAGTCCGTACGCCGTCAGGACCGTGCCGATCCCCAGCTCGGTCCGCAGCCGCTCGACGAGCCGCAGGGGGACGACCGCCGCGCCGGTGACCACGAGCCGCAGCGCGGACAGGTCGTGGGACGCGCGCGCCGGGTGGTCGAGGAGGGACTGGTGGAGGGTGGGCGGGCCGGGCAGGACGGAGATGTGCTCGGCCGCGATCCTCGCCAGGACCGCCTCGGCGTCGAAGACCGGCTGCGGCACCATCGCCGCGCCCCGCGTCAGACAGGCGATGATCCCCGCCTTGTACCCGAAGGTGTGGAAGAAGGGGTTCACGATCAGATAGCGGTCGCCCTCCCGCAGCCCCGCCAGCTCGCTCCACAGGGCGTACCCCCGCAGCGTCTGCGCGTGCGTGATCACCGCGCCCTTGGGCCGGCCCGTCGTACCGGACGTGAAGACGATGTCCGACGGGTCCGAGGGCCGCACCGAGTCCGCCCGCTCCCGCACCCCCTCCGCCGGCACGCCTTCGCCGTCCGCCAGGAAGTCCTTCCAGGTCCGGAAGGAATCCGGTGCGTCCTGCGCCAGCACCACCACCTGCTCCAGGTGCGGCAGCCCCGGCAGCGGCCCGGTGCCCGCCCCCTCGGCGGCGGCGCTGCGCAGGGTGGCGACGTAGGAGGTGCCCAGGAACGTCCCCGTCACGAACAGCAGCTTCGCCCGGCTGCGCTCCAGGACGTACGCCGCCTCGGACCCCTTGAACCGTGTGTTCAGCGGGACGAGCACCGCCCCGGCCGTGACCGCGCCGAGCGCGCTGACGATCCAGTCCAAGGTGTTCGGCGCCCACACCGCGACCCGGTCGCCGCGCTCGACCCCGGCCGCCATACAGGCCGCTGCCGCCCGCTCCACCCGCTCGCCCAGCTCCGCGTACGAGACGCGCAGGCGCCCGTCGACGACGGCCTCCCGCTCCCCGTACCGCTCGGCGGCGCTCCGTACGAGCCGGGGCACGGTGCCCCACTCCAGGTCACCCCGTATGTCCGCCCTGTCCGCCCGTGTGTCCGCCCCCATGGCAAGCCCTCCCGCTGACGGTAGCCGTACGCCCTAGCTGACTGTCCGTCAGATTAGCTGTACCCTTCCACGCTGTCAGCAGCAACAGGCGCAGGAGCGCACGACGTTGGCGGAGGTGGCGGGTGTCGATGCTCAAGGACGCGACGGCGATCGCGGGCATAGGCCAGACGGAGTTCGCACGCCGGCTCGGCGACTCGGAGAAGAAGCTGGCCTGCCGGGCCATCCTCGCGGCGCTCGACGACGCCGGGATCCCCCCGGGCGAGGTGGACGGCTTCGCCTCGTACACGATGGAGGAGACCGACGAGGTGGAGGTCGCCAAGTCGATCGGCGCCGGCGACGTCACCTTCTTCGGCAAGGTCGGCTTCGGCGGCGGCGGTTCCTGCGCCACCGTCGCCCATCTCGCCGCCGCCGTCGCCACCGGCCAGGCGAACGTCGGAGTCGCCTGGCGCTCACGCAAGCGCGGCAGCGGCCCCCGCCCCTGGACCAACACCACCGTCCAGCTCCCCACCCCCGCCCAGTGGACGCGCCCTTTCGGGCTGCTGCGCCCCGCCGACGAGATCGGCATGCTGGCCCGCCGCTACATGCACGAGTACGGCGCCACCCGCGACCACCTCTTCAACATCGCCCTCGCCTGCCGCAACCGCGCCAACCAGAACCCGGCCGCGATGATGTACGACCGGCCGCTGACCCGCGACATGTATATGACCTCGCGCTGGATCAGCGAGCCGCTCTGCCTCTTCGACAACTGCCTGGAGACGGACGGCGCGCTGGCCTGTGTGATCGTCTCCGCCGAGCGCGCCCGCGACTGCCGCCGGAAGCCGGTGTACGTGCACGCCGCCGCCCAGGGCCTGCCCGCCCAGCACCACGGCATGGTCAACTACTGGAACGACGACCCGCTGACCGGCCCCGCCTGGACTGCCGCCCGCCACCTGTGGAAACACTCCGACTTCGGCCCCCAGGACGTGGACGTCGCCCAGATCTACGACGCGTTCACCCCGCTGGTGCCACTCTCCCTGGAGGGGTACGGCTTCTGCGGCCGGGGCGAGGGCGGCGCCTTCACCGAGGGCGGCGCCCTGGAGATCGGCGGACGGCTGCCGCTCAACACCGGCGGCGGCGGCCTGAGCGAGGCGTACGTCCACGGCTTCAACCTCATCAACGAGGGCGTGAAGCAACTGCGCGGCAACTCCACGGCCCAGGTGCCGGGGGCCGCGACCTGTCTGGTGACGGCGGGCGAGGGCGTGCCCACCTCGGCCGTCCTGCTGAGGAGTTGAGGAGTGCCGATGCTGACCCCGGTGACCGACGACGACGGCGCCCCGTTCTGGGAGTACGCGGCGCGCGGCGAACTCCGCGTCCAGGCGTGCGCCGCCCCCGCCTGCGGGCGGCTGCGCTTCCCGCCCCGGCCGTGCTGCCCGCACTGCCACTCCTTCGACAGCGAGTGGCGCGCGATGTCCGGGCGCGGCCGGATCTGGTCGTACGTCCTGCCCCACCCCCCGCTCCTGCCGGAGTACGCGGCCCAGGCCCCGTACAACGCGGTGGTGGTGGAGCTGGCCGAGGACCCCCTGATCCGCCTGGTCGGCAATGTGGTGGCCGAAGCGGACGCGCCGCTGAACTCGGTGGCGCCGGAGCGGCTGCGGATCGGGGCGCGGGTGCAGGTCGCCTTCACGGAGACGGGCGAGGGCATGACCGTCCCCCGCTGGCTCCTGGAGCGCCCATGACCCTGTCGGTCCTGCGGGACGAGGCGACGGGCGTCGCGGTGGTGACGCTGAACCGTCCGGAGAAGCACAACGCGATCGACCTGGAGACGGCGGCGGAGCTCGCCGCCGCCTGGCGCGGCTTCCGCTACGACGACGCGATCCGGGCCCTCGTGCTGACCGGGGCGGGCGGAAAGGCGTTCTGCACGGGCGTCGACCGCTCGGCCGAGGTCCCGCAGCCGGCCTCCCCGTACGCGATCGACGACCCCCTGCTCACCATCGGCCCGAAGGCCAACGACCTGTGGAAGCCGGTGATCGCGGCGGTCCGGGGGATGGCGTGCGGCGGGGCGTTCTACCTGCTCGGGGAGGTGGAGTTCGTGATCGCGGCCGAGGACGCCACGTTCTTCGACCCGCACACGACGTACGGCATGGTCAGCGCCTACGAGTCCGCCCACCTGGCCGCCCGTATGCCCTTCGGCGAGGCGGCGCGGCTGGCCCTGATGGGCACGGCGGAGCGGGTCTCGGCGCGCAGGGCGTACGAGACGGGGCTGGTCAGCGAGGTGACGGCCCCGGGCGAGGAGGTGGGGGCGGCGCTGAGGTGCGCCGAGATCCTGGCCTCCTGCCCCACCGGGGCGGTGCAGGGAACGGTGCGGGCCCTGTGGACCACCCGCGCCCCCGCCCTTGCGGACTCCTTCGGCCACGCGCCGCAGCTGATCGCGCTGGGGAACCTGCCGCCGGACAGGCAGAAGGAGTTGTTCGGGCGGAGGCAGACGGGGTTCAGGCTGAGGTGAGTGCCCCGGGCGCGGGAACCCCTTCGCTCGGGGGCCGTCGTCGGCCGGTCGCGCCGGCCGTCAGCTCCACTCCATGAGCTGCGTCAGCCGGCACTCCTTGACCTTCGCGACCCGGTCCGGCACCGCCATCGGCACCTCCACGTTCCGCGTCTCCCCCGCGTCCAGGGTCACGAACGCGGACCCGGTGTCGACGGTCTCGCCGGCCGCGCCGAGGAAGTCGACCTCCAGGCGGTAGCGCCGGTTGTCGCTGGCCAGCGAGTCGGCGGTGACCCGGACGGTCGCCGAGGTGACCGCCGCGCGCTTGCCCTGGGCGGGCGCGGCGCAGCTGACGACGGTCCCGGCGGGCGTGGCCGAGGGGGACGGTGTCGGGCTCGGGGTGTAGCTCGACCCGGAGCCGGAGCCGGAGCCGGAGCCTCCGGTGCTGTCGTAGTCGTCGTCGTCCGTGTGCCGGTACCCCGACCCCGAACTTCCGTTGCTCTTGTGCGAGTTGGAGCAGCCGCCCCCGCCGTCGCCACTGCTCTTGCCGTGCCCGTGCCCGGAGAACCCGGTGAGCGCCAGCACCACTGCGGCCAGTACGGCCGCGAACCTTATCCGTCGACGCAGCATCGCGCCCCCACCCCCGTAAAGCGGAACCTGCCGAAGTCGCGGCCCGTCGAAGGCCGACCAGACCGCCGACACCGTAACAGCAGGGCCCGGCGGGGGATCAGCCCGCCTGCGGGGCCGCCACACGATCTCCTCCGCGCCCCCGTGGTCCCGCCACGGCTACCTCCCCGACGTCGCCGTCCCCTTCACCGCGTCCAGCGCGTACACACAGCGGTCCTTGCTGCACGCGTACACCACGCCGTTGCGCGCCACCGGGGAGCCGGTGATCTCACCACCCGTGGCCAGCTTCCAGCGGAGCTGGCCGCCCGACGCGTCCAGCGTGTAGAGGCAGTGGTCGGCCGAGCCGAAGTGGATGCGGCCGTCGGCCACCACCGGGGCGCCCACCACCTCCGCGCCCGCCGCGAAGCGCCACTTGGGGGTGGAGGTGACCGCGTCCAGGGTGTAGAGCGCGTTGCCGCTGCCCACGTGGATGTTGCCGTCCGCCACCAGGACCGGCTCGATGGACTGGCGCGACTCGGTCGCGATGCGCCAGCGGTCCTTGCCGGTGGCCGCGTCCAGCGCGTACACCGTGCCGAGGTAGTCCGCCAGGTACACCCCGCCGCCGGCGACCGCCGGGCCGGGCGCGAAGGCCGGCGGGCAGAGAAAGACCGCCGGGGCCTCGAAGTGCCAGCGGACATGACCGCTGGCGATGTCGATCGACAGGACCCGGGTGCCCGCCGACACGTACACATAGCCGTCCGGCGCGGGTGCCAGACGGACCGGGACGCCGCCGCATGAGGCCGCGTCGCCCACCGGGTACGACCAGCGCTCGGTGCCCGTACGCGCGTCGAGGGCGCGCAGGCGCGCGTCCTGCCACACGTACACCGTGCCCTCGTGGATCACGGGACCGGCCTCGGGGGTCTCGAAGTCGCTCTGGGCGCCGGTGATCTCCCACAGCTTCTCGCCGTTGGCGGCCTCCCAGGCCTGCACGCCGCCGCCCCGGGTCGCGGTGACGATCGTGCCCCGGGCGGCCTTCAGCGCGTAGACCCAGGCGTCCGTCGGCAGGCGCCACAGCTCGCGGCCGTCCGTCGCGTCCAGCGCGTAGAGCGTGGGGCCGTCCGAGGCGTGGATACGGCCCGCCTCCACGGCCATCGCCCAGGCGACGTCCCGCGTCTTGAACTGGCGCCGGCCGCTGGCCACGTCCAGCGCGTGCACCTCGAAGGAGGTGACGTAGAGGAGGTCGCCCGCCACGACCGGGGTGCCCCACACGTCGTTCGACATACGGAAGCGCCAGGGGCGCCAGCGGCCGGGCGGCTCGGGCGTGCGCGGCGAGGGCGGGACGGGGGGCGCCGACGCGGACGCCCCGTTGGCCGGGGGCCGGTCCGGTCTGCCCAGGGGGCCGCCGGCCGGGACCCTGACCCACCCCGTGGCGGGGCTGGCCTCGGCCGTCGCGCGCGTCTGATCCAGGACCCGGGGTCCGGGACCGATCGGCACCTTCGCCCCGGCGAGGCGCACGGGCCCGTCCCCCGTGGCCTCCGCGAGGGGCGAGCGGTGCGGGGGCTGGTAGGGCGGGCGGGGCGGCGGCGAAGGGGCCGCGTCCTGGTCGGGACGGGCGACCGGCTTGGCCCGGCCACCGCCCCTGCGCTGCTCGATCATCGCCACCGAGCGGTCGGGCAGCCACGCGGAGGCGGTGCCGCTGTCGTCGGAACCGCCGAACAGGTGCGGGGCGAGCTGCGCCTGGAGGTCCTCGGGCGAGGGCCGCAGCGCGGCCTCCATCTGCATACAGGACTCGATCAGCGGGCGCAGCTCGTCGGGCAGCCCGGCGAGGTCGGGGCCCTCGCGCAGCAGCATGAAGACGGTCTCGACCGGGTTGGCGCCATGGAAGGGGGCGTGCCCGGTCGCCGCGAAGACGAGCGTCGAGCCGAGCGAGAAGACATCGCTCGCGCCGGTCACGCTGCGGGAGTCCTTCGCCTGCTCGGGCGACATGTACGCGGGCGTGCCCACGGCCACGTTCGTCATGGTCAGCCGGGTGTTGGAGACGCCGGAGGCGATACCGAAGTCGATGACCCGGGGGCCGTCCTCGACCACCAGGACGTTGGAGGGCTTGAGGTCGCGGTGGACCAGGCCCGCCCCGTGGATGGACTGAAGCGCCTCGGCGATGCCGGCCGCGAGCCAGCGCACCGCCTGGGCCGGGAGCGGCCCGCACTCGTTCACTATTTCTTCCAGCGAGGGCGCCGGGACGTACGCGGTGGCCAGCCACGGCACGGCCGCGCGCGGGTCGGCGTCGACCACGGCCGCCGTGTAGAAGCCGCTGACGGCCCGGGCCGCCTCCACCTCACGGGTGAAGCGGACCCGGAACAGCTGGTCCTCGGCGAGCTCCGTGCGCACCGTCTTGATCGCCACGCGGCGGCCGGACGCCGAGCGCGCCAGATAGACCAGCCCCATGCCGCCGGCACCGAGCCGTCCCAGCACCTCGAAGGGGCCGATACGCCTCGGGTCGTGCTGCGTCAGCTGCTCCACTTGCCTGCCACCTCCCCGTACGGGCCCTCAGTATCAACGCGTCGCAACAAGGCCCCGTGCAGCGTCTCACGCGGCACCCCGATTCTTCCTGCCGGAGGCACCCGGTGGCCAACCCGAGTACGGATCGGGATGTCTCATCCCGATCCGGACATCCCCCCGACCCGGCCCCACCCTCCCCACCTGCGAAAACACCGGTCACGCGCCCGGCGCGCCCCCCGCGCCTCACTCCTTCTGGAGGATGGCGAAGCTCGCCCCTTGGTCATCGGTGAGGACCGCCATGCGGCCGTACGGGATGTCGACGGGCCCGGCGGTGACCCGGCCGCCCAGGTCGCGGCAGGCGGCGGCCGTGGCGTCGCAGTCCCCGACCGCGAAGTAGACCAGGAAGTGGTCGGGCATCTCGGCGGGGAAGGCGTCCCCCAGAAGAGCGCGGCCGCCGAGGGCCGTTCCGGGGCCCGGCGCGGAGCCCGCGGGCGACCAGGTGCGGTAGTCGCCCTCGGTCTCTTCCACGTCCCGGCCCTCGAAGCCGAAGACCGCCTCGTAGAAGCGGTCGGCCTGGGCGGTGTTTCGGGTGTAGACCTCAATCCAGCAGAAGGCGCCCGGCTCGCCGCTCTTCTCGAAGCCCGCGTGTGCCCCGGCCTGCCACAGACCGAAGACCGCGCCGCCGGGGTCGGCGGCGACCGCCATCGTCCCGTACGGAGGGAGCGGGACGGGGTCCGTCAGCAGCTGGCCGCCCGCCGCCCCGATACTCACGGCGAGGGCCGCCGCGTCGGGGGCCGCGAAGTAGACGCCCCAGGCGGTGGGCATACGGCCGTCCCGCTTGGGGACGAGCCCGGCGACGCGCCGCCCGCCGCTGAACGCGGTCGTGTAGTGCCCGTACCTCTCCTGGGCGTCCTCGTCGAAGGTCCAGCCCATCAGCGCGCCGTAGAACCGCTTGCCCGCCGCGAGGTCGGGCAGCGTCACGTCGGCCCAGCACGGCGCGCCTTCCGGATATCCGCCCATGCGCCTGGTTCCTTCCTGGGTGGCCCCGCCCTGTCTGCCGGGCGGAACGCGGGTGCCGCTACGCGGCGAAGCTAACGGCCCCACCCGCGCCTCGCACCGGCATAAATCGAACAAATGGACCGCATTGCCCCCACTGTAGGCGTTCGCCCCCTTTTCCCGCACGGGTTGTCCACAGAGTGTGTCCACAGGCTGTTGATAACACCATTCGAGTGGCGGACGGGCGCGCGAGGCGCGGCGGGGGCGGGGCCGCCGCGGGGCGAGGGTCCGGCACGCGCATGGGGTGAGGGGGTGGCGGGCCCCGCCCGGGGCCCGGGTGGAAGGCGCCGGAGCCCCGGCAGGGGCCTTTCCCGGGCGGCCGTCAACCCCCGGCCCCCATTTGCAGTCGGCCGAATCGCGCTCCGATCACCCCTCGGTAAGCTGACGGCATGACAGGACAAGTACGCACCGTCGACGGCCGCGTGGCAGGCCGACGCGGCCAGGCGACGCGGCAGAAGCTGCTCGACTGCCTCAGCGAGATGCTCAGCTCCTCGCCGTACCGGGACGTGAAAGTCATCGATGTGGCGCGGAAGGCGGGCACTTCACCCGCGACCTTCTACCAGTATTTCCCGGACGTCGAGGGCGCCGTCCTGGAGGTCGCCGAGGAAATGGCCAAGGAGGGCGCGGCGTTGACCGCCCTCGTGGAGGGCCGCTCCTGGGTCGGCAAGGCCGGCTGGCAGACGGCGGAGGAACTGGTCGAGGGATTCCTCGACTTCTGGCGCAGGAATGACGCGATCCTGCGGGTGGTGGACCTGGGCGCGGCCGAAGGCGACAAGCGGTTCTACAAGATCCGCATGAAGATCCTCAACTCCGTGAACAACTCCCTTACCGACGCGGTGAAGGAGCTCCAGTCGAAGGGCAAGGTCGACAAGGACATCAGCCCGGCGGCGATGGCGGGCTCGATCGTCGCGATGCTCGCGGCGGTCGCCTCGCACCAGAAGGGCTTCCAGACCTGGGGCGTCAAGCAGGCCGAGCTCAAGCCGAACCTGGCACTGCTCGTGCACCTGGGCATCACGGGCAAGAAGCCGACGAGGTAGCGGCGCCGGCCGCGGCCCGCGGACCTGCGGGTCCGCGCGGGGGCACACGCCCCGGCGCCGGCGCGGATACCGCTGCGGCGCACCCCGTCCGCTCCTCAAGTCCTGTCACGCCGGCGGAGGTTCACCGAGGTGAGCCCCGCCGGCTTTCCCGTTCCCGCCGGGGCCCCCCTCCGCCTTTCCCTTCCCGTTCCCCTTCCGCCTCCCCTTGTCCGGCGCGTCCGCGCCGCCGTCCCTCCGCTCCAGCCGGAAGAGCCGGATCTCCCGCTCGACGCGGGCCTGGTACGCGGCGTACGGGGGCCAGAACTCCAGGGCCGCCCGCCAGGCCGCCGCACGCTCCTCCCCCGTGAGCAGCCGGGCCCGTACCGGCACGTCCCGCCCCTTCCAGCTGATCTCGGCGTCCGGATGAGCCAGCAGATTGCCGGTCCAGGCGGGGTGGCCGGGGCGCCCGAAGTTCGACCCGACCAGCAGCCAGGTCCCGCCGTCCTCCGGCATGCAGGCGAGCGGCGTCCGCCGCGCGAGCCCGGAGGAGGCCCCGCGCGCGGTGAGCACGGCCCCCGGGAGCATCCGCGCGCTCGGCAGCACCCGGCCCCGGGTGAGCCGGTGCACGGCCCGGTCGAGGGCGGGGACGACGTGCGGGGCGACCTTCGCGAACGCGCGCGTGGAGGACACCTTCCGCACGAGGCGCACACCGCGCGGGACCCGGCTCACCGGACGCCCGCCCGCGCGCGCGTGGCGTCGGCGCCGTCCTCCGCGTGAGGTGGACGAGGCGTACGGAACAGCCCCGCCCGCTCGGCGGCCCGGGCCCGCAGCGCGCAGACCGGCCCGAAGAGCAGTTCGTCGGCCGCGGCCCGCTTGAAGTACAGGTGCGCCTCGTGCTCCCAGGTGAACCCGATGCCGCCGTGCAGCTGGATGGCCTCGGCGGCGGTGCTCCGCAGCGCCTCCAGCGCCTGCGCGAGGGCGAGTCCCGCGACGTCCGGGTCCCAGGCGGCGTAGTGGACGGCTGAGCGGGCCGCCCGCACCTGTACGTACCGGTCGGCCAGCCGGTGCTTGACGGCCTGGAAGGAGCCGATGGGCCGCCCGAACTGCTCGCGCTCCTTCACGTACGCCACGGTCCGCGCCAGCGCGTGGTCCGCGGCGCCGACGGCTTCGGCGGCGAGGAGGGCGGCGGCGGTGCGTCCGGCGGCGGCGAGGGCGGGCAGCGGATCGCCGTCGCCCAGCAACTCCCCCTCCACGTCCCGCAGTTCCACCCTGCCTTGGGTGCGGGTCTCGTCGAGGGTGGTGTGGCGGGTCCGGTGGAGCCCGGGTGCGTCCCCCCGTACGAGGAAGAGGCGGACGCGGCCACGGGTGAAGCCACCGGTACGGGCGGCGACGAGGAGGAGGCCCGCGCGGTGGCCGTCGATGACCTGGGCGGCCTCTCCGTACAGCCGCCAGCGCCCCTCGGCAGCCCGCGCCTGCACCCCTCCGGCGCGCCCGCCACCGGCCCAGGCGCCGTCGGCGGTGTCACCGGTGAGCCCCAGGGCCGGGGCGAGGGCGGGTCCCGGGACGGCGAGGGCGGCGGTCAGCTCGCCACGGGCGAGGGGCGGGAGGTGGGTCCGCTTCTGCGGCTCGGTGCCGAGGGCGAGGAGGAGGGGGACGGCGAGGGCCGCGGTGGCGAGGAGGGGGGAGGGCAGGAGGACGCGTCCGGTCTCCTCGGCGGCGAGGACGAGCTCGGCGCCGGTACAGCCGCCCCCGCCGTACGCCTCGGGCACCGCGATGCCCGCCAGCCCCAGCTCCCCGGCGAGCAGCCGCCACAGGGCCTCGTCGTACCCGAGCGCGGTACGGGTCGCGGCCTTGACGTCGTCGGGGCCGCAGCGCCTGGTGAGGAGGGTGCGGAGGGTGCGGCGGATCTCTTGCTGCTCGGGGGTGAGCTCGGGGTCCATGGGGCTTCTCCTCCCGGGAGGGGGGCGGGCAACGCGGGCGCCGTACGCCGCGATCTGACGGTACATCAGTTACCGGCAGGCCACCCCCGCCCGGGAGCTCCGGGAGCTCCGGGAGCCACCAGGAGTGGCGGCCGGAGGGGCCGGGCCGACCGCAGGGGGCTTCACCGGAAAGCAGGGCGGAAGTGCGGGTGTCCGCTGGATATCTGATGTACCGTCAGATTCATGGCAGCCCACGCCCGTACGCCCCGCCCCGTGGCCATCGTCGGCGCCGCCCTCTCCGACACCGGTCGCGTCGACGGCGTCACCCCGTACGCCCTGCACGCCCAGGCCGCCCGCCGGGCGCTCGCCGACTCCGGGCTGTCACGGGAGGTCGTCGACGGGTTCGCATCCGCGGGGCTGGGGGTGCTCGCGCCGGTCGAGGTGGCCGAGTACCTGGGGCTGCGGCCGGCCTGGGTCGACTCCACCTCGGTCGGCGGCGCCACCTGGGAGGTGATGGCCGCCCACGCGGCGGACGCCATCGCCGCCGGGCACGCCAACGCCGTCCTCCTCGTCTACGGCTCCACCGCCCGCGCCGACATCAGGGCCGGGCGACGGACCTCGAACCTGTCCTTCGGGGGGCGCGGGCCCCTCCAGTTCGAGGTGCCCTACGGCCACACGCTCATCGCGAAGTACGCCATGGCCGCCCGCCGCCACATGCACCAGTACGGCACCACCCTCGAACAGCTCGCCGAGGTCGCGGTGCAGGCGCGCGCCAACGCCGCCACCAACCCCGACGCGATGTTCCGCGACCCCATCACCGTCGACGACGTCCTGGCGGGACCGATGATCGCCGACCCCTTCACCAAGCTGCACTGCTGCATCCGCTCGGACGGCGGCTGCGCGGTGCTGCTCGCGGCGGCGGAGTACGTCCCCGACACCGCCAAGGCGCCCGTCTGGGTGCTGGGTTCGGGCACGGCCGTCTCCCACACCACCATGTCCGAGTGGGAGGACTTCACCGTCTCCCCGGCCGCCGTCTCCGGCCGGACCGCCTTCGAGCGCGCCGGAGTGCGCCCCGCCGACATCGACCTCGCGGAGATCTACGACGCCTTCACGTACATGACCCTCGTCACCCTCGAAGACCTCGGGTTCTGCGGGAAGGGGGAGGGGGGCGCCTTCGTGGAGAAGGGGCGGCTGCTCACCGGGGGCGCGCTGCCCGTCAACACCGACGGCGGGGGGCTCTCCGCGTGCCATCCCGGGATGCGGGGGCTGTTCCTGCTGGTCGAGGCCGTACGGCAACTGCGGGGCGAGGCGGGACCGGGACAGGTCCGCCGGGCCGACGACACGCTGCCCGAGCTGGCCGTCGCCTCGGGGACGGGGGGCTGGTTCTGCTCCTCGGGGACGGTGGTGCTGGGGCGGGGGTGAAATTGCGTGGCGACGCCGGTCCGGGCCGTCCCACAATCACCCCATGCCCACCCTTCCCGCCCCTTTCCTCACCACCGGCCGCCTCGTCCTCCGCCCCTTCGCCGACACCCCCGCCGACCTCGACCTCGTCGTCGAGCTGGACAGCGACCCCGAGGTCATGCGGTACATCACCGGGGGCCGCCCCATGAGCCGCGAGGAGATCCGCGCCGAGTCGTTCGCGCGGATGCTGCCCGGGGGCTTCTGGGCGACGCATCTGCGCGACACGGGTGAGTTCATCGGCTGGCACTGTCTGCGCCCCGGCCTCGACGCGCCGGCGGACCAGGCGGACCTCGGGTACCGGCTGCGGCGGGCGGCCTGGGGGAAGGGGTACGCGCGCGAGGGTGCGCTCGCCCTCATCGAGAAGGGTTTCGGGGAGCTGGGGTACGCGCGGATCACCGCCAACACGATGTACGTGAACGACCGCTCGCGGCGGGTGATGGAGCGGTGCGGACTCACGTACGTACGGACGTACTTCGAGGAGTGGCCCTACTCCGTCGAGGGGGACGAGCACGGGGACGTCGAGTACGCCCTGACGCGGGAGGAGTGGCTCGCGGCGCGGGGCGGGGCCGGGGGCGCGGCCCCGGGGGCCGTCTGAGCGCCCGGGGAGCGCCGGGGAGCGCCGGGTGAGAATCTGCGCATGGAATTCGAGGAGTACCTGCACACCCTGCGTGTCTGGGACGTCGAGCTGCCGCGCTTCGATCCACGGGACGCGCCCGAGGAGCCCGTCGCGCTCTTCCAGGAGTGGCTGATGCACGCCGGCCGCGCCGGGCAGGCCGAGCCGCACACGATGACGCTCGCGACCGTGGACGGGGAGGGGCGGCCGGACGTACGGACCGTGATGCTGCACGGGGCGGATGCGGCGGGGTGGTCGTTCGGGTCGCACTCCGGCAGCGCCAAGGGACGGCAGCTGGCCGGCTGCCCGTCTGCGGCGCTCGGGTTCTACTGGCCTTCGGTGGGGCGGCAGGTACGGGTGCGGGGGACGGTGACCCCGGCCGGGGCCGAGGCGAGCCGGGCCGATCTCCACGCCCGGTCCACCGGGGCGCTGGCGGCGGCGCTGGTGGGGCGCCAGAGCGAGGTGCTGCCGTCCCTGGAGGAGCTGGCGGAGGCCTCGGAGCGGGCCTGGGCCCGCGCCGCGACCGCACCGGACACGGTGGTCCCGAGCTGGACGCTGTACGTCCTCGACCCCGTGGAGGTGGAGTTCTTCCAGGGGGATGCGGGGAGGAGGCATGTGCGGGTGCGGTACTCGCGGGGGCGGGCGGGGGTGGGGTGGGGGCGGGAGTTGCTCTGGCCGTAGGGGGTGCGGGGGTGCGGGGTTCGCTTTGTCCGCGGGCCGGTGATGGGTTGCTCGCGCAGTTCCCCGCGCCCCTTGGAGGGTCCGGCGCAGCCTTGACGTGTGGCTCGGGGCGTTGCCCTTCAGGGGCGCGGGGAACTGCGCGACCAGCCCACCACCGGGCGGCAGACAAAGTCCGGGCCCTGAAGGGGCGCGGGGAACTGCGCGACCAGCCCACCAC